>CAMDCZ010000003.1 GCA_945890735.1 Bordetella parapertussis | reverse complement strand
GCGCAAAAGGACTTTTCACACCCGCATGTCCGCCTGCACCCGCAGCCACGGCAACCAAACCATCCGCTCCCTTTTCAATGGCTTTGTGAGCAAATTTGTTGTTGATGATGTCATGCAATACAACGCCGCCATAGCTGTGCGCAGCTTGGTTGATTTCTTCCCGGGCACCCAAGGAAGTGATGATGATCGGCACTTTGTATTTCACGCACATGGCCATGTCATGGTCCAACCGATCATTGCTTTTGTGCACGATTTGATTGATGGCAAAAGGGGCTGCTGGTTGATCCGGATGGGCTTTGTTGTGCGCCGCCAGGGTTTCAGTGATTTCAGCCAACCAATCTTCCAGCTGGGCCGCGGGTCGGGCATTGAGCGCAGGCATGGAACCCACCACCCCTGAAATGCACTGGGCAATCACCAACTTGGGTGTGCTGATGATGAAGAGCGGCGAGCCAATGACCGGAAAAGTCAATGAGCTCAAAACTGGCGGGAGTTTGGACATGGATGTCTCCTAATAAAAATGTTTTGCATCAGGCCAAGCGCCTTGAAACAACAAATCATATGCGCTCGCGAGTTGGCGACGGTGGCAGGCCAAAAACTTATGGCCGATCGGGTCATTTACAAATAAATGCAGGCCCATTCAAATTCCCATAAAGTGATTCAATTTCAGGGAACATGATGATCAAGGTGCTTGTCATTGACGACCATGCCATCGTCAGAGAAGGATATGCGAGGTTGATCAATTCGCATCCGGCATTTGCAATCTGCGGCATGGCGAGTTCTGGTGAGTCCGGCTATGCATTGTTGCTTGAACAAAAGCCAGACATCGTCATCAGCGACCTGTCCATGAAGGGCATATCGGGTTTGAAATTTTTAGAAAAAGCCATCGCCAGGGATGCCGAACAAAAGATCATCATTTGCTCTTTTTACGACAGCATTCAAATGGTCAACCTGGTGTTTAGCAAAGGTGCCAAAGGCTTTGTGAGCAAAGCATCCTCACCGGATTGCGTGTTGGATGCCATTTTGGCCGTCAGCAACGGCGAGGTTTTCATGTGTCATGAAAGCAAAATCCAGCAGTTCGTGAGTATCTTCGGCAAAGAAGAGGATTTGCTTGAATCCCTCTCAACTTCCGAATTTGAAACATTTCGATTGCTGGCACAGGGCAAATCGATTCCCGAATGCGCGGTCATCTTGAACTTGTCCGAAAAGACGATCAACAACTACCAAACCGCCATCAAGAGAAAATTGTTTTTGGACACGCCCGCATCCATGGTGCATTACGCGCAACGGCATCAAGTGATCTGACGCCCATCGCCCACGGCGGAGCAAGCATCAGACTGGCATCGTCGATCCAGTCTTTGCTTGCACACCAGACAGCTCAGATCACTTCGCAGGCTTGAGTGCGAGTATCAACTCAGCCATGCGCTTGGCATCAGCATCGGAGACCTGAGGCTGAGGCGGCATGATGTCCTCGCCCCAAACACCCGAGCCACCTGCTTTGATTTTGACGGCCAACTTGCTGATTGAAGCAGCATCCGCCGAATATTTTGTGTGGATCTCGTCAAACTGAGGTCCGTATTTACGCTTGTCAATTTGGTGGCAAGCCATGCAATTATTGGCTTGCATCAATTTTTTCAATTGCTCTGTGTCGGCACGCGCGGGTTGGGTCAGCATCAGCATGCCCAGCAGCATCGCCAGACCTGTGATTGGGGTGGGATGAAATGAAGTCAAAGATAAACGAGAAAAATACATGTTCAATACTCAATCGGGCACTTGGGTGCAGTCAACAAAATCATCGAATCACCTGTGTGTGATTCAGGGAATGAAAAAAACGCGCTGCAATGAATGCAGCGCGTTTCCAAGGATTACCAAACAGACATCACTTCGCAGGTGTCACACGGTAGATGTTGCCACTGGCTTCATCGGCAACATACAACGCGCCATCTGGGCCCAATGAGAGGTGACGGAAGCGACCGGCAAAAGTAGGCCACAGCAACTCTTCTTTCTTGGCAGATGAACCATCCTTGGCAATGTCAAGAATGTCGATACGGTTGCCCGTGGCTGTGCCGTGGATACCAATACCGGCGTAACCCACAGCCAAACGGCCTTCCCATTCTTTCCACTGTTTGCCAACCAAGAACACGCTGCCACACATACCTTGTGACAAGCCGTTGTTGTTATAGGCTGGTTTCATGGCGTTGGGGTATGCCTTCAAGTCGGTCATGGGCATGAACGCAGCACGCTCTTTTTGTGGCAATGCGCCCATTTGATTGGGTGAGTAGCCGCAGTAGCCATCTGGACATGCTGGACGACCGTTCACATTGTCACGTGGATCCCAACCGCCGTTGCCACCGTTGACAACTTTGGTCACTTCATCGCTGTGCCATGGGCCGTTTTCAGACAAATAAAGATCGCCAGAGCCTGGACGGAATGCAATGCCTTGTGGGTTACGGAAGCCATAAGCGTAGATGCGCTTGTCAAAGCCAGCTGGTGGTTTATTGCCAGCAGCAGCCTTGCCGTCACGGTCGACGCGAAGCAACTTGCCGCGCAGCTCGGTTGGGCTTTGTGGGCCAGCACCGTTGTGGTTGTCACCAATCGTCACATACAAGAAACCGTCAGGTCCAAAGCGAACGCGGCCACCGTTGTGCGCACCAGGTCCACCAAAGGGGTGGTTGGATTTCATGGGCTTGTAGCCGAGGTCGTTGATGATTTCGGTGATGTCGGAAACGCCGTTGAGTGAAGAGTTCACTTTCATGCGCATCAAGATGTTGTTGTAGCCGCCATAGGTACGGTTGCTGCCTTTGGAGCTGGAGTACAGGTAGACATAGCCGTTCTTAGCGAAATCAGGGTCCACGGCCACACCTTGCACACCGGCTTGTCCATCACAGAACAAGTCGTTTTTGGTGGCTGCATAACCTGAGCTACCGCCAACACCGAGCAATTTATTCACGCTGCCAGAGGTCATGCGAACGGACAAACCACCACACTTTTCAGTGAAAAACATGGTGCCGTCTTGCAAGAAGGCCATGTCCCATGGGTCTTTTGCCGCTTGAAAAACCTCAGCCGTGACATTGAGTGCCAACGCAGACTGAGCTCCCATCAGTCCAGTCGCAGCAATACCTGCAGCGATCATTCCTGACTTAATTGTTGTTTTGAATTTCATGCAATCTCCGTTTTGTATGAGCGGTGAACTCTTTACTGAAGTGTCACCAAAAGTTGTTTCAGACTTTAGAAATCCATCCCAGCCAAGCACCCATCGAGGAGTGCCAGAACCGTTTTTGATTCCGAATTCATTATTTGCTGGGCGAATTTTCAAAGGCCTCAGTAGAAGTACTATGAAACCTCATGTTGTGAAAATTTCCCAAAAGCGAAACAACGCTCAAACGGGTCATTAACCGCAGGCAAGCAAGGGTTAATTCAGCGTCGCCGCATCTGGTTAAAAAGCATCCAAGGCCATGGCCGTCACGCTGTCTGCACCTTCAACGATGCTGTCACGGATCCCTGTGGCTTTGCTGAGGATATGGTCAGCATAAAAACGCGCCGTGGCCATCTTGGCTTGCATGAAGCCATCATCACCTTGGCCCATGGCGTGATGGGCGACGACGAAGCTGCGTGCCATTTGCCAACCAGCCAACACATTGCCGGCGAGCATCAGGTAAGGCACGCTGCCTGCATAGGCTGCATTGGGGTTGTGCGCGGCAGTTTGCACGATGAATTCAACCACGTCCAACAGGGCTTGTCGGCCAGCAGACAGGCGCTTGGCGATGGCTTGCGCATCCACCGTACCGATCTTCAGTAAGTCAGCCTCTGTGGTCAGCATTTGTGCGGCCAATGCCTTGGGCGTTTGCCCGCCATCGCGTGCTGTTTTTCGACCGACCAAATCGTTGGCTTGGATCGCAGTGGTGCCTTCGTAAATGGTCAAAATTTTGGCGTCGCGGTAGTACTGGGCAGCACCGGTTTCCTCGATGAAGCCCATGCCACCATGCACTTGCACACCCAATGAAGTCACCTCCAGGCTCATCTCGGTGCTGAAGCCTTTGACCAGTGGCACCATGTATTCATAGACGGCTTGGTTTTGCTGTCGGGTTTGCGCGTCAGGATGGTGGTGCGCGGCATCAAAAGCCGCAGCGGCCACTGATGCCATGGCCCGGCAGCCCTCGGTGTAAGCACGCATCGTCATCAGCATGCGGCGCACATCGGGATGGTGAATGATCGGCGCAGCGGCCTTGATGCTGCCGTCCACAGGGCGGCTTTGCACACGGTCACGGGCGTACTGCGTGGCCTTTTGATAGGCGCGGTCGGCGACCGAAATGCCTTGCACACCCACCGCATAGCGGGCAGCGTTCATCATGATGAACATGTACTCGAGGCCACGGTTTTCTTGGCCCACCAAGAAACCCACGGCACCGCCGTGGTCACCGTATTGAAGCACTGCGGTCGGGCTGGCTTTGATGCCCATTTTGTGCTCAATGCTGACGCAATGCACATCGTTGCGCGCACCCAAACTGCCGTCAGAGTTGACCAAGCATTTAGGCACCACAAACAAGCTGATGCCTTTCACGCCTTCAGGCGCACCCGAGACACGGGCCAACACCAAATGCACGATGTTGTCAGCCATGTCGTGCTCGCCGTAGGTGATGTAGATCTTGGTGCCAAACACCTTGTAGGTGCCATCGGCTTGGGGCTCGGCGCGCGAACGCACCATCGACAAATCCGAGCCAGCATGCGGCTCAGTCAGGTTCATGGTGCCGGTCCACTCGCCGCTGACCAGCTTGTCCAAGTAGGTGGCTTTCAATTCGTCTGAGCCGGCGGTGAGCAAAGCTTCGATCGCGCCGTCAGTCAGCAAAGGACACAAGGCAAAACTCATGTTGGCAGCGTTGAGCATTTCAATGCATGCAGCGCCAATGGTTTTGGGCAAACCCTGACCGCCGAAATCAGCTGGGTGTTGCAGACCTTGCCAGCCACCTTCAGCGAATTGCTTGTAGGCTTGTTTGAAACCAGGCGTGGTGCTGACCACACCGGCTTTCCATGAAGAGGGGTGCTTGTCGCCTTCCCAATTCAATGGGGCCACCACATCTTGGTTAAAGCGTGCGCATTCTTCCAAAACGGCTTGGGCGGTTTCCATGCCTGCTTCTTCAAAGCCAGGGATTTTGGCGATCTCTTCCAACGCAGCCAAATGCTGCATGTTGAAGAGCATGTCTTTCACGGGTGCGGTGTAGCTCAATTCCATCTCCAAACATCAGGGGGTGTGAAAAAGGCACCGCTGGGGGTGCCTTTGCATCCGATCAAAGTGCCGCGACCAATTCGGGTACGGCCACAAACAGGTCGGCTTCCAAGCCATAGTCAGCCACACTGAAAATGGGCGCTTCAGGGTCTTTGTTGATGGCCACAATGACTTTGCTGTCTTTCATGCCGGCCAGATGCTGAATGGCGCCGCTGATGCCGCAAGCCACGTACAACTGCGGGGCCACGATCTTGCCGGTTTGACCGACTTGCCAATCGTTGGGCGCGTAGCCTGCGTCCACCGCAGCGCGGCTGGCACCCATGGCCGCACCGAGTTTGTCTGCCAATGGGGTGATGACTTCAGCAAATTTTTCGGCACTGCCCAAAGCCCTTCCTCCAGAGACGATGACCTTGGCCGCGGTGAGTTCAGGACGGTCGTTCTTGGCGATTTCACTGCCCATGAACTGACTTTGTGAACCCGAAGGGGCCGGACTGATACTTTCAACAGTTGCAGTGCCGCCAGTCGCAGCAGCGGCATCAAAGCCAGTGGTGCGCACCGTGATGACCTTGGTGGCATCGGTGGCTTGCACCGTGGCGATGGCATTGCCGGCGTAGATGGGCCGCTCGAAAGTGTCAGGGCTGTCGACCTTGGTGATGTCGCTCACCTGGGCCACATCGAGCTTGGCAGCCACGCGTGGGGCGATGTTTTTGCCGCTGGCCGTGGCCGCGAACAAAATATGCGAATAGCCAGAAGCCACTGCCAGCACTTGGGCGGCCATGTGTTCAGCCAATCCGTGGGCGAAGCCATCGGCATCGGCATGCAGGACTTTGCTAACGCCTGCCATTTGGGCAGCAGCCTGGGCGGCTGCAGCGGCGTCTTTGCCAGCCACCAACACATGAACCTCGCCGCCACAGGCCAATGCGGCAGTGACAGTGTTCAGGGTGGCGGGTTTGATCGCGTGGTTATCGTGTTCGGCGATGACGAGGGAAGTCATGTGTATGTCCTTGGTCTATGGCGAAGTGGTCAGATGACCTTGGCTTCATTTTTCAGCTTGTCTACCAACGCGGCCACATCGGCCACTTTGATACCAGCGCTGCGCTTGGGCGGCTCGCTGACTTTGAGGGTATGGATGCGCGGTTTGACATCCACACCCAGGTCTTCCGGCTTGAAGATGTCGAGTGGCTTTTTCTTGGCCTTCATGATGTTGGGCAATGTCACGTAGCGCGGCTCGTTCAAGCGTAAATCGGTGGTGACCACCGCAGGCAAGCTGAGCTTCAAGGTTTCCAAGCCACCGTCGACTTCGCGTGTGATGAGGGCGTGGCCATCGGCCATCTCTACTTTGGAGGCGAACGTGGCTTGCGGCCAATCGGCCAAGGCCGCCAGCATCTGGCCGGTTTGGTTGCAATCGTCATCAATCGCTTGTTTGCCCAAAATCACCAGGCCAGGCTGTTCTTTGTCAGCCAAGGCCTTGAGCAGTTTGGCAACCGCCAAAGGCTGCAAGTCCTCGGTGGTTTCCACCAAGATACCGCGGTCAGCACCGATGGCCATGGCGGTTCGCAAGGTTTCTTGGCATTGCGTCACGCCGCATGAAACCACAATCACCTCGCTCAAAATACCCTTTTCTTTCAATCGAACGGCTTCTTCCACGGCGATTTCGTCGAACGGATTCATGCTCATCTTGACGTTGGCGATGTCCACGCCGGTTTGATCCGACTTGACCCGAACTTTGACGTTGTAATCCACCACGCGCTTGACCGCGACCAGTGCCTTCATGGGTTTTCTCCAGGGAATTGAGGGACAAAAATGTCAATGAACAGACGCAAATGGTCTCAGTCAAGTTGACGTAACGTCATTCTAGACGAATCCACTCGGTTTTTAGAACGATCGTGCTTTTTTAGGCTTTGGTCGGGGCAAGATGGATGCCTGCTTCACCCAAAGCGGCCCAAATGCGTGAATTCGCCTCCGACAACACGGACTGCCTACCTTGCTGGAGATCGGCCACCCAAAAATGCACGGTGAACCCCAAACCATCATGCGCAAAGCTGGTGAAATAGGCTTGCGGTGGCGGGTCTCGCAACACCTGGTCTAGCTGCAAGACCGCGTGGCAAACAACCGCTTGCACTTGGGACACATCGCTGCCCACTGCCACCGTCAGTGGGCATTGCATAGCCACCGATGTTTGTGTGAGTGAAAAGTTGTCGACCCGTTGAATCAACAGCATCTCATTGGGAATGATGGATTCGCGACCGTGGGCATCTCTGATCAGGGTGTAGCGGGTTTTGATGTCCGTCACCACACCTTCAATCCCATCGACACGGATGAGGTCACCGATGCGCACAGCACGCTCAACCAGCACCACAAAACCACTGATGTAATTGGCAGCCAGTTTTTGCAAACCCAAGCCCAAACCCACACCCAACGCACCACCCAATACCGACAAAGCAGTCAGGTCGACACCCACGGCAGACAAGACCAAGAGCAAGCCGACGAAGAGCAGAAAAGCCCGCAACACATTGGCAGCCACTTTACGCATCGACAGGTCTGTCATGGTCTGGCTCAACACCTTTTGCTCGATCGTGGCTGATACCCACAGGGCCAACACCAAGACAAGCCCCGAGGACAACATGCCTTCGACCAAGGTGCGCAGGTCCAATTTGGTCTTGCCGAAATTGACATGGATTTGTTCCATCTCATGGGCGACCAATGGCAGCAAATCGCTGATCCACAAAACAGCGACCAACCAGGCCAGCCAAGAAATCAGCCGCTCGGTCAGTGCGGCCAAGGGAGAGGTCGGGAAAACCGCTCGCAGCACACGCGCGCACAAGCGAATCAGCACCAAGGACATCAACAATGGGATGGCAAATTTGAAGAGCAACAAGCTTTGGTGCTTGAAGAAAATACCGTCGAGCAGGTAAGTCAGTGCCAAAGCCACAGCGGGCAGTAACAAGCCATCCAACAGGTGTCGTCCAAACAAAATGGAGTCGGCATTGGCTTGGCGGCTGAGTTGTTTGGTCAAGAACCATGACGCAGACAAAGCCACCAGCAGCCACACCAGTTCATAAAGAACCTTAACCACCAGTCCGCCTTGCAGCGATGTGAGCGCGAATGCGTTGGGTAATTCCATACAGAAATCAGCTTAACACGCAGCGTGCGCTGCCCTTGGCGTGAGGCTTGGCTAAACTCATCGCCCATGCACAACACACACAGGTCTTCCCCATTCATCGTCTTGTTGTTTTCCGTTTGGATCAGTTTGGCGTTGCTGCTGGGGGCGGCACCCGAAGCCAAAGCAGTGGAGCCGCCACCCCCGAAAAAAGCGCTGAAAAAGTCCACCGCCAAGCACCCCCCTAAACACCCGCGATCCAAGCGCATCGTTGGCAAGCCTTTTGGCAACACCGCTTCGGTCAAACGCTTGGCTGCCGAATTGGCGCAACAACGCAGCATGCCCAAGGGATGGGTTCAGCAACAAATTGCCAGCGCGCGCTTGCTGCCGCAAGTGCAAAAAATGATCATGCCCGCAGCACTGCCCACAGCTAAAAACTGGGGGGCCTACCGCGCTCGCTTTTTGGACCCCCAGCGAACACAAGCCGGGGTCCAGTTTTGGCAATCGCATGCTGAGACGCTTGCCCGCGCAGAGCGAACCTATGGCGTACCTGCTCAATACATTGTGGGCATTTTGGGTGTAGAGACTTACTTTGGTCAGCATCAAGGGCAATTCAAGGTGCTGGATGTGTTGGCCACACTCAGCCTGTCTTTTCCACCAGAACACCGACAAGCCGAGGAGCGTCGTGCATTTTTCAAAAATGAACTGGGCTATTTCCTGCAACAACGCTGGAAAAACCCCAGTCTGAAAAACCAACTGGGCAGTTACGCTGGCGCCAGCGGGTGGCCCCAGTTCATGCCTTCGAGCATCGATAAATTCGCAGTCGACTTTGACCAAGATGGCCAGATCAACTTGAGCCAGAGTCCAGCTGACGCGATTGGCTCGATTGCGCATTATTTCCAAGCCTATGGCTGGCAAACCGGCATGCCCACGCATTTCGAGGTCGATGTTCAGGCCGATGGCGGTGAATTGAACGCTTTGCTGGCACCGGACATCGTGCCCTCCTGGTCGGTGGAACATCTGCTTGAAAAGAAGGTGGGACTGTCCCAGGCAGGGCGGCAGTTCAGCGGGGCCTTGGCATTGGTTGAATTGCACAACGGTGGTGAACCACCCAGCTATGTGGCAGGGACCGACAACTTCTTCGTGGTGACCCGCTACAACCGCAGTAGCTACTATGCGCTGGCGGTGATTGAGCTGGGGCAAGCCATTGAAAGGGCCCTGCCCCAGTAAGGCTCTTGGGTTTGCCTGACCGGCGGCCTGCGCGAATCAAGGGTGCCGAACGCTCTAAACTCATGCCCATGAGCTCGCCAACCCACCCTCACCCCATCCCGACACCTTATGAAGATTTCATGCGCCATGTCTACACCCATGGTGTTGAAAAGTCAGACCGCACCGGCACCGGTACGCGCAGCGTGTTTGGCCACCAAATGCGTTTCAATTTGCGCCAAGGTTTTCCACTGATCACCACCAAAAAGGTGCACCTGAAATCCATCATCGTTGAGCTGCTGTGGTTCCTCACTGGCTCGAGCAACAACAACTGGCTGACCGAGCGCGGCTGCACCATTTGGGACGAATGGGCACGAGCAGACGGCGACTTGGGGCCGGTGTATGGCGTGCAGTGGCGCAGCTGGCCCACGCCCGAGGGTGGGCACATCGACCAAATCACCGAGGTCATCAAGACCTTGAAGAGCAACCCCGATTCACGCCGCATCATCGTGAGCGCTTGGAATGTGGCCGACCTCTCCAAGATGGCGCTGATGCCCTGCCACGCTTTCTTTCAGTTTTATGTGGCACCACCCACCCAACCCGGCGGCAAGGGCCAACTGAGTTGTCAGCTTTACCAACGCAGTGCGGATATTTTCTTGGGCGTGCCGTTCAACATTGCCAGCTACGCGCTGCTCACCCACATGGTGGCGCAGCAATGTGACTTGGAGGTGGGCGAATTCATCTGGACTGGCGGCGACTGCCATATCTACAGCAACCACCACGAGCAAGTTGAGTTGCAACTGACGCGCTCGCCCTTCCCCGCGCCCACATTGCACATCAAGCGCCGCCCCGACTCAATCTTCGACTACCAGTTTGAAGACTTCGAGGTGCGTGACTACCAATGCCACCCCGCCATCAAGGCGCCGGTTGCGGTTTAACAGCCATGCCAGTGCACCTGATTTACGCCCGCGCTCGCAACAACGTCATTGGCCACCATGGCACCATGCCATGGCATTTGCCTGAAGATTTGGCGCATTTCAAACGCACCACTTTGGGCCAACCAGTGGTGATGGGACGGGTAACTTGGGAATCGATCCCTGCTGCGTTCAGACCGCTGCCAGGTCGTCGCAATGTGGTGGTGTCACGCCAGTCCGACTACGCTGCTGAGGGTGCTGAAGTGGTGAATTCGGTGCAGGCAGCACTGGCTTTATTCCCTGCCAATCAGTTGGTGTGGGTCATGGGTGGCGCTCAAATTTATGCCCAGGCCTTGCCCTTGGCCAGCCAAGTGGTGGTCACTGAAATCCATGCAGAGTTTGAGGGAGATGCGTTTGCACCTGCGCTCGGCACAGACTGGCATGAGGTCAGCCGAACATCCCACACCTCGGCACAAGGTATGGGCTACAGCCTGGTGACTTTGGAGCGCCAACCATGAAACTCGCCACCTGGAACGTCAATTCGCTCACCGTTCGGCTACCGCAAGTGTTGGATTGGTTGTCGGCACAAAACGAACACGGCGGTGTGGATGTGCTGGCCTTGCAAGAAACCAAAACCACCGACGATAAATTCCCTGTCGCCGAGATTGAAGCGGCGGGTTACCAAGTGGCTTTTTTTGGACAAAAAACCTACAACGGCGTGGCATTGATTGCCAAACACGCGTTAGAGGATGTGGTGCACAACATCCCCGGTTTCGCTGACGACATGGCACGCGTCATCACCGCAACAGTCCATGGCGTGCGGGTGGTGGGCGCCTATTTTCCCAATGGGCAAGCACCTGACAGCGACAAATTTACCTACAAAATGGCATGGCTGACTGCGCTGCGAACCTTCATCGAAGACGAGCTCAAACGACACCCCAAGCTTGTATTGATGGGGGACTACAACATCACCTGGGATGACCAGGATGTTTGGGACCCGGTCGCATTGGCAGGGACCATTCATTGCACCGACGCAGAACGCGCCCACTTCAAAGCCTTGCTGGATTTGGGCCTGCACGATGCTTTCCGCTTGTTTGAGCAGGCCCCGAAAAGTTATTCCTGGTGGGATTACCGCGACTTTGCCTTCAGAAGAAACCGCGGGTTACGAATCGACCATGTTTTGGTCTCCGATCTGCTCAAACCCATCACCACGGCATGCGTGATTGACAAACTGCCTCGCAAAAACGAACGCCCCAGTGACCATACGCCAGTCGTGGTCACACTGGCTTGAGCGGCATCATCACACCATCTGATTGGCTGTGCGTGTTTATTCCAAACCAAGCTCTTGGATTTTCCGGGTGATGGTGTTGCGACCAATGCCCAGCTTGTGTGCAGCATCGATGCGTCGACCACGGGTGTGGGCCAGCGCGGTTTGAATCAAGGTGGCCTCAAACCGCTTGGTCAACGCCTCCCAGACGTCGGTGCGCCCGGCTGTCAACAAGGCCATGGCCTGGGCTTCTAACCCCCCTTGCCAATCTTCGCCTGATGCACTTGGCGCCACGGGTGGGTTGGCCCCGGCATGGCCATAACCCTCATTGCCTCTGACGAATCGGACGACCGGCGGGCTGTGAACTGCATGGTCGGCAAAGGTGTCCAAGTCGACAGGTTGCAACATCTCAGGGGGCAAATCCTTGGGCTCAATCGCTTGAGCTGGCGCCATGACCGTGAGCCAATGACAAATGTTTTCCAACTGGCGCACATTGCCAGGAAAGGCAAAATTTTGCAGCAGCTCCATGGCTGATGCCGACATTCGCTTGGCCTCCACACCCAACTGCTGCGCACTGTGCTGTAAAAAATGCCGCGTCAGCACAGGAATGTCCTCGCGGCGTTCACGCAAAGGGGGCAAGCGCAAACGAATGACGTTCAAGCGGTGAAACAAGTCTTCGCGAAAAATGCCTTCCTTGACCCGCTGTTCCAAATCTTGGTGAGTCGCTGCAATCACGCGCACATTCGATTTGATCGCGCTGTGACCACCGACACGGTAGAAACTGCCATCGCTCAAGACACGCAGTAATCGGGTTTGCAAGTCAAATGGCATGTCGCCTATTTCGTCCAAAAACAAAGTGCCGCCATCGGCCTGTTCAAAACGCCCACGGCGCATGGTTTGGGCCCCGGTGAATGCGCCACGCTCATGGCCGAACAACTCGCTTTCCAACAAATCTTTGGGAATCGCAGCGGTGTTGATCGCGACAAACGGTCCACTGGCGCGCTGGGAATGCTTGTGAAGTGCACGGGCGACCAACTCCTTGCCCGAACCCGATTCACCGGTGATCATCACGGTGACATTGCTTTGGCTCAAGCGACCAATCGCACGGAACACGTCTTGCATGGCGGGCGCTTGGCCCAGCATTTCAGGCGTGCTGTCCACATCCACCGCGCCCACCGCCTCGCGCTGGCTTTCTTCCACCGCACGGCGAATCAGTTCGATGGCCTTGGTCAAATCAAAGGGTTTGGGCAGGTACTCAAACGCACCGCCTTGAAACGCAGACACCGCGCTGTCCAAATCCGAATAAGCGGTCATGATGATGACCGGCAGGCCTGGCATTCGTTCTTTGACCTGGGCGAGCAAATCCAATCCAGATCCCCCTGGCATCCGAATGTCGCTGACCAATACCTGCGGGCTGTCTTCTGCGGTCAGGTTGTCTAAGGCTTGCACCACTTCACGCGGGTGGGTGAAGCTGCGGGTGGGCAAGCCTTCGCGCATCAATGCCTTTTCCAGTACAAAACGGATGGACTGGTCATCATCTACGATCCAAATCGGTTTCATCACAGTACATTACCCTTCTGTCTTGCGCATCTCGCTCATGCGGTTTTCAATGCAAGGGAATCAAAATTTTGAAATCCGTGCGCCCAGGTTGACTTTCACATTCGATCAAACCTTGGTGCTGTTGCACAAAGGTCTGAGCCAAGTTCAAACCCAAGCCCGATCCGCCATCGCGGCCCGATACCAAGGGATGAAACAAACGGTCTTTGATCTCTTCCGGGATACCCGGTCCGTTGTCAATGACATGCAATTCCAGTGCCAATCTGTAGCGCTGTTTCACGAAAGTCACTTGGCGGGCGATGCGGGTACACAAAATGATTTCAGCGTCTCCCACTGACATCCTGTCCATCAGCGCTTGCGCGGCGTTATGCGCGATATTGAGCACCGCCTGAATCAGCTGTTCAACATCACCGCGAAACTCCGGCAAGGAGATGTCATAGTCACGACGCACCTGCAAGCCCTTGGGGAACTCAGCCAGGATCAGGGTGCGAACACGTTCACACACCTCGTGGATATTGACATTGCCCACGACATGGGGCCGTCGGTGGGGCGCCAGCAACCGGTCTACCAGGGTTTGCAAGCGATCGGCTTCGCGCACGATCACCTGGGTGTACTCGGTCAGATCGCTGCGGGTTTCGAGCTCAAGCTGCAACAGTTGGGCCGCGCCTCGGATACCACCCAAGGGATTTTTGATCTCATGCGCGAGATTGCGAATCAGCTCTTTGTTCGCCTGGGCGTGCTCCAACTGTCGCTCTTCGCGGTCTTGCCGGCTCTGGGTTTCTTGAGGCAGCAGCTCGATCAAGACTTCACCCGGTTGATCGCCGGGGGCCACCACCACATGGACTGGGAAAGCCTCTGACCCTGGCCGCTTGAGCTGGTCATCAAAGCGCAGGGCTGAAAAGTCATGCCGTCTGGCGCCTTCCATGGCTTGCAGCAGACTGGCTTCATCCACAAACAAGCCCGGTGCATCTGCATCTTGCACACTGCGGCGCGACAAGCCCATGACATCTTCAAAGGAAGCATTGGCAAACAATACCCGGTTATCGGCTTTGACCACCAAGACCAAGGTGGCCAATTGGTCAAATGCAGCGAATCGGTTTTCAGGCATGTTCCATCTCAGGGCAACCGCGCCAATTCGCGGCGCAATGCGGCCTCATCGGCACGGCAGCGCACCAATTCCGTGCTTTGGGCCGCCAGTTGCAGGCAGCGTTGCTGCAATTTTTTCAACTCATCCAAGAGAATTTGTTGGGCATGTTGGTCTCTGGTGCGTTGTTGGCCTACATCCATGCGGGGCGGCACGGGCACGACCACAGTGGTGTTGGGCATGGCTGGGCTGGTCTGTGGCACCGCGCGGAATGAGCGCGGTTGGGTGCTGATGACATCAGACTGAACAGGCACGCGTGTGCAGGCCATGCCCGGTTTGGGTTGGTTGGTGTATTCGTTGCCACATCGCCAAACTGAATCCGTGTTGTTTTGTGCCATCGCCCAACCCGCTGTGCCAAAACACGCCATCAACAAAATATGCTTCATACGCGCCTGTTCTCGTTGAATTCACGTCCCCAAAAAAAGGGCGGCCAGGAGGCCGCCCTTGGCGCGCAAGACATGACTGGCTTGCACGTGTGTCCCAAGCCGAGGCTCAGAGTGAGTAGTACATGTCGTATTCGACAGGGTGAACCGCCTGACGGAAGCGGGTGACTTCTTGCATTTTGAGGTCGATGTAGGCATCGATCATGCTGTCAGTGAACACGCCACCTTTGGTCAAGAAGGCACGGCCTTTGTCCAAGTGCTCCAAAGCTTGGTCCAAGCTGTGGCACACGGTTGGGACCAATGCGTCCTCCTCTGGGGGCAAGTGGTACAGGTCTTTGGTCGCGGCTTCACCGGGGTGGATCTTGTTCTCGATGCCGTCCAAGCCAGCCATCAACAAGGCTGAGAAGCACAGGTAGGGGTTGGCCATGGGGTCAGGGAAACGTGCCTCGATGCGACGGCCTTTGTCAGACGCCACGTGAGGGATACGGATCGACGCAGAACGGTTGCGGCTGGAGTAAGCCAACTTCACAGGGGCTTCAAAACCTGGCACCAAACGCTTGTAGCTGTTGGTGGTGGGATTGGTGATGGCGTTCAAGGCACGGGCGTGCTTGATGATGCCGCCGATGTAGAACAAGGCGGTGTCGCTCAAGCCAGCGTAGCCTTTACCTGCAAACAAGTTCTTGCCATCCTTCCAGATGGACTGGTGAACGTGCATGCCTGAACCGTTGTCGCCAACCAGTGGCTTGGGCATGAAGGTGGCTGTTTTGCCGTAGGCATTGGCCACGTTCCACACCACGTATTTCAGTTTTTGGGTCCAGTCGGCGCGCTCAACCAAGGTGCTGAACTTGGTGCCGATTTCGTTTTGACCAGCGCCCGCCACTTCGTGGTGGAACACTTCCACAGGGATACCCATTTCTTCGAGGATCATGACCATTTCGGCACGCAAGTCTTGTGTGCTGTCCACGGGTGGCACGGGGAAATAGCCGCCCTTGACAGTGGGACGGTGGCCGCGGTTGCCGCCTTCGATTTTGGCGCTGCTGTTCCAAGGGGCTTCGTATTCGTCGATCTTGAAAAACGCGCCGGACATTTCATTGCCCCACTGCACGTTGTCAAAGATGAAGAACTCTGGCTCTGGTCCGAAATAGGCGGTGTCGCCCAAGCCAGAGGATTTCAAATAGGCTTCTGCGCGCTTGGCAATCGAGCGTGGGTCGCGGTCATAGGATTTACCATCGCCGGGCTCGAGCACGTCGCAAGACAGGACCAGGGTAGGCTCTTGAAAGAAAGGGTCCAAGAACGCGGTGTTCGCATCTGGCATGAGCAACATGTCAGAGGCTTCGATGCCTTTCCAGCCGGCAATGGAAGAACCGTCAAATGCATGGCCGTCGGTGAATTTGCTTTCATCGAAGTGGGAAATGGGCACACTCACGTGCTGTTCTTTGCCACGGGTATCGGTAAAACGAAAATCAACAAACTTGATTTCGTGTTCCTTGACGTCCTTCATGACGTCGGCGACGGTCTTGGCCATCAATTTCTCCTGGAGAGGTTGGTTTGAAAATCAGAGATGAACATTGTCTTGCATCTTTTGTGCCACGCACACCCCGCCCACCGGAAAGTTCAAAAAGATCGATTTCAGCAGCCAGACCAGGCGATTTCGTGATCAAAATACCCCTTTTCCATGCAGGCAACCGCATTTTCTTGGCCACTCATTATGCACCTAAAAAGTGCATTCTATGAAATGCACCATCGTGAGGCATTTCATGCACTCACAAGGTGCAACGACGGTTGGGATGAGCGCCAGCCAGGCTGTACCAGTCACTTGCCTGCTGCCCATGGGAATGCGCGTCTTTTCCAGTTATGGTTAGGCGCAAGCGGTGACAGCAGCCAGCTTCGACAAACCCCAGCACGAGGAACATCATGAAACGCAGACACATATTGGGCGCCATTGCAGCAGGCACCGGTGCTTTGGTGGTGGGGTGGAGCATGTTGCCGCCCCGCCAACGCTTGAACCCCGCTTCGCCTTTGGCCCCCGAGCATGGCAAGACCGCCCTCAATGGCTGGGTGCGCATCGCAGAGGACGACACGGTGAGCATCGTGATGAGCAAGTCCGAGATGGGGCAAGGGGTGTTCACCGGTTTGGCGATGTTGTTGGCGGACGAACTCGATGCCCGCTGGGACCAAATCACCCTCGAGTCCTCCAACTTTGACAACATCTACAACAACCAAGTGGTCGCTGCCGATGGCCTGCCCTTTCACCCCGACGACCACGGCAAACTGAAACAGTTCGCCCAGTTCATGACCCATAAAGCCATGCGCGAAATCGGTCTGGTCGCCACCGGGGGATCCTCCAGCATCAAAGACCTTTGGTTGCCCATGCGCGAAGCAGGTGCGAGTGCGCGGGCCATGTTGATTGCCGCTGCTGCCCAGCAGTGGCAGGTGTCTGCGAGTGAATGCCAGGTCAATGCAGGCGTGGTGAGCCACAGCAGTGGGCGGTCAGCGCGTTTCGGTGAACTAGCTGCCCTGGCTGCCCAACAAGCAGCGCCCAAACAAGTGGTGTTGAAAACCCCAGCGCAGTTCAGATTCATTGGCAAAGCCATGCCTCGCATCGAAGGCATGAGCAAAGTGGACGGCTCGGCAAAGTACGGCATGGACTACCGCCCAGAAGGCTTGGTGTTCGCCTGTGTGCGCATGAACCCCGAGGTCGGCGCACCACTCATCAGCATGGATGCCAGCCAAGCCAGTGCCATGCCGGGCGTTGAAAAAGTCGTGGCGATCGCCCCCACCAAAGGGGCCAGCGGGGGTGTGGCGGTGGTGGCCAAGTCCACCTTCCAAGCCATGAAAGCATTGCGTGTGGTCCGGGCTGAATGGGGCACGGGTGTCGCGGCCATGTGGGGCAGTGAAACCATTGACAAAGCTTTGCGCCAGGGCTTGGACAGCGCTGACGCTCACACCTATTTTGAGCATGGCAACGCCACACAAGTGTTCGCGTCTGCAGCCAAAAAAATCACCGCTGAATACAGCGCACCTTACTTGGCACACGCCACCATGGAGCCGATGAACTGCACCGTGTGGTTCAAGGACGGCGCAGCCACTGTCTGGGCACCCAGCCAAATACCAGGTGCTGCTCGCCATGTGGTCGCTGAGATCTTGGGCATCCCCAAGGACAAAGTGAGCCTGCTCTTGCCGCTGTTGGGGACTGGCCTGGGCAGGCGGCTGGAGCTGGACTACATCGCACAAGCCGCGCAAATTGCACTGGCTTGCGAGGGCAAACCCGTGCAAATGTTGTGGGACCGCAGCCAAGACATGCAACACGATTTCTACCGTCCGGCTTGTGTGAGCCGCTACCAAGCCGGCTTGGATGAGAAAGGACAGGTGCTGGCCTGGCTCAATCACGCCAGCAGCCAAGCGATTGCCCCCCAATTCATTCGCCGCATGCTGGACCTGCCAGGCGCTGGCCCGGACAAAACAACGGCAGAAGGCGCATTTGACCAAGCCTATGAATGGCCCCATGCAAAGATCAGTCACACCGCGATTGACCTGCCCATCCCCATCGGCTCATGGCGCTCTGTGGGTCATTCGCACCAGGCTTTTTTCAAGGAAAGTTTTGTCGATGAAGTGGCCCATGCCACAGGTCAACACCCCCTCACGTTTCGTTTGTCCATGCTGAAAAACCACCCGCGCCACGCGCGCGTGTTGCAAATGGCCGCTGACAAAGCTGGCATGGGCCCCGTGCCCACAGCTGCGCAACAGCAAGGCCGCGCGTGGGGCCTGGCCATGCACGAGTCGTTTGGTTCGATCGTGGCCCAAGTGGCCGAGGTGTCCGTGAATGCCAATCAGATTCGTGTGCACCGTGTGGTCTGCGCCATCGATTGCGGCACCGCCATCAACCCCGACAGCATTGCCCAGCAAATGGAAGGGTCGGTCATGATGGGTCTGAGCGCTGCCTTGTGGGGCAACATCCGTTTTGAAAAGGGCCAGGTGCAGCAGAGCAATTTTCATGATTACCCTTTGCTGCGCATCGACCAGGCGCCAGTGGTGGAAACACATATCGTGCCAAGCGATGCCCACCCTCAAGGCGTGGGCGAGCCCGGCACACCGCCGATTGCGCCAGCGATCGCCAACGCGGTGTTTGCTTTGACCGGACAGCGGCTGCGTCATTTGCCGCTGCGCTTTGACAACGCCATTGCCAGCGCCTGATTTGCACATGGCACCAAAGACACCCACACCCACGCCCTTGCCCTTGCCGCCAGGCGTTCAGTCTCGCTTCACCACCACTGCCCATGGCCTGCAAATGCATTTTTTGCAAGCAGGCGATCCCAATCGGCCAACGGTGCTTCTGTTGCATGGGTTCCCCGAGTTGGCCTTCAGTTGGCGACACCAATTGACAGCCCTGGCCGATGCTGGGTTCCATGTGATTGCACCTGACCAGCGCGGTTACGGCAGCACCACAGGCAGCGATGACCGTTTCATGGGTGACTGGCAGGCCAGCAGCATGTTGCATTTGGTGCAAGACCTGTTGGACTTGCTGGAGAACTTGCAGATCAACCACGTGCATGCAGTGGTGGGACATGACTTTGGTTCGCCAGTGGCGGCCTGGGCCGCGCTGACGCGTCCAGAGGTGTTTCGTGCAGTCATGCTGATGAGCGCCCCCTTCGCTGGCCCGCCCAATGCCCAGGATTGGGCATCCGTCCATGACGCACTGACCAACGAAGTGCACGCTTTGGGGCAACTTCGGCCCCCCCGCCAACATTACCAGTGGTATTACGCAGGGCCGCAAGCCAACCAGGACATGTGGCTCGCCAGCCAAGGTTTGCACGATTTTTTAAGAGCCTACTACCATGTGAAAAGCGCTGATTGGGCTGAAAACCATCCCCGCCCCTTGAGCGCTTGGCGTGCGGATGTGCTGGCAGCCCTCCCCCACTACTACGTGATGCCGGGCCATGCCACGATGGCACAAGCGGTTGCCCCGTTCATGCCATCCCAAGCCCAGATAGAAGCTTGTCAATGGCTGCCCGACAGCGACCTGGACGTCTATGTGCAGGCGTACCAACAGCGCGGCTTCCAAGGTGGCTTGCAGTGGTACCGCTGCGCCACGGACAAAGCATGCTTTGGTGAATTGGCAAGGTATGGCGGACAACGCATCGAAGTGCCCAGTGCCTTTATCGCAGGCGAAGCCGATTGGGGGGTCTACCAATTCCCCGGGGCTGTCGAGAAAATGCAAACAGCCGCATGCGCGGACATGCGGCTGTGTCATTTGCTGCCCGGTGCCGGCCACTGGGTTCAGCAAGAACAGGCGGAGGCGGTCAACCACCTGTTGCTGGCCTTCCTAGACCAGCTCTGAGCGTCAACCCATCAGATCAACTTTGCCATTGGTGTCCATCACCCCGGTGATGACACTCAACTTGGGATGGCGCTTTTTAACGGCCTCTCTGAACATGGCCAATGCCTCAGCATGGGCTTGTGATTCGCTCTCTTTGTTGGCCACTGCCGCTTCACCAAAAGCCAGCTTGGCTGCACCGCAGTCACGGTGGCTCAGGCCCACCACACGCTTGATATGGTGCAAAGAGACGGTGATGTCCAGGTTGTCCCAGTATGTCTTGTGCCAAGCTTCAAACTTGGGATGAACCGCACCGATGGGGCCGCCAGCCATCACAAATTGGCTGTAGTTATCTTCCAGCTTGTCCCGACTCACCCCTTGTATCAGGCCCATGTACTGCCAACTCAAGGTGGTGAAACGGGGGTCAATGCAGTTGACCAACATGGATTCGTAATGGCCACTGGCAGCCCAAGCAGACGGTGCACCCACCAAGGACAAACCACCTGCCAAAGCGCCTGCCGCACCCCAACCCAGAAAGTTGCGACGGCCTAAGCCGGCTGTTCCGCCCGAAACAGGCGGAGTGCAACAGGCACAGGGGGCCAGCTGCGATGAAATGGAATGGAATATTTTTTCAGACATGACGACACCTTTTTGTTTATCTCAAACACATTTTTTCAGCGGTTTTGCATGCATTGAAGGATGTTTCTATCCAGCTACCCACTCAGCAAAACGAGAAGCGCATCCTAGTATCGGCATGAAAAGTAAAAAAATGAACATCAAACCCCGTTATTTTGGGGCATCTTTCAAGCCAGCGTATTGCGTGCGGCGTTGCTCCGACACCAGCAGACGAAGTTGTTGTTCGGCAAAACCGAGCCGGGTCAAGGTTTGGGTGGCCAAACTCAAGCTCACTTCAAAGGCATCGGGAATCACTTCGCTGGCACCAGCCGTCTTCAGCAAGTTCGTGTCATGGTCATCACGGGTGCGCACCACCACCGGCACATGGGGAACATGCAACTTCACCCACTCCAGCACTTTCAGGGATGCCAGGGTGTCGTCAAAACTGATCACCACTGCCGAGGCCCTGGCCAAACCGGCAGACATCAAATAGGACAACTGCGAAGAGTCCCCCACTTCGACATGGTGCCCCGCCAACACACCTGCCTTGACCACTTCCGCATTGACATCCAATGCGATATAGGAAATACCATTCCTTTCCAACAACTGTGAAAGGCTTCGACCCGTGTTGCCAAAGCCACAAACAATCACATGGTGATCGATGCTGATGGCGTGCTTGGCAACAGTGGTGATTTGCAACGACTGGGCCAACCAATCGTCTGGCGAAAACCGGTAGATCAAGCGGTCAGCATGCTGGATCAGCAGTGGCGAGAGCAGCATGGACAAAACCATGGCGGCCAGCACCGGGTTGGACCACCGTGGGTCAATCAAGGACTGGTCCAAGCCCAATGTCAAGAGGACAAAACCAAACTCACCAGCCTGCGCAAGATAAATACCTGTGCGTGCAGCCACACCGTTGCTGGCTCCGCTGGCATAGGCCAAGATGCCAATCAACATCGCCTTGACCACCACCGGAATCACGGTCAGGACCAGTACCCAAGGCCACTGGATCTGTAACACCTGCCAATCCAGCTTCATTCCGATGGTGATGAAAAACAATCCAAGCAGCACGTCATGGAAAGGCCGTATGTCGTCCTCGACCCGTTGTTTGAAATCGGTTTCAGCAATCAACATGCCTGCCAAGAAGGAACCCATCGCCATCGACAAGCCCGCATGCTCGGTCAACCACGCCAGCCCCAAGGTCATGAACAAGATATTGAGCATGAACAACTCTTCACTGTTGCGGCGGTCAACCATGCGCAACCAGTAACGCATCACCTTTTGTCCTCCCCACAACAAAATGATCACCACCAACGTCGCCTTACCCAAGGCGACAGACAACTCGATCCAGATGTTGCCTTCGTTCATTTTGTTCAAGGCAGGAATCAACACCAAAAAGGGCACCACGGCCAGATCCTGAAAAAGCAAAGCGCCGATCACCCGGCGACCGTGGGGGGTTTCCATCTCTGAGCGCTCGGCCATCAACTTGACCACGATTGCCGTGCTGGACATGGCCATGGCCGCACCCAGTACCACCGCACCTTGCCAGGTCAAATCCCAAGGCATTTGCCAACGAGACAAGACCAAGTAAATCAAAGCATGCCCCGCCAAGGTGCCCATCAGCATCAGAGCAACTTGCGCCATGCCAAAACCAAAAACCATTTTCCTGAGCTTGAACAACTTGGGGAGGTTGAACTCCAAGCCGATCACAAACATCAACAGCACCACGCCCATTTCAGCCACCGCTGCAATCGCACCTTCGTTTTCTCGGATCAACAGCCCACCCTGACCCAAAAAAACACCCGCGATCAAATAACCCAAGATGGCCGGCAGATGCATGAGGCGACACGCCACCACGCCGGCGACGGCAAACAACAAATAAATGAGGGTGGTTTCAACAGCAGTCATGGTTGATCCCATGATAATGGGTATGCCAGTCAAGCACCTGGCCAACGAAGCCCCATGGATAGCGCATGGCCTGAGCGTCACCGACTTTTTTTCGTTAACGCCTTTTTTCAATCACACGGAAATCCCCTGACCCCTATGAACAGACCGATCCTCGAACCGACGCAAATCCATCCCGCTATCCAAGAAAAAATCGCCACGGCACATCACGACATCGTTTGGGAGGTGCAACAAGCCATTGCACAAAATGAACTGGTGGTGGTTGGCATGGCCTATAACCCGGAGGTTTCAGCGGTTCGTCGGGCTCTGAACCAAGCGGGCTTGACCCATACCTATTTGGCGTACGGCAGTTACGTCAGCCAGTGGCGAAGACGCAATGCACTGAAAATGTGGACAGGATGGCCGACATTTCCCATGGTTTTTCACAAGGGCATTTTGCTGGGCGGCAAAACAGACACCCTGGCCTTGCTTGCATCAGGCCAACTTGCCTGACCGCATTCAATAGACCAAGGTGATGGGAACACAGAGCTGATAGCCAATCCCCCAAACCGATTTGATGGCTGGCTCGGCGCCATCGGTTTGAACCGATTTGAATTTTTTACGCAAACGGGCGATCAATTCCTCAAGCGCGTGCTTGCTCATCCCCACATCTGCATCCTCGGCCGAAAACATATCGCACAGAGCGCCAGACTCCAGGGTGTGGTCTTTGGCATGACTCAATGCCACCAAGAGTGTTTTTTCTCGACTGGTCAATCGCAGTTTTTGCCAGGGGTCGGGGCCCAACAAAATACGGTCACGCACGCTCAAGTTCCATTCACCTGCTTGATTGATTTTTTTCACACGCTTACCCAAGCTCATCAACACCAACACCAGTTCGTCTGGCGACACGGGTTTGGTGAGGTAGAAATCAGCGCCGCCATGGCTGTAGCCCGCCAGTCGGTCGTGCAGAGCCACCCGGCCTGTCATGATGACAATGCCTGAATTGGGCAGCGCTTGTCGCAGGCGCTTGCAAATGCTCAAGCCACCCTCACCTGGCAAATTCAGATCAATGATGAACATGTCAATTGGCTCAGCTGTGATCAAGTCATCCAATGCAGCCCCACTGGAGACGCCATAAACCGAGAACTGATTGGCGCGCAAATGCACTTCCAATTCCTGGCGCAATAAGTGGTCGTCTTCAACCACGGCAACCACAAAAGCGGTTGGCAAGGCAGCAGGCATTCTTTGGATGGCGTTCATGGTGGGACCTCAACGGTGAAAGCCACTTGCGCGGCTTCAATTTCAAATGTGACATGTGCCCCAATCTTTTTGGCAGCTGATTCAACCAAGCTCAAGCCAATGCCCATGCCAGGCATGGATTGCACATTGTTGTGGCGGTAGTAGCGCTGGAAAAATTGAGCAGGATCGGGCTCAATCGAGGGATCGATGGCGTTCGTGATCCGAAATACGGTCGCGTCCGATCGTGAGAAGACATCCAATTGAATGGGCTTCAGCCGGGCATCGTACTTGTAAGCGTTGCTGATCAAATTCTCAAAAACCAAAGAGAGCATTTGACGATTGGAATGGAAACAGGCGCCTGCTTCTATTTGGAGGATGAAACGGTCATCTTCTGAATACATCGCGATCAATTCATCGATGAACTCGGCTGCATCTATGAGCTCCTTCTCCTCGCGAAATTCAAAGCGATCAATTCGGTTGGAATGCGCCACGTGTTCAATCAAGTTATTCATTCGCTCCACCGACCTGTCGATGCGGTTGACGCGTTCGCTGGCTTCTGCGTCTGGGGTGCTGCGCTTGAGGGACGCCAGGGCAAAACGAATCGTGCCCAAGGGGTTTTTCAACTCATGGGTCAGCATGTCAATCAAGGTCAAGCGCTCGGCCAGTTTGTCTTGGTTGGCCAAAGACTGTGCCGCTTCAACCCGCAATTGACCCAGTACCCGCGAGGCCTCCAATTTACGGTCGGCTTGCTGAAGGATCACGATCAAAAAAATGATCACCCCCGCTGGACCTCCATTCAAACGCCAATCTGCGAAGTTGCTGACCAACAGCACTGAATCAAAAGGCATCGATCGGCCAAAAATGACAAGCAAAGCCATGGAAAAAATCAAGGTGTAAGTGACATAACCAATGCTCAACAACACGCGGATCTTTTTGGTGACATGGGGCGTGGTCAAAACGCCATAAAACTGCACCACCAAATTGATGCCCGTGATGCTTAAGTAAATGACAATGCCCAGCTGTATGTTGCCCAAGGCGATGGCCACAGATGACCCGATGGATGCGAGCACCAGCACACCCACCAATCTCAGGTAGGTCTTGCCTGGACGATAGGCGGCCAATGCAGCCCAACCCACCAGCACAAACATCAGTACACGCAGGTTGAAAAAATGGTGCGTCAATTCGTCTGTCCACAACGGCGAGACATGCTGGAAAAACTGCGTGAGTCTGCCAGAGGTCAAGGCCATGAACACCATGACCAGCAACTGGAAACAGCAGTAGGTAAAGAGCAACCAGTTGCGCTCTATCAGGAAAAGCACAAACGCCAGAAAGAAAAGGGTGGAGGCAATCGCCATGGAGGCACTGATTCGACTGACACCTGCGGCAATGACTTGCGGCAGCTCAGCCGTGGTCAGCACATCCGCACGAACCGTGAAAACACCTTGGTGCAAGACCTTCACATAGATGGTGAGAGGACGATTGGATTTGCTCTTCAGGGCGAAGCAATGGCTGTCATCTGGGCAGATCCGCTTGCCAGACAAGATTTGGTCACCCAGCATTTGCTGTGACCATCCAATTCCGCTGGGTTCGTAAAGCACCAATTGATCGGTGACATATGGACCCATTCGCAGGATCAAGGAATTGGCTTCGGCTGCGTCGCCGTCAAGCGCTTGCTCGCTTTCACTGGGGCTGATGTCAAACCGCAGCCATACCGGCTGGGGTTGAAATCCCAAATGCAATTGGCCGACATAGGGCGCAAAGGACTGGTCTTCGATGTTGTCGATATGAACGCGCTTGGCTTCGTCAATCAAGTAGGCTTTGCGCATGGCAAAGCTGGCATCTTGCGCATGCGACACACCCCAACAAAAAAGGCTGAGCGACAACGTGATCAGCCATGTCATGGGGTAGCGTCGACAAAAAAGAACATGCAAAGATCCTAAAACCCTGGACACCCTATAAACATGGGTAAGTGTGAGCATTTGCGGCCATTCGTGGGTGCTGATGAGCCGACAGGCCCTATTGTGACCAGATGCAAAAACAGCCACATGCCTTATCACAATGACTGGCGTTCAGGATCAGGCTCTACCAACCATGCCGATCGTCAAGCTCACGCCAGTGATGGTTCTGGCAGCGTGCTTGCTGTTCATGGTCAAAGCCGATGGTGAAATTGATGACCAGGAAACCAGCCAACTCCAATCCGTGATCGGCGGCAATGAAGACTTGCTGGATTGGGCAAGCAACTACACCGAAACGGTGTCGCTAGATGATTTTTTGGCCCAAGCCAAGGGCGAATTGCATGCCGATGATGTCCAGTGCATTTTGGCCAACCTGTGTGACTCGATGTTGTCCGACGGTATTGCTCAAGACCTGGAAATGAGCCTCTTTCGCCAAATTCAAGCAGCCTTTGACATCGATCCTGAGGCGTTTGAGCCAACCTACAAAGCCATTGCTTTCAAGAACAATCTCTCGATCTTGGGCACCTATTCGGCGCAAGACCTGACTTCGCCCACGCCCAGCCCTCACCTGGCGATGGCCTCATTTTTGCTGTTCATGATGGCTGCAGATGGCGACATCTCAGAGGAGGAAATCGGTCAATTGCAAGCTTCCATTGGCCAATTTGAGGGCCTGCAAGCCGCGGCCATGCAACAGGTGCGAAACACCAGCCTGGGTCAGTTTTTGCGCGCCAGCTCACCCTCACTCAGCAACGATCAAAAGCTGATGATCTTGACCATGGTGGCTGACTCCATGATGTCCGATGGATCGATTGGCATAGCCGAACAAAACCTGTTCGACAACATCCAGTCTGATTTCAGGGTTTCCAAATCACGCCTGAGCCCATTTCTGAAGGCCTTGGAGGTCAAAAATCTCAGGCCATTCAGCACCGATGTGGATCCCCTGGCCATTCATACCCGTCGGGCTGATGAGCGAAAAAAGAAATCCCAGTGGACCTCATCGGGTCAGCAGGAAGACCTTGGGGAAACGCTGCACAGAACCATGGATCGAAATGTCCAAGAGGTCGAAGATGGGTTTCGTA
Organism: Bordetella parapertussis; assembly: GCA_945890735.1. Classification (GTDB taxonomy): domain Bacteria; phylum Pseudomonadota; class Gammaproteobacteria; order Burkholderiales; family Burkholderiaceae_C; genus Limnohabitans. The sequence goes on along the minus strand of CAMDCZ010000003.1, from coordinate 45,120 downwards.
ACCAGGCAGATATCGATTTGGTTACCTTGCACAGCCAGCAACTTGAAGAAAGCGCTGGTCTGATTGAAGGCCTGCCAACGGCCAACCTCCAGAAAGTGGGTCCTGCGGGCATCACACCCAACCTGCAAAACGTCGGGGTGGACACATTCAAGGCCAATGTGCAAGCACTGAGCAACGGCGGTTTGCGAGACAACCTGCAGGGCACAGGCAACCACAACCTGCAAGACAACCTGCAGGGCACAGGCAACCACAACCTGCAAGACAACCTGCAACCCCTGGACGAGGAAGTTTGGGGATCCTTGGCCACGGAATGGCTGAACCAACTCAGGCTGGAAAGCCTGCAAGCCAATATCCATTCAGTGCACGACAAGCTAGACCGGTTCAAACCCACCAAGGGATGGCAAGACCTCAACACCCTCCTGCCACCCAAGCGAGTGGCCCATTTGGCCAACAGCGAAGAAGCCCCATCCGTCTCTTTCGACCAGGCATGGCTGCCACCGTCGCTCAGTCCGCAGGGCCAAGCGCAGTTTGATAGGGCTCAGTCTGATGGGGATCAGTCTGATCAGGTTCAGGCCGCAGACGCCCCCGCCTTCTTGGCCGAGGAGGAAGAATCCACCCTGGGTCATGACCAAGGCGGCATCCGCGTGCGAACCCTGCTTTTGGTCTTGTGCATCAGCATGCCCATGGTGATCTTGGCATACGGCTTGATTTATCCCACGCTCAATTGCCAAGGCACGGTTCACCGCGTTCAACATTGGCACCCTGAAGGTGCAGCATCTCAAACACTGCTGGACGAAACCAACCCAGAGCGTCAGCTCATGCAAATTCGCCGAGGTGAGATCAATCTCAACAACCAACGCTTCCCGCTTTACAAAGAACTCAACCCCAATAACCACATTGCGATGCAAACCAACACCGGCTTCAGAGGTGTGTACAGCACCTATGCGGCAGACCAGATGAACTATGCCTTCGATTTCGACCGAGAAAAAGGGGAATTGAAAATCACGACCCGGTCTTCTGGCGTTCGCTTCATTGACGGTCAATCGGGCAAGATTGATGTGCTTTCTGACTTCATTGGTCGGTGTGACAACCGCTGGTACTGACATGAACATGTTTCGAGCAACCATTTCGCTGCTGATGATCAGCTTTCTCAGCGCCTGTTCCGACCAAGTGGAGAAGGAATACTTTTGCGAGTCTTATGCCGAAGAAGGCAGCTCGCAGTACTACAAGCAGCAAGTGGTGCGAACCAGCAAAGCGCAATTTTGTGTTTTGTGGCCCAGCGATGCGCTGCATTGCGCCAATCCATCCAACCCCGCCACCAGTGATTGGCATGACGTCAACGGTGAACAAGTGCGTGAAATCACCAGCATGCGATGGACCAAAGAAGGTGCTGTGTTGACCATTGACCGCCAGGCCAAGCCAGCTCCAGGCAAGCAGCCACCAACCGAAGCTTCAACGCCTTTGCTGCGTTTTGAGTTTCAAAAGCGGGCCGCGGCCTTGACGGTTTCCCCCCAGCATGAGGCTGCCCAAGCGGTGGTGTATTCGTGCAAGCCCTGGATCAAGCAGGCTTGGTGGCAACTTTACTGACGCTTGTTCTTGCCGGGTGAGCCACCCATCGACCTAGGGAATACCCTGTGAATAACACAGCCCTCGGTGATTGGTTCGCATGCAGCTCGTGAAATCTTTTACATTCCATGGTTCGTTCATTTTTTGGGCCTCCAGGTATCTTGTTGCATGGCAACCCACACCGATCTTCTGAGTTCTGTCCATGACCACTGACTTGATGTTGCTGGCGATGGCCGACGGCGTGTCTTACGCTGGTTTGTTGTTCATGGTGTCCTTGGGCTTGACCTTGATATGCGGTGTGATGGGCATTGTCAATGTGGCCCATGGTGCTTTGTACGCTTTTGGCGGTTACACAGCTTCGTCTCTGACCTTGTTGGCGATGAACCACGAGCCCTCGACCCTCACTTTGTTGCTGTGCTTGCTGATCGCTGCTATGTTGGTTGGCCTGGTCTTGGGCACGGGACTGGAAGCAGGCTTGCTTCGCCGCGTCCAACAGCGAGACCCGGTACAACAACTGCTGATGACGTTTGCCGCTTTCATGGTGCTTGAAGACGTGCAAAGGCTGTTGTGGGGCACCCAGCCTTACTCTGCCCCTGAGGTGATTGGCCGTTTGGGCACGGTTTCTTTTTTTGAAGTGACCTACACCACCTATCAATTGATCATCATTCCTTTGACAGCCATGGCCACCTATGCGGGTCTGTTGTTTTTCTTGCGTTTCACTTCTCTGGGTAAACAGGTGGTGGCTGTCACCCATCACCGTGAAATGGCCACGGCGCTGGGTATCCATGCCAAACGGATTGTCTGGTTGACATTTGTGCTGGGGGCCACCTTGGGTGCGCTGGGTGGGGCGATGGCCGCACCCACCACTTCCATGGTGCCCGGTGCAGGTGCAGACATGATCGTGCTGTCATTTGCTGTGGTGGCCACCGCGGGTTTGGGACAAATTTCAGGCGCGCTGTTGGCCTCACTGTTGATTGGCCTGACCCGCTCGGTGGCGGTTTACATGGCACCCGAATGGGAAGTGGCTGTGCCTTATCTCATCATGGTCTTGGTTTTGCTCGTCAGGCCCAATGGCTTGTTTTCTGTCGCGCAAGCGCGAAGGATCTGACATGGTTCGCCACATTGCATGGGCGGGTGCCCTGGTTTGCTTGATCTTGGGTTTGCTTTTCCCTTGGAGCAAAACCCCTTTGATCATGGGCTTGTGCTATGCCATGGCGAGCCTGGGCGTGGCCATCATGATGCGCGCAGGGCAAGTCTCTTTTGGCCATGCCTTGTTTGCAGCGATTTCTGCTTACGGCGTGGCATTCACTGCGCGGTCATTCCCTGGCACCGATGGCCTGATTTTGTTGCTGGTTGGCATGCTCTGCAGTGGTTTGGCAGGCAGCGTGATTGGGCTGTTCGTGGTGCGCTACCGCGGTATCTTTTTTGGCATGCTGAATTTGGCGTTGAGCATGGTGCTTTTTTCCATGCTCGGTAAGTTTTACAACTTCACTGGCGGCACGGACGGGCTGCGCATTCAACGGCCCGATTTGCTGGGGCAGACGCTCGAGCGAAGCGATTTTGAAACCGCTTTGTTGGTCATCGCGCTGGTGTGCTCCGCCTTGCTGGTTTGGCTGATTCAACGCTATTTCAAATCCGCGGCCGGAGAAGCTTTGTCAGCCATCAAATCCAATGAAACACGGCTGGAATACCTGGGGCTGTCCGTCAAACGGATTTTGTGGGAAGGCTACGTCATCTCAGCGGTCTTGGTTGGCTTGTCTGGTGCGTTGTTTGTGCTGGTGCAAGGCTTGGTCACGCCAGACATCGGTTCCTGGTTTCGTTCAGGTGAGTACGTGTTCATCACCATCTTGGGTGGTTCAGGGCATGCCTTGGGCTCTTTTGTGGGTGCGGTGGTGTTTGAAGCCGTCAAGTTATTTGCCTCGGCCTACATGACTGGCGTTTGGCAAATGTTGCTGGGGGTGACCTTGATCATCGTCATCCTTGTTGCCCCCGATGGCATCATCGGCCTGCTCCGCTCTAAGCGGTCAGGCTCTTCAGGTCAACAACCATGAGCGCACTTTTACAGACGCAAGGTCTGCAATTGGCCTTTGGTGGCGTGGTTGCTGCAGACCATATCGATTTTGAGCTGCATCGCGGAGAACGCCTGGCGGTCATTGGTCAAAATGGTGCGGGTAAAACCACTTTCATCAACATTTGTACAGGCTTTATCAAACCCACCAGTGGCCGGGTTTTTTTCAACGGCAAAGACATCACTCAACACGAACCTCGCCACATCGTTCGCTTGGGCTTGGCCCGTTCTTTTCAGTTGCCTCAGCTCTTTTTGGACCACACCGTTCGGCAATGCCTCGAAATTGCTGCAGTTGGCCGTCAGGGTGGTCTTTCTTTTTGGACCCCTTTGTCAGATGCGGTGGACAAGCACGAGGTAGATGACACGTTGGCGCTGGTGGGTTTGCGCGAGCGTGCGGACGTTTCTGCCATGGCGTTGCCGGAGGGGCAGCGTAAATTGCTGGACGTGGCCATGGCACTGATGCTGCGTCCCCAACTCATGATCATGGATGAACCCACCAGTGGAGTGGCCTCCGAAGACAAGATGCTTTTGATGGACACCGTGATGCAAGCCATGCGTGAACGCCAAGTCACCCCTTGGTTTGTAGAGCATGACATTGACATTGTCAGACGCTATGCCACCCGCGTGGCAGCCTGGATTGCTGGACGCATCGCTGCGGATGGCTCGCCCGATGAAGTCTTGTCCAACCCCCAAATTCGGCGTGAAATTTTGGGAGACCACTGATGTTGCGCCTTGAACAACTTTGTGTGGATATCGCTGGCGTGCAGGTGTTGAGAAGCATCAGCGCATCCATGACTGCAGGCACCACGGTGGCTGTGGTGGGGCGCAATGGCGCCGGTAAGACCACTTTGCTTCGCAGCATCATGGGACTGGTGCAGGCCAAAGTGGGACGTGTGATGCTCGACGACCACAACCTGTTGGACATGCCTGCCCATGCGCGGGCTGGCATGGGCATGGGCTATGCCCCCGAAGAGCGCATCATCTTTCCGACACTGACGGTGCTTGAGAATTTGCGCCTGCCTTGCGAGGTCCAAGGCTTGAGCCACACCGCGCTTCAATCGCGACTGGAGGCGGTGTTGGCTGTGGTGCCTCAATTGCAAGCCATGTTGCCTCGCTCAGGCGCTGCACTCTCCGGTGGTCAAGGCAAGATGGTGGCGCTGGGTCGCGCCTTGATGGTAGGTCATCGACTGGTGTTGTTGGACGAACCTTTGCAAGGTTTGGCGCCCGCACTGGCGCAGCAATACGTGGAATCGATTGGACGATTGCGCCAACTTCGCCCCGATTTATGCGTGGTCATCACCGAGTCCAATGCCAGTCTGCTGGCCCATGTTCCCGACCAAACCTGGGTCCTGGAGCGTGGTGCACTCAGCCAACACCCTTCGCAACCGACGAACTGAATTCAACCAGGAGTATTTCAATTGGCCAACATGATCATCGGGGGCAAACCATTGCAAGCCCTCAGCGGAAAAACCATTGATGTGTATTCGCCCGTCGACGGCATGGTGTTTGAACACATCCCGCGCGGTGACGCCGCTGACATCGACATGGCCGTGCGGGCAGCACGCCTTGCACTGGAGGGTGCATGGGGTCAACTGTCTGCTTTGGAGCGTGGTCGCTTGATGCTCAAGCTGGCGCAAACCGTGGCGGACCATGCAGAAGAATTGGCTTTGCTCGAAGCACGTGACACCGGTAAATCCATGACCACTGCCCGCAATGACATGGTGGTGTTGGCCAGGTATTTTGAGTATTACGGTTCAGCTGCCGACAAAATCCACGGCGAGGTGATTCCCTTTCTCCAGGGTTACCAAGTGAACCTGTTGCGTGAGCCTTTGGGGGTGACCGCGCACATCATTCCGTGGAACTACCCAGCACAAATGATGGGCAGAAGCATTGGCCCGGCGCTGGCCATGGGCAACGCAGTGGTGGTCAAACCTGCCGAGGATGCTTGCTTGAGTTGCCTGCGTATTGCCGAACTCGCACTTCAGGTGGGCTTTCCGCCCGGCGCCTTGAATGTGGTCAGTGGCCTGGGTGAAGAAGCGGGTGCAGCTTTGGCCAAACACCCAGACATCAACTTCATCAGCTTCACCGGATCAAATGAAGTCGGTGTGTTGATTCAACAAGCTGCAGCATTGAATGCGGTCAAATGTGTGCTGGAGTTGGGTGGTAAGTCACCGCACCTGGTGTTTGACGATGCCAACATCGAGTTGGCCGCCAGTACCGTTGTGCGCGGCATTGTGCAAAACACCGGACAGACCTGTACTGCAGGCAGTCGACTCTTGGTGCATCAAGCGATTTACGATCGGTTTTTGGCGCTGGTTGCCGAGAAATTTTCGAAAGTCCGTGTTGGTTCTCCAGAGATGAACCTGGACTGCGGCCCGGTGGTCAACCAAGCTCAGCAACAACGCGTGAACCGCTATATCGCGCAGGCCAAAGCCTCGGGTTTGAAGTTGTTGGCGCAAGGGCAAATTGATGCTGGCGTGCCGAGCCAGGGCTACTACGTGACCCCAAGCTTGTTTGCAGATGTGCCAGCCGATCATCCCCTGGCCCAAGAGGAAGTTTTCGGCCCGGTGTTGGCCGCCATGCCATTCACCGATGAAGCCCAGGCCATTGCGCTGGCCAACGGCACACCTTATGGCTTGTTGGCTGCCGTTTGGACTGAAAACGGTGGTCGTCAACAACGTGTGGCCAAAGCATTGAAATGCGGACAGGTGTTTGTCAATTCATTTGGTGCCGGCGGCGGCGTTGAATTGCCATTCGGCGGGGTCAAGCGCAGCGGCCATGGCAGAGAAAAAGGTTTCATGGCTTTGGAAGAAATGAGCACCACCAAAACCGTGATTCACTTCCACGGATAACCACCAATGAAAGCAAGCACATGACTCAACTGAACAACAAAATTGCCATCATCACGGGCGCAGGGGGCGGTTTTGGAGAAGGCATTGCCCATGCCTACATTCGCGAAGGTGCGAAAGTGATCGTGGCCGATATTCAGGCAGTTGCGGCCCAGAAAGTGGCAGCCAGCTTAGGGGGTAACGCCAGCGCATTCACCTGCGATGTCACCCGTGCCGATCAGGTCAATGCCTTGGTAGCGCACTGCGTGGCGACCTACGGCATACCTGACATCGTTGTCAACAACGCGGGAACCACCCACAAAAACAGACCCATGTTGGAGGTGGATGAAGCCACCTTTGACAAAGTTTTCAATGTCAATGTGAAGTCCATTTTCCACATGACGCACGCGGTGTTGCCCTTCATGCGTCAAAAGGGTGGAGGGGTGATTTTGAACATCGGCTCGGTTGCCGGCATTCGCCCACGCCCTGGTCTGACCTGGTACAACGCCTCCAAGGGTGCGGTCAACCTGATGTCCAAATCGATGGCGGTCGAGCTCGGTCCGGAGAAAATCCGTGTCAATGCGATTTGCCCCGTGATGGGCGTGACGGGTCTGTTTGAAGACTTCATGGGGTTGCCAGATACCCCTGAAAACCGTGCCAAGTTCATGGCCACCATCCCCTTGGGGCGTTTTGCGCAAGCCAGTGATGTCGCTGCCGCTGCCGTGTTTTTGGCCAGTGATACCGCTGAATTTTTCACCGGTGTGGAGTTCCCGGTTGACGGTGGCCGCACCATTTGACCAACGCAGCTTGACGCCTTTTTTTCAGCACGGCATTTACCCCATGGAGACTTGACATGAAAAACATCCTTTCCTTGTTGTTGGCCAGTTTGCTCAGCAGCCTGACCCTGACAGCCCAAGCCCAAGTCAAACCCACTGAGCTCAAAATCGGCATCACCACCTTCTTATCGGGGCCAGCCTCGGTGTTTGGTGTGCCAGCGAAAAATGCGGCCGACATCATCATTGAAGACATCAATGCACAAGGCGGCATCGGTGGCGTGAAGATTTCCGCCACCTTCATCGATGAGGGTGTGGGTGCCGACAAGATGTTGTCTGAGTACAGACGTGTGGTGCAAGAGCAAGGCGTCAAAACCATGCTCTCCGCCATTTCCAGTGGCAATTGCAATGTGGTGGCCCCCGTGGCAGAGGACTTGAAAGTACTCAACATCGCCTGGGACTGCGGGACCGAAAAATTGTTGGAAGAAAAGCCATACCAGTATGTGGTGCGCACCCAAGCCAATGCAACCACGGAAATGGTGGCCACAGTCTTGTACCTGCTCAAAACCAAACCAGATTTCCAAACGCTTGCGGTGGTCAACCAAGACTATGCCTGGGGACGTGACTCCTGGGAGATTTTCATCAACACACTGCGGGTCTTCAAACCCAATGTGAAAGTCGTGGCGGAGATGTTCCCCAAAATGGGTGCGGCCGATTTCTCCACCGAGCTCAGTCGCCTCCAAGCCCTCAAGCCCGATGTGGTGCTCAACACTTCATGGGGTGGCGATCTGGACACATTTGTGCGTCAAGCGTCGCAACGCGGCGTGTTCAAGCAGAAAACCCTGTTTGTGCTGCCCTTGCTGGAAAGTTCTTTGGAGCGCTTGGGAAGCACTGTGCCCGAAGGTGTGATTGCGGGTGCCCGCGGCGACCACTACTTCCTGCATCCTGAAACCAAAAACGACCCCAAGCACAAAGCCTTCATTCAAAAATTCCGTGCCAAAACAGGTGCCTATCCCATTTACTCGACCTACCACATGGCGCAAGCTTTGTATGGCTTGAAGGCAGGCTACGACCATGCCATCAAGGCCAACGGCGGCAAGTGGCCAACCACCGAACAAGTGGCCCAAGCCATGCGCACCATGACCTTCACCGCCTATGGTCGCCCGATTCGCATGCGTGCAGACGGTCAAGGCCTGGAGGACCAGTTGCTGGGCATCACCAAGCGGGTACCCCAATATCCTTTTGCAGTGATGGACCAGATGATGCTTGTGCCTGCCGAGTTGGTCACCACGCCCGTGGGGCAAAAATCCCCGCAGTGGGTGAAAACCATCAACCCCGCTTTGTTGCAAAACAGTGCTTTGAAGATGACAGGCTTCCAGTGAGTCTGATTGGGGCAGAAACGCTGACGCACCTGCAGTCTTGGCAAGGTCGAACACACAGCTTGCAAGACAGCATCACAGCAGCACCTCTGCATGGTCTGCACGCCTTGCTGGACCTGGATGACCAGACACTTGCCCCTGATTTTGAACTGCCGCCTCTGTGGCATTGGATGTATTTCTTGCCCACCACCCCGCAGCACGATTTGGGTTCAGATGGGCATCCGCGCAAGGGGGGCTTTTTACCACCGGTGCCCTTACCGCGCCGCATGTGGGCCGGTGGTCGCGTGGATTGGTATCGCCCACTTCGCTTGGGCGAAAGCATTGAGCGGGTTTCAAGCATTCAACAAGTCAGCCACAAGCACGGACGTTCTGGTGAATTGCTTTTTGTGCAAGTCGAGCACGCCATCAGTCACCACCAGGGATTGGCACTGAAGGAAGTGCACGATATCGTCTATCGCCCTTTACAGACCCATGGATCACCCGTGGTTGCTTCTCCTGAGCTGCCGCCTGCTCAATGGGAGGCGCAAGTGGTGCCTGATGATGTGGTGCTGTTTCGTTACTCTGCGCTGACCTTCAACAGCCACCGTATCCATTACGACCGCAAGTACGCCACTGAAACCGAAGGCTATCCAGGCTTGGTGGTCCATGGCCCCTTGATGGCGACTTGGCTGATGACGCTCCTGCGCCAACATTGCCAGCAAGCTGTGGCCTCTTTGTCCTACAAAGCCCACAAACCTGTTTTTGAAACAGCTGACCGACTGCCGCTGCGCTTGTGCGGTGCACCCGCAGACGATGGCCAGTCGGCACAGTTATGGCTGCAAGACAGCCATGGGCATGTGGCCATGCATGCCCAAGTGGTTTTTCAAACAGCCTGAAGCGACAACTGCCATGAAACACCCATCAGCCAAGCCGCTTGACCATGTGACTGTGGTGTCACTCGAACACGCGATTGCGGCGCCCTTTTGCACACGTCAATTGGCCGATTTGGGCGCAAGGGTGATCAAAGTCGAGCGTCCCGAGTCAGGCGATTTCGCGCGTGGCTATGACCAGCGTGCAAGGGGTGCGTCTTCTCATTTTGTGTGGGTTAATCGTTCAAAAGAAAGTTTGGCACTGGATTTGAAAAATCCCGCGCACTTGGCTGCGCTCAAACAACTGATTGGCAAAGCCGATGTCCTGGTGCAAAACCTCGCCCCTGGCGCCACAGCCCGCATGGGCTTGGATGCCGCCCATTTGCGACTGGAGCACCCCCGCCTGATCGTTTGCGACATCTCTGGCTATGGCAATGAAGGCCCCTACCGTGACAAAAAAGCCTACGACTTGCTGATCCAAAGTGAAGCAGGGTATTTGTCTGTCACAGGCACGCCTGAGCATCCCAGCAAGAGTGGCAATTCCATCGCCGATATTGCTGCTGGCATGTATGCCTACACCAACATCTTGTCTGCTTTGATTCACCGCGAAAAAACCGGTGAAGGTGCGCACATCGATATCTCGATGCTGGAGTCGCTGGCCGAATGGATGGGCTATCCAATGTATTACGCCATGGACCATGCAGAGCCCCCGCCAAGAACCGGCGCCTCACATGCCACGATTTACCCCTACGGCCCGTTCGTCGCTGGCGATGGCGGCACCGTGATGTTGGGCTTGCAAAATGAGCGCGAGTGGGCGAGGTTTTGTGAAGTGGTGCTGCAGCAACCGGCATTGGCAAGCGACGAGCGTTTTCACAACAACAGCTTGCGCAACCAAAACCGTGAAGCCTTGGCTGACATCATCCACCGTGTTTTCAAAACCTTGACTGCGGCTGAGGTGATCACGCGTTTGGACCAAGCCCCGATTGCCAATGCGCGAATGAACGCCATGGCTGACCTGTGGGCGCACCCGCAGTTAAAAGCCCGTCAACGTTGGACCCATGTCGATTCCCCCGTGGGCCAATTGCCTGCCTTGCTTCCACCCGGCGTCCAAAGCAGCTTCGACTACACCATGGGTCCGATCCCCAGTGTGGGTCAGCATACCCAATCCATATTGAATGAATTGGGCATCGAGCTGCCTGACTGAGAGGATTGCATGACATCGATTTACGATCAATATTTGGATAAAAACGCGGCCAATTTCACAGCCTTGTCGCCCATCAGTTTCATTGAGCGCAGTGCAGAAGTCTTTGCTGACATGGAAGCCGTCATCCATGGGGATCGAAGATACAACTGGCGGCAAGTGCGCGAACGCTCTGCCCGCTTGGCTTCTGCACTGCGCGCAGCCGGTGTGGCGCGCGGCAGCACGGTGAGTGTGATGTTGTCCAACACACCCGAAATGGTTGAAGCGCATTACGCGGTACCTGCGCTCAATGCCGTGCTCAACACCTTGAACACCCGCTTGGATGCCGTCTTGCTGGCCTGGCAAATGAACCACTGCGAAGCCAGCGTGCTGATCACGGACCGTGAGTTCTCAAGCACCATGTCGCTTGCCATCGACATCTTGCACAGGCAGTACCAGCGTGAATTGCTGGTGATAGATGTCTGTGACACTGAGTTTGTCGGTGAAGGCGATCGCATTGGCCACCATGACTATGAGACCTGGATCAACCAACACGAGCCCTTGGTCACCTTGCAAGGTCCCGCTGACGAGTGGGATGCGATTGCAGTCAGCTACACCTCTGGCACCACGGGTGATCCCAAGGGGGTGGTGACACACCACCGTGGCGCATACCTGAATGCCGTGAGCAACGCGGTGACCTGGCACATGCCAGCTTTTCCACGCTACCTGTGGACCTTGCCGATGTTCCACTGTAACGGGTGGTGTTTTCCCTGGACCATTGCCCTGCTCGGAGGGGTGCATGTGTGTCTTCGCAAAATCGATGCCGCGTCCATGCTGACCAGCATGGCGGCGCACCGCGTCGATCACTATTGCGCTGCGCCCATTGTTCACAACCTGTTGCTGGCGGCGCCCCCGTCACTCCGTGCGCAAGTCTCGCACCGGGTCAAAGGCATGGTGGCAGGCGCCGCACCGCCGGCAGCCATGATCGAAGGCATGGCCACCTTGGGCTTTGACATCACCCATGTGTATGGACTCACAGAGGTCTATGGGCCAGCCGCCGTGGCTGTCAAATTGCCAGATTGGTCCCAGCAGACATTGGCCGAGCAAGTCCGGCTGAATGGACGCCAAGGTGTGCGGTATCCCTTGCAAGAAGGCATGCGTGTCATGGAACCCGACAGCATGCGCCTGCTGCCCGCGGATGGTCTCGCCATGGGTGAGATCATGTTCAAGGGCAACATCGTGATGAAAGGCTATCTGAAAAACCCACAAGCCACGGCTCAAGCCTTTTCAGGCGGATGGTTTCACACCGGTGACTTGGCCGTCACCGAAGAAGACAGGTACATGCGAATCAAAGACCGCAGCAAAGACATCATCATCTCAGGCGGGGAAAACATCAGTTCCATCGAAGTCGAAGATGCGCTCTACAGGCACCCGGCTGTGATGAGTTGCGCTGTGGTTGCCAAAACAGACGACCGGTGGGGTGAAGTACCCGTGGCATTCGTTGAACTCCGGCCCGATCTCGAAGCAACTGAAGAAGCCTTGACAGCGCACTGCAAAGCCTTGTTGGCAAGTTACAAGGTACCCAAACAAATCAGGTTCGAGACCATTCCCAAAACATCGACTGGGAAAATTCAAAAATTTGAGTTGCGTCTGCGGGTCAGCAATGCGGGCGGTTGAGTCCGATGGCCCGCATCCTTGTCAACAACAACGGCTCATGCGGTTAGGCCCCTCACCAAACCTGGCCGCCTGACGCTCTCGGAAAAAAGCCTCATAGTCCATCACAGGTTTGTCGCTGTGGGTTTTTGCCATGTGGTCCAGGTAATTTTGATAGCTGGGCACGCCCACCATCAGGTGGGCGGTTTGCACAAAATAGCCATTGAGGGCTTTGAGTTTTTCAAACATGGGGCTCATGGCTGAATCACGCAGATTGCATTTCAACCCCACCCGCCTCATGGGTGGTGGGATGTGGTGAACGCATGGCTTTGATGCACTCTCGGATGCCGTAAAAAACCACCGACAGCAAAACCAACATGAACAGCGCTGCCAGGCCGGCATTCAAATAGTTGTTAAACACAATTTGATGCATCTGCGCGACAGACTTGGCAGGAGCCAACAGTTGACCCTGAGCCAGGGCATCCTGGAACTTGTGGGCATTCGACAAGAACCCAATTTTGGGGTTGCTGTGGAAGATTTTTTCCATGCCTGCCGTGATCGTGCAAATCAGCAACCATGTGGTGGGCACCAAGGTGACCCACGCATATTGCTGACGCTTCATTTTGAACAAGACCACTGTGCACAAAGTCAGGGCAATCGCAGCCAACATCTGGTTGGAAATACCAAACAAAGGCCAAAGCGTGTTGATCCCGCCCAAGGGGTCCGAGACGCCTTGGTATAAGAAATACCCCCATGCACTGACACACAAGACAGACGCCAGCAGATTGCCACTGATGGACTGGGTACTTTTGAGGGACGGCACGAAAGTGCCCATCAGGTCTTGCAGCATGAATCGGCCTACCCGTGTACCTGCATCCACAGCGGTCAGGATGAACAAGGCCTCAAACAAAATCGCAAAGTGATACCAAAAGGCCATCATGCCAGGCCCGCCCAAGGCAGAGGCAAAGATTTGCGCCATGCCCACCGCCAAGGTGGGTGCACCGCCAGTGCGGGAAATGATGGTGGATTCGCCAACATTTCGGGCAGTTTCTTGCAGCATCTCAGGGGTGATGACAAAGCCCCATTGGCTGATGGCTGCAGCAGCAGTTTCGGGCGTGGTGCCGATCAGTGCCGCTGGGCTGTTCATGGCGAAATAAACCCCTGGGTCAATGATGGAAGCAGCCACCAAAGCCATCACCGCCACAAAAGACTCCATCAACATGCCGCCATAACCAATCATGGGCGCATGCATCTCGTTTTCAAGCAGCTTGGGCGTGGTGCCAGAAGAGATCAGGGCATGAAAGCCAGAGACAGCACCACACGCAATGGTGATGAACAAGAAAGGAAACAGCGAACCAGACCACACCGGTCCTGTGCCATCAATGAACTGGGTAACAGCCGGCATTTTCAAGTCGGGTGCCACGAACAAAATACCGATGGCCAAGCCGATGATGGTGCCAATCTTCAAGAAAGTCGACAAGTAATCGCGTGGCGCAAGCAGCAGCCACACTGGCAGTATGGAGGCCACCACACCATAGACCAACAACATCAATGTCAGTTGCTTGCCATCGAAAGTGAACATAGGCGCCAGCAGGGGATCAGCAGCGACTTGACCACCGTAAATGATTGACAGCATCAGCAACACAAAGCCAATGAGCGAAATCTCTGTCACCCTGCCTGGACGGAAATAGCGGGAATACAGCCCCATGAAAACCGCGATGGGTATCGTGGCTGCAACCGTGAATGTGCCCCAAGGGCTTTCGGCCAAGGCCTTCACCACGATCAGGGCAAGAACCGCAAGCAAAATCGTGATGATCATGAATGTGCCGAACATCGCGATCAGGCCGGGCACCACGCCCATCTCTTCTTTGACCATGTCACCCAGTGAACGACCGTTGCGTCGGGTAGAAATAAACAGGACCATGAAGTCTTGCACCGCACCTGCCAACACCACACCCACCAATAACCACAGCAAGCCGGGCAAGTAACCCATTTGCGCAGCCAAAACAGGGCCGACCAAAGGTCCCGCTCCCGCGATGGCGGCGAAATGGTGGCCAAACAGCACGTTTTTGTTGGTTGGCACATAGTCGAGGCCATCATTGAGCCGAACTGCCGGCGTGAGGCGCTTGGGGTCGAGCTGCATCACATGGGTGGCGATGTACAAAGCGTAGAAACGATAAGCGATCAGGTAAACGGATATGGCCGCGGTCACGATCCATAAAGCGTTGATGCTCTCGCCTTGACTCAGGGCAACGGTACCCAGCGAAAAAGCACCCAAAATGGCGATGGCCACCCAAATCACATATTTACTGATCATGTTCAAAGCAGTCTCCTGGTCAATATGACCTTTGTTATTTCTTACAGAATTCTAACAACGCCCTGAAAGCCTGATGGACCTAGCGGTTAACCAAGTTGGGGGGAATGCGCAAAGTGATGGCAGCGCCGATGACCAGAACCACAGCCAACATGTACATGCCGGCATCGGTCGATTGGGTCGCTTGCTTTAACCACCCCACCAAATAGGGCGCCAAAAAGCCAGCCAAATTGGCGATCGAGTTGATCGCTGCAATGCCTGCTGCGGCTGCTGCGCCAGCCAAGAAAGCGGTGGGAAGACTCCAAAACAGCGGTATGGCTGAAACGATGCCCATGCATGCAAAGATCAGGGCAATGAAAGACAGGTAGACATTGCTGGCCAAGACCACAGAGAAAGTCAGTCCGACTGCCGCCATGAGCATAGGCACCACCACATGCCAGCGACGCTCCTTGTGGCGATCAGCGCTTCGTCCAAACAAAATCATGGAGACAGCACCCGCGAACCAAGGAACAGCAGACAAGAGACCAATGGACAAATTGTCTGTCACGCCCATGCCTTTGATCAATGTGGGCAACCAAAAACTCACGCCGTACAAGCTCATGGCCATGCTGAAATAAATCGCACTCATGATCCACATCCGTTTGTTTCTCAAGACGTCCCACACCGGCATATGGGATTTGTGCTGCTCATCTTCTGCAATGCGTTTGGCCAGCAAAGCACGCTCAGACTCAGACAGCCACTTGGCATCGCTGATGCGATCGTCCAGGTAGTAAAAGACCACGATGCCAAAAATGACGGCGGGCAGCGCCTCTAAAAAGAACATCCACTGCCAACCCTGCAAGCCCTGAACCTGGTCCCAACTCTTCATGATCCAGCCGGACAAGGGGCCACCAATGACGCCCGCCAAAGGAATGCCTGTCATGAACACAGAGATGATGCGGCCGCGCCGATGTGCCGGATACCAATAGGTCAAATACAAAATGATCCCGGGGAAAAATCCAGCCTCCGCCACACCCAACAAAAATCGCATCACGTAAAACTGCGTTTCCGTTTGGATAAACATCATGGAGCCGGAAATCACACCCCAGGTGACCATGATGCGAGCGATCCAAGCACGTGCACCGACCCGATGCAGGATCATGTTGCTGGGCACTTCGAAGAAAAAGTAGCCAATGAAGAACATCCCTGCGCCTAAACCATACACCGCATCTGAGAAACCCAGTTCTCCTGCCATTTGTAACTTGGCAAAACCCACATTCACCCGGTCCAGGTAAGCAATGATGTAACAAACCAGCAGCAAAGGAATCAAACGCCAAGTGACCTTGAGGTAAGTGGCATCCTCGGCCGCACTGGCCGTCTGATCGATGGTCGTGGCGTGGGTGCTCATGGCGATCCTTTGTTGGAAGTACGGTGAAGCAGTTCCCCCACCATGCCGCGGCGGAACATCAAAACACAAATCACAAAAATCAAACCCGTGACGATGGTCACTGATTCGCCCAAGCTGGCAAACCATTCCAGCCCAGTGGCTTGGCTGATCGCCAATCCAATTTCACCCATTTTGTTTTCCAACAAGACGATGAAAAATGCGCCCAAGATGGGGCCGATCACCGTGCCCAAGCCACCCACCAGGGTCATCAACACGACCAAACCAGAAGTACTCCAGTGTGCATCGGTCAGGGTTTCAAAGCCGAGGACCAACACCTTGGTTGCACCGGCCATGCCAGCCAGTGCACCGGACAGCACGAAAACAAGCAATTTGTAGCGGTTCACGTCATAGCCCAGTGAAATGGTTCGGGCTTCGTTTTCTTTGATGGCACGCAACACATGTCCAAAAGGCGAATGGATGGTGCGGTGGATCACACCAAAGCCAAACAGGAAAATCACCAGCACGGTGTAGTAGAGCGTCAAGTCATTGTTCAAGTCTAAGAAGCCCAACAGTTGGCCTCTGGGCACACCCTGCAGTCCATCCTCACCACCCGTGAAGCTGGCTTGCAGCCAGAGGAAATAAAGCATTTGCGACAAGGCCAAGGTGATCATGGTGAAGTAAATACCTTGCCGCCGAATGGCCAGTGAACCCATCACCCAAGCAATGAAAGCACCAAACGCTGTGCCCGCCAAAATACCCATCTCAGGCGACCAGAACATGTCACGCATGAGATAGCCGGACACATACCCGGCACCGCCCAAAAAGGCAGCGTGGCCAAAGGACAGCAAACCTGTGTAGCCGATGAGCAGGTTGAAGGCACACGCAAACAAGGCAAAGCACAACAACTTCATCATGAAAACGGGGTACACCACCAAGGGCGCGAGCAGCCCGACCAAGACCAAGAGCGTGTAAAAAATGAACTTCAGCATGGGGGTTTGCATCTCGGTTATTTCTCTTTGCCAAACAAGCCAGCGGGTCTGACCCACAGGACCAAGGCCATGATGATGAACACCACGGTGCTGGAGGCTTCGGGATAAAACACTTTGGTGAAACCCTCAATCACACCAAGACCCAAGCCGGTCAGAATCGAACCCATGATGGACCCCATCCCGCCAATCACCACCACTGCAAACACCACGATGATCAAGTTGGAACCCATCAACGGGGCCACTTGGTAGACGGGCGCAGCCAACACACCTGCAAAAGCTGCCAACGCCACACCAAAGCCGTAGGTGAGTGTGACCATCAAAGGAACGTTGACACCAAAAGCCTCGACCAGCCGTGGGTTTTCTGTACCCGCCCTGAGGTAGGCGCCGAGTTTGGTTTTTTCGATGACGAACCATGTGGCAAAGCAGACAAGCAAGGATGCAACCACCACCCAAGCTCGGTAGTTCGGCAAAAACATGAAGCCCAGGTCGGTAGCGCCTTCCAAACTTTCGGGCACGCTGTAGGACAGACCGGACGAGCCATAAATCAGCCGAAAAATGCCTTCGATCATCAAGGTGACACCAAATGTCAGGAGCAACCCATACAAATGATCAAGCTTGTAGAGCCACTGCAACATGGTTTTTTCAATGACCATGCCGACAAGGCCCACCAACAAGGGGGCCAACAACAGCATGGTCCAGTAAGACAAGTTGAAATAAGTCAGACCCATCCAAGTGACCATGGCTCCCATCATGAACATGGCGCCATGGGCAAAATTGATGACGTTGAGCAAACCAAAAATCACGGCCAGCCCCAGACTCAACATGGCATAGAAAGAACCATTCACCAAACCCAACAGGAGCTGGCTGAGGATGGCGGAAAGCGCAATACCAAAAATTTCCATGGGGTTCAGTGTCAGACCAACAGGTGGTGGGTAGAGGGAGAAATCACTTTTTGATCAAAGCGCACTTGGACTCCGCCAACGAAGTAAAGGCTTGGGCACCTGGAACCATGGTGAGTTGTTTGTAGTAATCCCAGGGCTTGGTGGACTCCGACGGCTTTTTCACTTGCAACAAAAACATGTCGTGGATCATCCGCCCGTCTTCTCGGATGTATGCATTCTTGGCGTACATGTCGTTGATCTTATTTTTCTTCAGCATGGCCAAGACCTTTGAGGTCTCGTCTGTTTTGGCATCCCTGACCGCCTTGAGGTAAGTCAATGCCGCCGAGTAATTGCCGGCTTGTACGCTGCTGGGCATGCGTTTGAATTTTTCAAAAAAACGTGCGGAGAATTTGCGTGTCTCCTCGTTTTGGTCCCAGTACCAGCTGTCGGTGGTGAGCAAACCTTCGGTGTTCTTCAAGCCCAGTGCATGCACATCGTTGATGAAAACCAGCAAGCCAGCAAGCTTCATTTTTTTGTCGACACCAAACTCCTTGGCCGCCTTCATGCTGTTGACAAAGTCCCCGCCAGCATTGGCCAGTCCCAAAACTTGCGCCTTGGAGCTTTGTGCTTGCAACAAAAAAGAAGAGAAGTCAGATGCATTCAAGGGATGACGCACGGTGCCCAACACCCGACCACCAGCAGCCTTGACCACTTCCGAGGAATCCTTTTCAAGGGAGTGACCGAAAGCGTAATCAGCGGTCAAGAAAAACCAGCTCTTGTCACCGCGGTCAATGATGGCCTTGCCAGCCACCTTGGCCAACGCAACGGTGTCGTAAGCGTAATGGATGGTGTAGGGCGTGCATTCTTCATTGGTCAAGCGGGCAGACCCAGCACCAATGTTGATGTAGATGCGCTTTTTATCGGCCACCACACGGCTGGTGGCCAGCGCAGTGCCCGAGTTGGTACCACCCAAAATCATGGACACGTTGTTTTGATCGATCCACTCGCGGGCTTTGGAGGCCGCAATATCGGCCTTGTTTTGGTGGTCTACCGTGAGCAATTCAATGTTGCGACCCAAGACTTTGCCGCCAAAGTCTGCAATGGCCATTTTGATAGCCTCTGCGCCTGCAGGGCCGTCAATATCGGCATACAAGCTGGACATGTCGGTGATGAACCCGATTTTCAAACTGTCCGACTGGGCCATGGCAGGCAGCGTGACTGCACACATGACCGACACAACGATTTGGCGTAATTTCATGGGTAACTCCTGTTTCTGCAATGCATCTCAAAACTGGGCTCACACACCCAGCAGTTCATTCAACACGGGCATTTGCACCTTTAATTCATGGGCCCCAAATGCCAGCGCCACCTGGCCGTGCTCGATCACATAGAACCTGTCGGCCAAAGGGGCAGCGAAGTGGAAATTTTGCTCGACCATCACGATCGTGAATCCTTGGGCTTTGAGTGTGGTGATCATGCGAGCCAAGGCTTGGACAATCACAGGGGCCAAGCCCTCGGAAATTTCGTCAAGGAGCAGCAAATTGGCACCGGTTCGCAAGATCCGTCCCACCGCCAGCATTTGTTGTTCACCGCCGGACAAACGCATCCCTGGACTGTTTTTGCGCTCGTACAAATTGGGGAACATGGCGTAGATGTCTTGTAAGGACATCGGATGGCCGCGCTGGTTGACCACCGGTGGCAACAACAGGTTTTCTTCGCACGACAAGCTGGCGAAGATGCCCCGCTCCTCCGGGCAATACCCCACCCCATGGTGAGCGATTTGGTGCGTGGGCAGTCCAATGGTCTCGACACCCTGAATGCGTATGCTGCCTTGACGCTTACCAACCAAACCCATGATCGCCCTCAAGGTGGTGGTGCGTCCAGAACCATTGCGACCCAGCAAAGTCACGACTTCACCCTTCATCACCTGCAAATTCAGACCATGCAGAATGTGGGACTCGCCATACCAAGTGTGCAGGTTTTGAATGTCCAAAGCCGGCACCGCACTCATGGCTGTACCCCTGCTAACTCAGCATCGGCGGTTCCCATGTAAGCCTGCATGACTTGCGGATTTTGGGAGACCACCGGGTAAGGACCTTCTGCCAAGACAGCACCACGCTGCAGCACAGTGATGGTGTCTGCAATGCTGGCAACCACATTCATATTGTGCTCAACCATCAAGATCGTGCGTCCATGTGAGACTTTTTTGATCAGCTGTGTTACCCGGTCAACATCTTCATGGCCCATGCCTTGTGTCGGTTCATCCAGCAACATCAGCTCGGGATCCATGGCCAAGGTGGTGGCGATTTCAAGGGCTCGCTTGCGCCCGTAGGGCAAATTCAGTGCAAGCTCCTGGGCAAAACTCGTCAAATCCACTTGCGTCAACAAATGCATGGCTTTGTCATTGAGTTGGTTCAATGAAGCCTCGCTGCGCCAAAAATGAAATGAGGTGCCCAACTTGCGTTGCAAGCCGATGCGAACATTTTCAAGGACGGTCATTTGCGGATAGACAGCGGAGATTTGGAAGGAGCGGATCACGCCTCGCCTGGCAATTTGCGCAGGCTTTTCGGCTGTGATGTCAATACCGTTGAACAAAATCTGGCCACTGGTTGGCTCCAAAAACTTGGTCAATAAATTGAAGCAAGTGGTTTTGCCAGCGCCGTTGGGGCCAATCAGTGCATGGATGTGGCCACGCTTGACGGACAGGTTGACATGGCTGACGGCCACAAACCCCTTGAATTCTTTGGTCAAGGATTGGGTCAAAAGGATGGGGGAGTCAGACATGGAAGAGGCAACAGTTAATCGAGTCATTTTCACCTTTTTTCACCCTCTGAGCCACAAGGCATTCCCTAGGTCAAAAAATGGCAGTCACGCCTGTGAAATTAAGTCCTATGATGAAAAGATGCATCAACAACACATTGCTTGACCCCATGGCATTGGACGGCTTTTTGCTTTTGGCCAGTGGGGCTGCATTGCTGGTTGGTTTGTCCAAGGGCGGCTTGCCAACGATTGGCATGTTGGCGGTACCGCTGCTTTCCATGGTCATGTCACCTTTGAAAGCGACTACCTTGTTGTTACCCATTTTTGTGGCGTCGGACATGGTCAGCGTCTGGCTCTACCGGCGCCAATTCAGCCGTGAAAACCTCCAGATCTTGATACCAGCGAGTTTGCTGGGTGTATTGGTGGGTTGGCTGACTGCCTCTTACACCTCCGACAGTGCAGTGACCTTGCTGATCGGTTGCATTGGCATTGGTTTTTGCTTGAACACCTGGCTTCGGCGGGCTGAGCCTCCAGCGCAGCCAGCGGATCTGAAAAAAGGCGTTTTTTGGGGAACGATCGCGGGCTTCACCAGCTTCATCTCGCACGCAGGCGCACCACCGTTTCAGGTGTATGTGTTGCCACAGCGTTTACCCAAAGCCGTGTTTGCTGGGACAGCCACCATGCTGTTCACCGTCATCAACTTGGCCAAGGTGTTGCCCTATCAGCAACTCAACCCCTACAGCGTTGAAGACCTTTACCAAGCTGCATGGTTGATACCAGCGGCTTTGCTGGGCACCGTGATCGGCGCCTACCTCACCAAAATCATCCATGAGAAATGGTTTTTCAGGTGGGTGCGATTGGCGTTGTTTGGCATCTCTGTCAAGCTGGTGTGGGATGGTGCCCGGGGCTTGGGATGCTGCTGAAAAATGGAGGCGCGGGCCGGAGTCGAACCGACCTACACGGATTTGCAATCCGGTGCATAACCGCTTTGCTACCGCGCCTTGTCAAGAGAAAAAAGGGAAGCATTGCTTCCCTTTTTCAATTGGAGCGGGAGACGAGGCTCGAACTCGCGACCTCAACCTTGGCAAGGTTGCGCTCTACCAACTGAGCTACTCCCGCATGAGGGGCAAAGTATAGCCTAAAAAAAGCTGTTTTCTTTGCCCTGTGCATCAATGCTTCACAGGCGCTGTCTCTGTGACTGTCGGCGCGCTGGCCGCTGCCACCACCGGTTCTTCGTCCGCCAAGGGTGTGGGCATGCGCACCAAAGAAATTTCCAAGACCTTGTCGAGCCACCGCACAGGGACAATTTCCAAGTTGGCTTTGACGTTCTCAGGGATTTCTTGCAAGTCCTTGATGTTTTCTTCAGGAATCAAGACGGTTTTGATGCCGCCACGCAAAGCTGCCAGCAATTTCTCCTTCAAACCGCCAATGGCCGTGACCTCACCACGCAAGGTGATTTCGCCGGTCATGGCCACATCGCTGCGCACCGCAATGCCTGTGAGGGCAGACACCATTGCCAAGGTCATGGCCGCACCCGCGCTGGGGCCGTCTTTGGGTGTTGCACCATCAGGCACGTGGACATGGATATCGGATTTCTCGAATGTCTCCGGACGGATGCCCAACGAATGGGCACGGCTGCGCACCACGGTGCGGGCGGCTTCCACTGACTCTTTCATCACGTCGCCCAAAGAGCCGGTGCGGATGATGTTGCCTTTGCCGGGCATGAGCGCGGCTTCGATGGTCAGCAAATCGCCGCCCACCTCGGTCCAGGCCAAGCCGACGACCTGGCCGACTTGGTTTTCTTGCTCTGCACGGCCGTAGGTGTACTTGCGCACACTGAGGTAGTCATTGAGGTTGTCGGCGTTGACTTTCACCAAAGGCGTGAGTGACTTGAGCAACAAGGCTTTGACGACTTTGCGGCAAATCTTGGAGATCTCACGCTCGAGCGAACGCACACCGGCTTCGCGGGTGTAGTAGCGCACGATGTCACGCACCGCTGACTCTTCGATCAACAACTCCGATTCTTTGATGCCATTGTTTTTCAACTGCTTGGGGATCAAGTAGCGCAAAGCGATGTTGATTTTTTCGTCTTCGGTGTAACCCGACAAACGAATGACTTCCATGCGGTCGAGCAAAGCTGGCGGGATGTTCATGGAGTTGGAAGTCGCCACGAACATCACATCGCTCAGGTCAAAGTCAACCTCGGCATAGTGGTCGTTGAAGGTGTTGTTTTGTTCTGGGTCAAGCACCTCCAGCAATGCGCTGGAGGGGTCGCCTCGGAAATCAGCCCCAAGTTTGTCGATCTCATCGAGCAAGAACAAGGGATTGCGGGTGTTGACCTTGGTCAGGTTTTGCAACACTTTGCCGGGCAAGGCACCAATGTAGGTGCGACGGTGTCCGCGAATTTCGGCTTCGTCACGCATGCCACCCAGTGCCATGCGCACGTATTTACGGCCAGTGGCTTTGGCGATGGATTGACCCAAGGAGGTCTTGCCCACGCCGGGAGGGCCCACCAAACACAGGATGGGTGCCTTGACCTTGTCCACGCGTTGTTGCACCGCCAAATATTCCAGGATGCGGTCCTTGACTTTTTCCAGGCCGAAATGGTCTTCGTTCAAAACAGTTTCGGCATTGACCAAGTCATGTTTGATTTTGGTTTTTTTGCTCCAAGGCAAATTCACCATGACGTCGATGTAGTTACGCACCACGGTGGCTTCGGCCGACATCGGCGACATGAGTTTGAGTTTTTTCAACTCGCCTTCGGTTTTCTTGCGAGCCTCGGCGGACATGCGGGCGGCTTTGATCTTTTTCTCGATCTCTTCGATGTCCGCGCCCTCTTCGCCCTCGCCCAGTTCTTTTTGAATGGCTTTGACCTGCTCGTTCAAATAGAAATCGCGCTGGTTTTTCTCCATCTGACGCTTCACACGGCCGCGGATGCGTTTGTCCACATTCAGGATGTCGACTTCACGCTCGAGTTGGGTGAACAGGTTTTCCAGCCGCTCTTTGACCTGCGGCAGATCGAGCACGGCTTGCTTGTTTTCCAACTTCAGGGGCAAGTGCGCGGCGATGGTGTCGGCCAAACGGCCCGGGTCGTCGATGCTCGCAATCGAGGTGAGGATTTCAGGCGGGATTTTTTTGTTCAGCTTCACATACTGGTCGAACTGCTGCATGACCGCGCGGCGCAGGGCTTCCACCTCGGTGTCTTGCTCGCTGGCCTCAGGCAGCTGCACAGGCGTCAAGTTGCAACTGAAATGCAAAGGGCCGTCTTCGATGTGGTTGACCACCGCACGCTGCTGGCCTTCGACCAACACCTTGACCGTGCCATCAGGCAGTTTGAGCATTTGCAAAATCGTGGAGACGCAACCAACCGCGAACATGTCGGTGACCGCAGGTTCGTCTTTGGCCGCGGCTTTTTGCGCCACCAACATGATGGTGCGGTCCGCACTCATGGCAGTTTCCAGCGCTTTGATGCTTTTGGGGCGACCCACGAACAGTGGAATCACCATGTGCGGAAACACCACCACATCGCGCAGAGGCAACAGTGGCAGGTCAATCGGGCTGGCGGGCAAAGGGGTTTGTCCTGACATGGTCAAACATCCAATCTGGAAAAAAGGGCGGCCATGCCACCCTTGGGGAGGGAATCAGGCTTTCTTGGCAGCCTCACGGTACACCAACAAGGGCGGCTTGTTTTCTTCGACAGTGGATTCTTCCACCACCACTTTTTCGACATTGCTGCTGTTGGGCAAATCAAACATGGTGTCAATCAGCGCTTGTTCAAGGATGGAGCGCAAACCGCGGGCACCGGTTTTGCGGTCCAAGGCTTTTTTGGCAATGGCTTTGAGCGCGGAGGGACGAATTTCAAGCTCGACGCCTTCCATGGCAAACAACTTGCCATATTGCTTGATCAGCGCATTTTTGGGCTCGGTCAGGATTTGGATCAGGGCATCCTCGGTGAGTTCATTCAAGGTGGCCACGACCGGCAAACGACCCACCAACTCAGGAATCAATCCGAACTTGATCAGGTCTTCAGGCTCAACCTGGCCAAACATCTCAGTGAGACTGCGTTCTTGTTTGGTTTTGACCACGGCACTGAAACCGATGCCCGAGCGTTCAGTGCGGTTTTCAATGACTTTTTCCAAGCCAGCAAACGCGCCGCCGCAAATGAACAGGATATTGGTGGTGTCGACTTGCAAGAAATCTTGGTTAGGGTGCTTGCGACCACCTTGGGGCGGAACGCTGGCCATGGTGCCTTCAATCAGCTTGAGCAAAGCCTGTTGCACACCCTCGCCCGACACGTCACGGGTGATGGAAGGGTTGTCCGACTTGCGTGAAATTTTGTCGATCTCATCGATGTAAACAATGCCCCGCTGGGCACGCTCGACATCGTAATTGCAGTTTTGAAGCAATTTTTGAATGATGTTTTCCACATCTTCACCCACATAACCTGCTTCGGTCAGGGTGGTTGCATCAGACATCACAAAAGGCACGTCCAGCATGCGGGCCAAGGTTTGCGCCAGCAAGGTTTTGCCAGAGCCGGTTGGGCCGATCAAGAGGATGTTGCTCTTGGAGAGCTCAACATCGTCCTTTTTAGCGTCTTGCTTGTGCTGCAAACGCTTGTAATGGTTGTACACAGCCACAGACAAAGAGCGTTTGGCAGGCTCTTGTCCGATGACATAGTTGTCCAGGTTGTTTTTGATTTCCAGGGGCGTGGGCAAGTCGCCACGCCCTTCGCGCAAGGCGGTGGCGGGCAGTTCATCGCGAATGATGTCATTGCACAAGTCGATGCATTCATCGCAAATGAAGACAGAAGGACCAGCAATCAGTTTTTTGACTTCATGCTGGCTTTTGCCGCAAAAAGAGCAATACAGCGTTTTTTCGCTGGAATTTCCTTTTTTTTCTGCCATGCCGTGGTTTACCTAGAAGTGGATCAGGGACGCTTGGATATTACATCGTCCACCAGGCCGTAAGCTTTAGCTTCCTCGGCGGTCAGGTAATAGTCGCGTTCGGTATCGACTTCGATGCGGGACAGAGGTTGGCCGGTGTTTTCCGCCAACATTTGGTTCAAGCGCTCGCGGGTTTTCAAGATTTCCCGCGCCGCGATTTCGATTTCCGTGGCCTGGCCCTGGGTGCCGCCCAATGGTTGGTGAATCATCACTTTGGAATTGGGCAGGGAAAAGCGCTTGCCCTTGGCTCCTGCGGCGAGCAAAAACGCACCCATGCTGGCTGCCATACCGGTGCACAGGGTGGACACCTGGGGCTTGATGAAATGCATGGTGTCGTAAATCGCCATGCCCGCGCTGACCGAGCCACCGGGTGAGTTGATGTAGAGCGAAATGTCTTTGTCGGGGTTTTCGCTTTCCAGAAACAGCAACTGTGCCACCACCAAATTGGCGGTATGGTCATTGACCGGGCCGACCAAGAAAATGACGCGCTCGCGCAGCAGTCGGGAGTAGATGTCATAAGCGCGCTCGCCCCGACCGCTTGTTTCAATCACGACCGGGACCATGCCCAAGCCTTGGATGTCCATTGCACTCATGCGTTTTCTCCAGTGGGGGTCGGGCTCACGCTTGACCCATCAAATCATCGAAGCTGATGTTGTGGTCCTTGACCTTGACCAGGGACAGCACATAGTTGGTGACGTTGTTCTCAATCACAATGGCTTCCACCTCCGCCATGCGGCGGTTGTCGCTGTAGTACCAACGCGCGACTTCAGAAGGTTTTTCATAGCTGGCAGCCAACTCTTCCACGTGGGCTTTGATTTGGTCAGGCGTGGCTTGCAGGTTGTGCATGCGCACCACCTCAGAGACCACCAGGCCCATGCGCACACGGCGCTCGGCTTGGGGGCGGAAGACATCGTCGGGGATGGGCGCTTTGTCAGCGTCTTTGATGCCGCGCTGCTTGAGCTCTTCTCGCGCTCCCTCAGCCAAGCGGTCGAGTTCAGATTGAACAATGGATTTGGGCAGGTCGAGTTCGGCATTGGCCACCAATGCTTCCAGCGCAGCTTGTTTGTTGCGGCCCAGCAAGCGGAATTTGACTTCGCGCTCAAGGTTGTTGCGGATGTCGGTGCGCAAGCCAGTGACCGTGGCATCGGGCACACCCAAAGACTTGCAGAGCTCCTCGGTCAACTCGGGCAAATGGGCGGATTCGAGCTTTTTCAGGGTGACCATGAAGTCGGCGGTTTTGCCTGCCACTTCGCGGCCTTGGTAGTCTTCGGGGAAGGTCAAGGGAAAGGTCTTGCTTTCGCCAGACTTCATGCCCAAGGCGGCCTCTTCGAATGCTTTGAGCATCTGGCCTTCGCCAATGATGAACTGGAAGTCCTCGGCGCGGCCACCGTCAAAGGGCTCACCGTCGATCTTGCCCACAAAGTCAATCGTCACGCGATCGCCTTCAGCAGCAGCCGATTCCAGCGAACGCTGGGCAAAGCTGCGACGCTGTTTGCGCAGGATGTCAATGGTCTTGTTGATGGCATCTTCAGTGACGTCGGCCGTGACGCGTTGAATTTCGACCTGACTGAGGTCTTTGAGGGTGACTTCTGGGTAAACCTCAAAGATCGCGTCAAACGCCATTTCTGTCTCAGAGGGCTGCTCTTTTTCGTTGATGCGGGGTTGCCCGGCCACACGCAGTTTGGCTTCCACTGCGGCTTGGTTGAACGCCTCACCCACTTTGTCGTTCATCACCTCGTAATGGACCGAGTAACCATAGCGTTGCGCCACGATGTTCATCGGCACTTTGCCTGGCCGAAAGCCATCGACTTTGACTTGGCGAGCCAAGCGCTTCAAGCGGGTATTGACCTCGTTTTGAATCACAGAGGTGGGCAAAGTCAAGGTGATTTTGCGTTCTAACTTTTCGAGGGTTTCAACATTCACGGCCATCAGGCTTCTCCAAAATAATGTATGCGCGCATGGGCTGCGGGGGCCAGTGGTGCGCGGGGGGGGACTCGAACCCCCACACCATTGCTGGCGTCAGGACCTAAACCTGGTGCGTCTACCAATTTCGCCACCCGCGCGGGATCAAAAAAGCAAAGGGCAGTCTGCGTGAACAGACCGCCCGTCGAAAATCGGTCAAGTTGAAATTCTACCTGTCTTGCCCGTCTCGATTCAGCGCTTGACCCTGAACCAGGCAGCGTACATCGCAGGCAAGGCCAGCAGGGTCAGCACCGTGGCGATGATCAGCCCGCCCATGATCGCCACCGCCATGGGGCCCCAAAAGGCACTTCGGGACAAGGGAATCATGGCCAGCACCGCCGCCGCTGCGGTCAAAACGATTGGGCGCAAGCGCCGGACCGCCGATTCAACCACGGCATCCCAAGCTGGCACGCCTCGGGCTCGGTCTTGCTCGATTTGGTCGATCAAGATCACCGAATTGCGCTGAATCATGCCAAGCAAGGCAATCACGCCCAGCAAAGCCACAAACCCAAAGGGTCTTTCCAGCACCAGCAAAGCCATTGCCACGCCCGCAATGCCCAAAGGCCCTGTCAAAAAGACCAGCAATGCGCGGCTGAAGCTTTGCAATTGCATCATCAGCAGGGTGAAGGTGACAAACAGCATCAGCGGCACGCCAGCGGCAATGGATGCAGAGCCCTTGGCGCTTTCCTCGACAGCCCCGGCCACGCTGATGCGGTAGTCAGGTTGGCCCCATTTGGCTTCCAGCGCCTTGAGTTCAGGCAACAGTTGAGCCGTCACTGTGGCGCCTTGCAGGCCTTCGACGATATCGGACTGCACCGTGATCGCGTAGTCGCGGTTTTCCCGCCACATCACCCCAGGCTCCCAATCAAAATGGGGCTTGGCAATCTGCAGCAAAGGAATGGCGCGGCCGCTGGCGGTCGGGACATAGGCCTGCGACAAGTCGGTCATGGTTTGACGCTCGCTGGGCGGTTGGCGCAAGACGATGTCGATCAACCGGTCACCCTCGCGGAACTGGCCCACGGTTGAACCTGAGAGCAAGGTGCGCGTGGTTTGGGCAATCGACTGGCTGCTCACGCCCAAGGCCCGGGCTTTGTCCTGATCGACTTCCAGGCGAAGCACCTTGACCGATTCATTCCAGTTGTCGTTCACACCCCGGGTATGGACATTGGTACGCATCACCGCCTTGACCTCGTCGGCATGTTGACGCAACACCAGCGGGTCGGGGCCCGACACCCTGAATTGCACCGGGAACGGCACTGGCGGCCCGTTTGGCAGCAGCTTCACACGGGCTCGCACTTCGGGAAACTCGGCCGCCATGAGGGCGGGCAAGCGGGTGCGGATCCGTTCGCGTTGCTGGAGGTCTCGCGGGATGACCATGAATTGCGAGACATTGGTTTGCGGGAAGATTTGGTCCAGCGGCAGGTAAAAGCGTGGCACACCGGAGCCGACCCAGACGCTGACCGATTCCACGCCTTCCAACGCCAGCAAGGCTTTTTCAACGCGCTGGCTGATGGCTTCATTGGCTTGGAAAGAGGTGCCTTCAGGCGACCAGATGTCCATCATGATTTCCAGCCGGCTCGAGTCGGGGAAGAACTGTTGCTGCACCTTGCCCATGCCAAAGATACCCAACGCAAAGATCAAGACCGTGGCGCCAATCGTGACCCAACGGTGTTTGACGCACCAGTTGACCGCAGCCCGAAACGCCACATAAAAAGGCGAGTCAAACAGTTCGGTGGGCGCGTCGCCGGTCTTGTGCGGCTTGACCTTGAGCAGCAAGGTGCCCAGGTAAGGCACGAAAAACACCGACACCCACCAACTCAACAACAGGGCGATCACGGTGACCGCGAAAATCGCAAAGGTGTATTCGCCGGTGACCGACTTGGCCAAACCGATTGGCAAAAACCCAGCCGCGGTGATCAAGGTACCGGTCAACATCGGCATGGCGGTCACGTCGTAGGCGTAGGTGGCAGCGCGAACCTTGTCAAAGCCCTCTTCCATTTTGCGCACCATCATCTCGACCGCGATGATCGCGTCATCGACCAACAGGCCCAAAGCGATGATCAGCGAGCCCAGCGAAATTTTGTGCAAGCCAATGCCCCAGTAGTACATGACCAAAAAAGTCATGGCCAAGACCAAGGGAATGGTGATACCCACCACCAAGCCAGGGCGCATGTCGATGTACCAGCCAAAACGGCCGCCTTTGTGCCAACCCAGGGCAATGAAGCTGACCAGCAAAACAATGACCACCGCTTCGATCAAGACGTTGATGAATTCGCCCACCGAACGGCTGACCGCCTTGGGCTGATCTTGAATTTGGCTGAGCTGCACACCTGCAGGCAAACTGTTTTGCACCTGGTCAATGGTGGTGTCCAAGGCTTTACCCAGGGCAATGATGTCTCCGCCCTTGACCATGGACACCCCCACGGCGATCACTTCTTTGCCTTGGTGACGCACTTTCACCGTGGCGGGGTCGACTTGGTCGCGCCGAATTTGCGCGATGTCACCCAAGCGAAGTTGTTGACCTGACGCACCTCGGATGGGCATGGTTTTGAGCTGGTCGATGGCTTGGAATTGCCCTGCCACGCGAACCTGCACCACATCCGTCGGGGTTTGCAGGCTGCCAGCGCTTTCAACCGCGTTTTGCTGGCCGAGTTGCGCCAGCACCGCGCTCATGTCGATACCCAGTTGGGCCAGGCGTTTTTGCGGGATTTCAATGAATATTTTCTCGTCTTGCACGCCAAAGAGTTCAACCTTGGACACGTCCTTGACACGCAGCAACTGTTGTCGAACTTTTTCGCCCAAGTCCTTCATTTCAGCTTGGCTGTAACCCTCGTAGGACAAGCCGTAAATCACGCCATAGACGTCACCAAACTCGTCGTTGAAAAAAGGGCCCTGCACACCTTGGGGCAAGGTGTAGCGCATGTCCCCTATTTTTTTGCGTACCTGATACCAGACATCAGCAACATCAGCGCCTGGCGAAGAGTCTTGGATTTGGAAAATGATTTGAGACTCGCCGGGCTTGGAATAACTCCTGATCTTGTCTGCATAAGGCGCCTCTTGCAGGGTTCGCTCGATTTTGTCGGTGACCTGCTCGGCCACTTGCTGGGCGGTTGCCCCCGGCCAGTAGGTGCGAACCACCATGGCGCGGAAGGTGAATGGTGGGTCTTCATCTTGGCCCAGTTGGAAATAGGCTGTCACGCCCAAGACCAACATCACCAGCATCAGGTAACGGGTCAAGGCTGGATGGTTCAGGGCCCACGCAGACAGGTTGAAACCGCCAGACGACGTGGCATGCCCCTTCATGGCTTGCCACCTGTGGGTTGGTAAACCGTGACCTTTTGTCCAGGTGAGAGCACATGCACGCCGGCCGCCACAATTTGTTGACCCACCGTCAAACCAGCGCTGACCACCACCTCATTGCCCTGCACCGACGCAACCTCGATCACTGTGGACTTGACCGTCATGGTGGCGGTGTCCAACACCCAGACCGAGGTCTTGCCCGCCTCTTGGCGAATGGCCGTGGTGGGCAAAGTGATCGCCTGGGGTGTCGCCATGGCCGAGCTCAGCGCCACAGACACCGTGCTGCCCAAAGGGGCTGTCGCGTCTTTCAAAGCCGCACGCACAGAGAATGTTCGGGTCATGGGGTCGGCACTGGCCGCGATTTCATAAACGGTTGCAGCCAAGCTAGCTTGGTTACCCCAGGGCTGAACACTGACGGTTTGACCTGTTTTGACTTGTGCCAGCGTGTCCTCGGGCACGGCAAACAAGACATCGCGCTGGCCGACATGCGCCAGACGCAAGACTGGCATGCCAGCGCTCACCACCTGCCCCACTTCGGCGTCAACCCCTGTGATCACACCGGCCTTGTCTGCCAAGAGCTTGCTGTAGGCCAGTTGGTTGCCTTGACCAGCGAGTTGGGCCTGCGCTTGTTCCAGCTGGGCCTGTGCTGCTTTCAATCCCGTCTCGCGGCGTTCGAGTTCTGCGCTGCTGATGAACTCCTTGTCGCGCAGCTCTTTGTAGCGTTTGAAGTCTGCAGCAGCCAAATCCCGGTTGGTTTGCGCGGCATTGACCTGTGCCCGCGCGGCATCGACCGACAACCTGTAGTCCTGTGGATCTATCTCGGCCAACAATTGGCCCACCCGTACTTGTTGACCCAGTTCGACATGCCTGGCCACCAATTTGCCACCCACCCGAAAACCCAAACGCGTCTCCACCCTCGCCTTGACCTCACCGGCATAACTGGCTTGCGAGCTGAGCGCTGACTGGCCTACCCGCATCACTTTGACCGCGCGAACCGGTTCTTGTGGGGCAGGCGCAGGCGAACAAGCCACCAAGCCCATCAGCAGGGGGATGGAAATCAAACGAAACATGGGGAATCCTCAGGAATATTAATGACTGACTGGTTAGTAATCTAATTTCGAAACCGTCAGATGTCAAGCGACAATGGAATGACCATGACATCCGTCAACCACTATGAGAACTTTCCGGTCGCTTCCTGGTTATGCCCACCCCGGTTGCGGCCGCCGATCGTGGCGATTTACCACTTTGCCCGCACCGCAGATGATGTGGCTGATGAGGGCCATGCCAGTGCCGAAGAGCGCTTACAGACCTTGGCAGCATTGCGCTCAGACCTGTTGCAAGGCTTGAGCCAACCAGGCTTTGAAAGCACGCGGTGGCCGCGAATGTTCCAGGCGCTGCACCAGCAAATCGCGGCATTTGCTCTGCCGGTTGACCAGCTGCTGGCCCTGCTCGAAGCGTTCACACAAGACGTGGTGTTTACCCGCGATGCCAGGCGCTACGCCAACCGGGACGAACTGTTGGACTACTGCAGCCGCTCGGCCAACCCGATTGGCCGCTTGCTGCTGCACATGTACGGTGTGGATGATGAACTGTCCTTGCAGCGCAGCGACGCGGTTTGCAGCGCCTTGCAACTCATCAATTTTTGGCAAGACCTGAGCGTGGACTTGCCCCGAGGCCGCTGGTACTTGCCAGACAACGCAGACCTGCAAACAGAGATTGGCTTCGCACGCGAACGGATGCTGCAAGGCGCACCCCTGGTCCATCGCTTGCCCGGCCGCGCTGGATGGGAGTTGCGCTTGGTGGTGCAAGGCGGTTTGCGCATCCTTGACAAAATACAAGGCATGGACACGCGTCTGCAGCGCCCCCGCTTGCACGCCCCTGACCTCTTGTGGATGCTTTGGCGCGCTTGCTGGATGCCACAATCTCAGCCATGACCCCCCAGCAATATGTCCAGCAAAAGGCCGCCGCATCCGGCAGCAGTTTTTACTACGCCTTTTTGTTTTTGCCGCCCCACCGCCGCGCCGCCATCACGGCTTTTTACGCGTTTTGCCGAGAGGTCGACGATGTGGTCGATGAGGTGCAAGACGCCAGTGTGGCCGCCCAAAAGCTGCACTGGTGGCAGCAAGAGGTGCAACGCGGTTTTGCCGGTCA
Source organism: Bordetella parapertussis (assembly GCA_945890735.1). Lineage (GTDB taxonomy): Bacteria > Pseudomonadota > Gammaproteobacteria > Burkholderiales > Burkholderiaceae_C > Limnohabitans. Next base: position 12,159 of record CAMDCZ010000003.1, on the reverse strand, counting down.
ACCCCAACACCCGGTGACGCAGGCCCTGATGCCGCTGGTCAACGAATTCCAGATCACCGAGCACCATTTGCAGCAAGTCATCCTGGGCTGTCAGATGGACCTGAGCCAAACCCGCTACCTTGATTTTGCCGGCCTGCAGCAATACTGCCATTTGGTGGCAGGCGTGGTGGGCGAAGTGGCTGCGCACATTTTTGGCCAAACACAGGCCCAAACCACCGACTACGCGCACACCTTGGGTTTGGCTTTTCAACTCACCAACATCATCCGTGACGTCGGCGAAGACGCATGGCGAGGTCGGATCTACCTGCCAATGGCGGATTTACAGCAGTTCCAAGTCACCGCCAACGATGTCTTGCAGCGCCGGGATTCCCCTGGTTTCCAAGCCTTGATGCGCTACCAAGCTGCCAGAGCACACGACTTGTATGACCAAGCGCTGGGCATGCTGCCAGAGACAGACAAGCGCGCGCAAAAACCGGGTCTGATGATGGCGAGCATCTACCGCACCTTGTTGCGTGAAATAGAGGCAGCGCAATTTCCAGTGCTCCAGCAACGCGTTGCCCTGACCCCGATCCGCAAACTATGGCTGGCTTGGAAGATGCAGGCGTTGGGGCGCTTTTGAAACCGCTCACCGTGGTCGGTGGAGGTTGGGCTGGCCTGGCGGCCGCGGTGCAAGCCACCCAACTGGGCTTCCAAGTCCGCCTGCTCGAAGCCGCCCCGCAACTGGGCGGGCGGGCAAGGCGGGTGGTCCAACATGGCAAAGCCTTGGACAACGGCCAACATATATTGATTGGGGCCTATCGCCACACCTTGGGCTTGCTCCAGGTGTTGGGGGTGGATGAGCGTCAAGCCTTTGAACGCACTCCCTTGAACCTGCGCAACCTGGCGGGCAATGGCATCCGCTTACCTGACCTGCCCGGGCCCTGGAATCTGCTGGTGGGTGTGGCAATGGCCCGCGGATGGACCGGGGCTGACAAATGGTCCTTGCTTCGCCAATCCCTGCAATGGCAAGGCGCGGGCTTTGCCTGCAACGCCACCGACTCGGTGGCACAGGTTTGCACGCTGTTGACGCCACGCGTCATGCAAGACCTGATCGAACCCCTGTGTGTATCCGCCTTGAACATCGACAGCCAGCATGCCAGCGGTGACGTTTTTTTAAGGGTCTTGTCGGATGCTTTGTTCAGCGGCGCGGGCAGCAGCGACTTGCTGCTCCCTCGGCAAGACCTCAGTGCGTTGCTGCCAGACGCGGCTGAACGTTGGTTGCTCGCCCACGGCGCAGAAATCCACACCCACCACCTGGTCACCTCACTGCCCAGCGACACCCCGGTGCTCTTGGCCTGCCCGGCGTGGCAGGCGGCTCAATTGACCCAAGGCATCTCACCCGCCTGGGCCGCCCAAGCCGCGGCATTGGCCCACACCTCGATTGCCACGGTTTACCTCCACACGCCTGAGCCATTGCAGTGGCCGAGCCCCATGCTCGCCATGCCTGTGGCGGATGGCGCCGTGGCGCAGTTTGCCTTTGACAAGGGACGTCTCAGCGGCGACCCGGCCATGCGTGGCGTGCTGGCCTTGGTGGTGAGTCATTGCTCACTCAACCGAGAAGAAACCACCCAAGCGGCACTGCTGCAAGCCAAGTCCCAATTGGGGCTGCAGCAACTGATTCACTTGACCACGGTGGTGGAAAAACGCGCCACGTTTGCCTGCACCCCTGGTCTGCTGCGCCCTGGTTTGGCGGTGGCGCCGGGCGTCTGGGCATGTGGCGACTATGTGGCCGGCCCCTACCCCGCGACCCTAGAAGGCGCGGTTCGATCTGGGATTCAGACCGCCGAATACCTGGCTGGCCTGCACATGGGCGAAAATACCGCATGACCTTCCATCCACGCTTCATGGCCGAGCCAAGCTACCAACATGGCCAAGCCAGCCACACCGCGGTTGTTTACTGCAACCTCGGCACCCCGGACGCCCCGACCGCCTCTGCATTGCGACGCTATTTGGCTGAATTTTTGAGCGACCCTCGGGTGGTTGAAATTCCCCGCTTGTTGTGGCTGGCGATCCTGCACGGCATCATTTTGCGGGTGCGCCCTGCCAAATCCGCGCTGAAATATGCCAGCATTTGGACCCCGGAGGGTTCTCCCCTCAAAGTCTGGACTGCCTGCCAAGCCCAAGCGTTGCACAGCGAACTGACGCAACAAGGCATCCAAGTTCGTTATGCCATGCGCTATGGCAGCCCAGGCATTCCTCAAGTGCTGGATGAACTCAAAGCCGAGGGCTTCACCCGGGTGTTGGTTCTGCCAGCCTACCCCCAATATTCAGCCACCACTTCTGCGAGTGTCTTCGATGCGGTTTACACCTGGGCGATGCGAACCCGCCTTGTGCCGGAATTCAGGTTCATCAACCACTACCACGACCACCCGGGCTACATCCAGGCATTGGCTAACAAGATCAAGGCGCATTGGGCTGTGCACGGGCGTGCCGAGCAATTGGTCATGAGCTTTCACGGTGTGCCCGCCCGCACCTTGCAGTTGGGTGACCCCTATCACTGTGAATGCCACAAAACCGGTCGCTTGTTGGCCGAGGCCTTGCAGTTGGACAAATCCCAATACAAGATTTGCTTTCAGTCCCGGTTTGGTAAAGCCAAGTGGCTCGAGCCCTATACCGAACCCAGTGTCCGGGAATTGGCCAAACAAGGCACCCGCTCAGTGGATTTGGTGTGCCCTGGCTTTGTCAGTGACTGCCTGGAAACGCTGGAAGAAATCGCGATGGAAGTCAAGGAAGCTTTTTTAGAAGAAGGCGGCTCCACTTTTCATTACATCGAATGCTTGAATGACAGCCCTGAGTGGATTCAAGCTTTGGCAGATATCAGCCGTTTGCACATGAGCGGCTGGCCCATTGAAGGTACCTCACTCACGGAAAGAAACAAGTCCAAAGCCTTGGCCTTGGCCATGGGCTCACCCGAGTGAATCTGCAGAAAACCCTACTGACCAGCGGCAGGACTGGATGCAGGTGGGGTGGGCGGCGTGACAACCGAAGGCGCTGCTTCGGTGCTGACTGGTTTGGCAGCGCCTGCGGAGGCGTCTGAAGCGGCCTCTGGTGCAGGCTCAAAGGAGACCTGTGCTGACGGCATCACAGCGGAGGAATCAGCCGGTACCGGCAGTGGCGTGGCATCCGATGCGGATGCCTCGGGCTTTTTCTCCAGCACTTGGGTCTGCAAAACGGCTGCCGCCGCCAAGGCAACGACAAACAAAGCCAACATTTTCAGCCAATGGCTTCCAGCCTGGGGAGGTTCTGACGTCGGGGGGACATCTTCCGAAGATGTCGAGGGTGCAGGGGCTACTGGCTTGTCTGAACCGGCAGTCTCTTGCGCGGCGACTGGCGCTTCATCCAAGTGCTCAGGGGGTTGAGCCAACACATGCAAAGCTTCACTGCGGGACAGGGATGGGCTGCCAGTGGGGGCCATGACAGCGGGTACGGCTTCCAAGGAAGCATTGTCAGGCAAACCCACGGTTGCTTCATGCACACTGACCTGCTCGACTGCCTGAACAGGCGAAACCCGAGCTTGACCAAACAATTGCGCCTCGCTCATGTCCAGCAGCGCCGCCACTTTTCTGGCCGCGGTGAGTTTGACACTTTCACTGTAGAAGGCGCTCATGCCGCCTTCTTCGATCTGTCTGATTTGTTTGACCGACAGGCAAGCGCGTGTTGCCAAGTCGTTAGGCACCCAACCTTGGGATTCGCGTTTAGAGCGAATCGCAGCACCGTCAATTTGCGAAATATCCGACATTCAAACCCTTTGACAAGGCTCGCGCTGGTTTATTTGACCAGCAGCAACTCACCTTTGATGGATGCGCCCTTTTGCACTGACAGGGTTTGGTAAACCACATGACCATCCACCGAGGCTGAGGAAGTCACGATCAATTCGCTGCAAGTGGCCGTGCCTGAAAATTTACCCTTGATGTGCAGGCTGGAGCAAGTGACGACGCCTTCAACCTGCCCACGTGAACCGATGGTGAGTTCGTCAACCTGCACTTGGCCATTGAGTGAGCCCTCTACATGGATCGCACCCTTGGCGGAAATCTCGCCACGAAACGAAAAACCCTCACTCAGGATGGAGGGTTTTGCGGCATTGGAAGAAATGATGTCCATCATATTGTTTCTTTGAGGTTGTGCGACCGGTTGAGGCTCTGCTGGCACTGCTGCAGGTGCAGCCACCCCCTGGACGGGTTCAGACTGCGCAACAGAGCTTGCATTATTGTTTGTTGTTTTGGATTTGTTGAACATACTGGGCTGTGCGAATGACTTTTTGCGGGTTGACGGGGTAACCGCCCACCAAAATTTCTAAATGGAGGTGCTTGCCGGTCGAGGAAGCGCCGGTGTTGCCAATATAGCCCAACAAGGTCTCGGTGGTGACCTTGTCGCCCACTTTGACGCTCAATTGAGCCAAATGGGCATAAAGAGACTCCACGCCATTCAAATGTCGAATCATGACAGTGTTGCCATATTGGGGATGAAACTCTGACATGACCACCACACCAGGCTTGACTGCAAACACCTTATCGTCGCCGGTTGCGCTCATCAGGTCTAAACCTGTGTGGAAGTGAGTTTTCCCAGACAAAGGGTGGGTGCGAATACCAAAGTCTGAAGACACATTGAAATTGGCCACCGGCATCCGGTTGGGCAGTGCATACAAAACCTCACGCAAGGCGCGGTTGGTGGACAGTTCTTCAGCCACTTTGCCACGCAACAAGGGGTTGGACTGCAAATCGGTGTCCAAGCTGAAGCCGCCGTTGGCTGAGTTTTGCTGAATGATCTTGACGATTTTTTCAGTCAAACCACTGGTTTCAAGCTGGGCTTTCAGGGTGTCATTTTCCTCAGAAACCGTGACCATGGAGGTCTCGACGAAGCGACGGATGCTCATGTCACGATCACGGATGGTCTGCGCCAAAGTGACCATTTGCTCTTCATTCAATGAAGCATCATCTGAACTGCCGTCCGAGGTACTGCTGAGCAATGCGCGGTAGACCTCTTCATGAGAGCGCTCCAAACGGGCTCGGCTGACACCCAGCACCAAGGTGGTGGTCAACAAGAAAATGATGGTGCCAGTCAATGCAAAACCCGCCACCACCGACCCGCGGGCAACAACGCGTTGGAATCCACCGGGTATGTTGAAATACTTCAGGTCGCCACTTTGCTCCAAGATCAATTTGACGTCTTGGTATTCGCGTGTCCACAGTTGCCTGATCAAGACAGGCAATCGGCGAACTTGCGACATGGAAGAGCGAAATAAACGCATGGCGGGTGGTTAATGGGTATCAGTTCCCAGGCGCAGTCGGCTTGGCCTGAGGAATGGCTGGCGCTGCGGTTTGGGTGACGACAGGCGGGGAAGTCATTGAGGATTCAGCACCTTGACTGAGCGTACCCTCGATTTCGCCGCCTTTTTCAATTTCAATTTCGGAATAATGTATTTTACCGACTATTTTGCCGGTTGCCCTGACGATCAGGCTTTTTTCACTGACGATGGTGTTGTGAAGCTGGCCACGGACATCAATGACTTTGGCCGAGACACGACCTGTGATGCGGCCTGTTGGGCCGATCAAGACCTCTTCTGCCGTCAAGTCGCCCTCAATGACACCATTGATGACGGCTTTGGATGGCACCGTAAAGGCACCTTTGACAACCACGCCGTCACCAATGACGACGCTCTCGAGTGAATCTGATTGATTGGCCATGCTTGCTCCTTGATTCCCATCTTAGCAAAGTTTAAATATAAATTAACTTTTTTCTTGAAGCTCTTGATTTAATTGAAAAAAATTCGAGTTGCTGATTAATTTATTGAATTTATTGATTAACTTCAAAGACATAAAAATGATGATTAAATGATTTTATTTTTTGTGAAGATGAATTAAAAAATACTCATTTACTCAAGAACTCACCCGTCATTCACTTCGATTTGGCGCTATTGCAATTCAACAACATATGGCTGAAATGGACTTGTCGCCAAGGGACTGGGCTCGGACCGCCTGCTTCGGCATCCAAACACGGGCGTGAGGCTGGATGCGTGACTTGCTAGGGTCGCTCATCCCAGCATTCAGCGCGACCAGAAGAAGCGCTGAATCGGGATGGCGGGCGAACATCCGGGGTCAGCCTCGCGGTGCACCCCGTGGTTTGAAACTCGATCCACGCTTGGGGCCGGCAAAGGGGCGGCCTGCACCGCCCGGCTTACCACCGCCTGGTTTGCCTGCGCCCCGACGAGGCTCATGTGATGGGGCGCGGGGCGCACGCTGGGTGGGCTCCAAACCTGGAATCATTTCAGCCGACAGGGTTTGTTGGGTGAAATGCTCAATGTCCAAAATCTTGCGGCGGTCACGCCATTCTGCAAACGTCACTGCCAAGCCATCGCGTCCTGCACGGCCGGTGCGGCCAATGCGGTGGACATAGTCCTCTTGCTTCATGGGCAAACCGAAATTGAACACATGGCTGATGCTCGGCACATCAATGCCTCGTGCGGCCACATCGGTGGCCACCAAAATTTGCACACGGCCATCACGCAGCGCTTGCAAACGGCGGTTGCGCAGGCCTTGGCTGAGCGCACCGTGCAATGCCACGGCAGAGAAACCCACTTGCTGCAAGTCTTCTGCCAAACCATCGCATTCAATTTGCGTGCTGGCAAAGACAATCGCTTGGTCGATGCTGGTGTCACGCAACCAGTGGTCCAACAACTTGCGTTTGTGGTGTGCGTTGTCAGCCCAAAACAAAATTTGCTTGATGTTGTTGTGCTTTTCTTGCGGTGAATCGATTTGCACTTTCTGGGGTGCGCGCATGATGCGCACAGCCAGTTGCTGGATGCGTGGCGCAAAGGTGGCGCTGAACATCATGGTTTGGCGGCGTTGCTCGGTCAGCTTGTGGATGTCTGCCAAGTCATCAGCAAAGCCCAAATCCAACATGCGGTCGGCTTCGTCCACGACCAAGAATTGCACTTTGTTCAAATGCAATTGCTTGGAACGCTGCAAATCCAGCAATCGGCCTGGGGTGGCCACCACCAAGTCGGCATTGTGTAAACGCGCGATTTGCATGGCGTAGGGCATGCCGCCCACGACACATGCGATGCGCAAACCTTTGCAATGGCGAACCAAATCGATGGCATCCTTGGCCACTTGTTGGGCCAATTCACGGGTGGGACACAAAACCAATGCGCCAGGCATGGCCGGCTTGACATGGCGGGCATCGGTGGGGTTTTTACGGCGCGGCTTTTTAGGCAACTCTTCGCCTTTGGCCTTGGCATCTTCTACTTTTTTCTGCCATTCATTGGCTTCGGCTTGTTCTTGCGCTTGGCGCTCGACCAACAAGGTGTGCAACACCGGCAGCAAAAAAGCCGCTGTTTTGCCGCTCCCCGTTTGGCTGGAAACCAGCAGGTCAATCGAAGGCAAAGAAGCATCGGCTTGCAAAGCCATGGGAATGGCTTTGAGCTGAACAGGGGTGGGTTGGGTGAAGTTGAGGTCACGAACCGCGGCCAGCAGTTCGGGTGCCAAGCCCATCTCGGCAAAAGCATTGTTCACAGGCGCTTTGGAGGGTGAAGAGGCCGAAAGTGATTCGGGGGCGTCGTGGGCAGTGTGCTCCAAGACGGTTTCGATCGGGGCGCGGGAATTCAAATCGTCAATCATATTTTGACCACCACCTGAAAAGGTGAGGTGGCTCCATTCAAAGGTTGTAAAAACATCAACCTTCAAACAAAGCATGCTGCAAGCAGTTTGCAACGCGGTTCTGTGCGAACCCAAGGTGTGAGGCAGATGTAGCAATGTTGTGCTTGATTTGCACAACCAAGGGTATTCTCGCATAGAAATCCATGCGCATTTGGCGCGGAAATTGAATGCTTAAAGACTCAAGAAGTGGGTTCGGTAATGCGCCAACTCGTCAATGGACTCGTGCACATCGGCCAAGGCGGTATGCCGTTGCTGTTTTTTAAACGATGCATAGACCTCGGGTTTCCATCGCTTGGCCAGTTCTTTCAAGGTGCTGACATCCAAGTTGCGGTAGTGAAACCAATCTTCGAGTTTGGGCATGTACTTGCGCAAAAACCGCCTGTCCTGCCCTATCGTGTTGCCACACATGGGCGCCACACTTTTGCTGACGTATTGTTTGATGAAGTCAATCAGTATTTGTTCGGCCTGCGCTTCATCCACGGTGGACGCTTTGACCTTGTCAATCAAACCGCTTTTGCCATGGGTTCCCTTGTTCCACGCATCCATGCCTGCCAGCAAGGCATCGCTTTGGTGGATGACCACCACAGGACCTTCGATGCGAGGTGTCAGCAGGGGGCCAGTGATGACGACTGCAATTTCGAGCAGACGTTCTTTGTCAGGGTCCAGGCCCGACATTTCGCAATCGAGCCAAACCAAATTCAAATCGGACTTGGCCAAGGTGAGCGCAGGCGGCGGCGTATCAGCAGTTAGGGTCATGCAGGGATTGTCCCCTAAAGTACCCCAGCCAAAGGTCAAGACCATGCAGGGCATGCGCCCACACAAAAAGCCCTAAACTTACTTCATGAACATTTCTTTTTCATTCACTTTGGCCTTTGCAGGCTTGCTGTTGCTCAATTTGGGTCTCAAACTTTGGCTTGCCAGCCGTCAAATTCGACACGTGGCAAACCACCGCAGCACAGTCCCTGATGCCTTCAAGGACGCTATTGACCTGCCTACCCACCAAAAGGCTGCCGACTACACCCTCAGCAAATTGCGATTGGGTCACTGGGATCTGGCCATCGATGCCCTGCTCCTGTTGGCCTGGACCTTGATGGGTGGTTTGGCTTTGCTCGATGCCTGGCTGACTGACTTGCTCGGGCCCGGCATGGTGCAACAACTGGCGCTGGTGGCCTGCTTCATGTTGATTTCGGGTTTGATCAACCTGCCTGTGTCCTATGTACAAACCTTCAAGATTGAACAGCGGTTTGGCTTTAACAACATGACCCTGGGTTTGTGGATCAGCGACATGTTCAAGGGTTTGCTGGTCGGCGCTGTCCTTGGTTTGCCTTTGCTGTGGGCGGTTTTGTTCCTGATGGGCACCGGTGGGGACGCCTGGTGGCTGGTGGCTTGGGGCCTGCTGGTGGCTTACCAATTGTTTGTGATGTGGATTGCGCCGAACTTCATCATGCCCTTGTTCAACAAGTTTCAGCCCTTGGAAGATGCCAAACTCCAAGAGCGGGTCGACGCCCTGATGCAGCGTACCGGTTTCAAATCAGATGGTTTTTTTGTGATGGATGGCAGCCGCCGCTCAGCCCATTCCAATGCCTTTTTCACCGGTTTGGGCAAGCAAAAGCGGGTGGTGTTTTTTGACACGCTACTCAAGCAATTGAGCCCCTCGGAAATGGAAGCCGTGTTGGCACACGAATTGGGGCACGCCAAACTCAACCACATTCCCAAATCACTGTTGCGCAGCTTCTTGGTGACTTTGGTGGGCTTGGCCGCCCTGGGCTGGCTCAGCACCCAAACATGGTTTTACACCGGCTTGGGTGTACAGCCGCACTTAGACGCATCGAACGCAGCGCTTGCGCTGTTGCTGTTCATGCAAGTCGTGCCCTTGCTGACCTTCATCGCCACACCTGTGCGTTCAGCCCGCTCTCGCCAACATGAATTCGAGGCAGACGCATTCGCTTGCGAACACGCCAGCGGCAAAGACTTGCAACAAGCCTTGATCAAGCTCTACAAAGACAACGCGTCGACATTGACACCAGACCCCTTGTTTGTGGCCTTCTACCACTCGCACCCGCCTGCTTCACAGCGCTTGGCGCGACTCACCGCATGACGCAATGGGGTCGCGTGGTGGCCAGCCATGGCCGACATGTGGTGATTGAGGACGGGCAAGGCGAGAGACGCTTATGCCATCCACGTGGGAAAAAAAACCAGGCTGTGGTTGGTGACCAGGTTCAGTGGTCGCGCTCGCAAGACGAGGGCAGCATTGAGCAAATTGAACCACGCCGCAATCTGTTTTACCGGCAAGATGAAATCCGCACCAAGTCCTTTGCAGCCAACTTGGACCAGGTGCTGGTGCTGGTGGCAGCAGAGCCAGATTTCTCCTCCAGCCAAGTCGCCCGTGCGCTGATTGCCGCGCAACATGCAGGCATCCGCGCCTTGATCGCCTTGAACAAGCAAGACTTGGCAGTGCCCTTTGCATTGGCTTGGGATCGCCTGCAGGCCTATCGCAGCGCGGGTACCTTGGTGCTGCCTTTGGGCTTGCGCCATGCGGGGGATGATTTGCAAGCGCTGCAAGCCGAATTGGCCAACCGCGTGACCTTGGTCTTGGGCCCCTCGGGTGCCGGCAAAAGCACCTTGATCAACCGCTTGGTGCCCGAGGCGAATGCGGCCACCAACATCATCTCCAAAGCCCTGCAATCAGGCAAACACACCACCACATCCACCACCTGGTATTGGACCGATGCCGATAAAACCACCGCCTTGATGGACTCGCCGGGGTTTCAAGAATTTGGCTTGCACCACATTGCCCCGACCGAACTGGCGGCTTGCATGCCTGACATCTGCGTCCACGCCGACCATTGCAAGTTCCACAACTGCAGCCATGTGCATGAACCCGAATGCGGGGTGAGAACGGCCTTGCAGCAAGGCCTGATTGATCCCGGGCGGTATGCGATTTACACCCAGTTGTTTGCCGAGTTGTCAGCGCCTAAAAGTTACTGAAACGGGCTTTGGCGACCCAACGACCAACGGGGGGGGCGTGTCAGCCCAACAACCTGGCCAGTGTGATCAAGGCCAGGAGCAGCATCCACATCACCACCGCGCGCCAAACCAAACCCACCATGCTGCGCAGATGCGCTGTTTCAGCCGGCTTGCCAGCGGTGGTTTCAACCACCGGATCGGTGTCCAAGGCGTCACTCAGGGGTTGTCGCAGCCCAGTGCCACCCAAGCGCACATTGATCGCACCAGCCATGGCTGCCAAAACCACGCCATCATTGGGGTGGGGGAAATGCGCAGCGTCTTGACGCCATGCGTCCACGGCATCCTCAAAATTGCCAACGACGGCAAATGACAAAGCAGTCAGCCGAACGGGCAGCCAATCGACACGCTGCCATGCCTTGGCACAAACCGATTGCAGGGCTGGGCTGCATTGCGCGGCATCCACGCCCACGCCGGCAGGTACTGCCACCCAGTCTTTGGACAACAGGGCAGACAACCTGAAAAACAAGGCACCGATGGGACCCAGGCCCAAGGCCGCCAGTACAGAAAACCAGGTGATCACCCCGAACACATGGCGGTGAGCCGCCACTGTCGAGTGCTCGATCACATGCCGAACAATGTCACTGCGCGGCATGTCCATGTCCATCTCACCTTGCCATTGGCGCAACAACTCCCTGGCCAAGACTTCATCGCCTGTGGCCAGCGCATCTCGGATGCCCGTGAAATGGTGGCTGAAGCGGCGAAAACCCAATGTGGCGTAGAGCACGGCCAAACTCCACAACATGGCAAAAAACCAACCTGCCCACCAAAGCAAAGCCAAATGCACCAGCATGGCCAGCATGCATGGCAAGCCTACCGCCAAGCCCCAGATGATCCAGGCATGGCGTGCGTCGCCGGCATCCAAAGCATGGCGAAGCCAATCGGCCCACAGGGAAAAAATGCGTTCGAGTCCGTGGCCAGAGGTCAATGGGCGCACTTGCTCGAGCAACAAGGCAAATAAAAGGGCGAGGAAACTCATGCCCCAATGATAGTGAAGACCCCAGCCGCGCTGTTGGGGCTATGACTTGGCTTGTAAAAACTGGTAGAAATTACGCAAGATGCCAGCGGTGGCACCCCAAATCATGCGGGTGGTCTGCTTGTCTTGGTAAGGCATGGAGAACCATTCGCGGCGCACGCCCTGCCATTGCACCGCGTGGCGGCGATGGTTGGCGGGGTTCATGACATGCAGCAAAGGCACCTCAAACACGTCGGCGACTTCGTGCGGGTTGGCTTGCAGTTGCATGGCGGGATCGACCAAACCCACCACCGGTGTGACTTTGAAACCGGTGCCTGTGACATACAGGGGCAGGCAACCCAACACATGCACAAACTGGGGGTGCAACCCCACTTCTTCATGGGCTTCGCGCAAAGCTGCGGCGATCTCGTCGCTGTCTTGCGGGTCCTGCCGCCCGCCTGGGAAGGCTATTTGCCCTGAGTGGTT
>CAMDCZ010000002.1 GCA_945890735.1 Bordetella parapertussis | reverse complement strand
CAAGAAATGGGTGAATTTGCCATTTACATGGCATCGGGATGGTCAGCCCGCAAGGCCTTGGTCATCAATTTGTGGGGAGGCTTGAGCAGTTTGCTAGGGGGACTGGTGGGTTGGTGGCTGCTCGAGCCTGGTCCTTTCATCCCCTATGTGTTGATGGTCACTGTGGCCAGTTTCATCTACATTGCCTTGGCCGATCTCATGCCCTATTTACACAAGCGACATGGGCAGGACAGTTTTGCCCGACAAACCACCTTGTTGTTGATCGGGGTCGGCTGGGTGCCTGCATTTGCACATTTTCTTCACCACTGAGCCGCCCAGCCAGGCGGCCATCTTCTAGAATGGTTGAATGATGACCTCCAACGCCTTTTTACTCGCCGCTTTGATTGTTGCCACCTCGGCTTGGTCCGCCGACAAATCAGGCGCTCACCATGATCACGCCGCGCATTCCCACGGTCAGGGTCAGCTGGAGTTGGTGGTGCAGGGCGATGTGGTTCAACTGGCTTTTGAAATTCCCATGGAGAGCTTGTTGGGCCATGAACACCTGCCCAAAACACCTGCCCAAAAGAAAGCCATGGCCGAGTTGCAAGTGGGTGCTGCCCAGGCCGACTACTTTGTCGTCCTGCCTGCTGCTGCAGCATGCCAGTTGCAATCGGCCCAGGCCCGTTCGGACATGTTCTTGGGCAAAAAATCCGAACACAGCGACCTCGATGTGCAACTTCAGTTCAAGTGCAGCAAACCCGCCGCTTTGCAACAAATTGAATTGGCTGTCTTCAAAAGACATCCACGGTTGAAATCGCTCAAGGTGGACATGCTCACCCCCAAAGGGCAGGCGTCGATCAACTTGAAAGCCAAAGACCCAGTCATTCGCTGGTGAGCATGCATCCCGCGCTGCGCCTGTCTCAACTCACCCATGCTTGGCCAGGACAAGCGCCGCTGATTGACATCCCACAACTGACTTTGCAGCAAGGACAGCACCTGTTCATCCAAGGCCCCAGCGGTTGCGGCAAAAGCACCTTGCTCTCACTGCTGGCTGGGGTTCAACAGGTCCAAAATGGCACTTGCGAAGTGCTGGGCCAAGACTTGGCAAAGCTGTCACCCTCTCAGCGAGACCGTTTGCGGGGTGAACACATGGGCGTGATTTTTCAGCAATTCAATCTCTTGCCGTTTTTGGATGCGCAAGCCAATGCACTGCTGCCCACCCGTTTGTTTCCCAGCCGGTATCAGGCTGCCGCTGCACGTTGGGGCAGCGCATCGGCGCAAGCCCAAAACTTGGCAACCACCTTGGGTTTGTCCGCCAGTGTCTGGCACCAAGCGGTTCACCAGTTGTCGGTGGGACAGCAGCAGCGCGTGGCGGCGGTGCGCGCCTTGATGGGGCAACCGCGCTTGATCATTGCAGACGAACCCACCTCTGCCTTGGATGATGCCAGGCAACTCGAATTCATTGACCTGCTGTTGAACACCGCAGCCGAGCAGGGTGCCAGCGTGGTCATGGTCAGCCACAACGCTCGTTTGGCCGAGCGTTTTCACCAAGTGCATGTTTGGCCCGGGGAGCAGCGGGCATGAGGTTTTGGTTGTCATTGGCGATTTCGAGCGCATGGTCGCGCCGCTATGCGTTGGCCTTGGTCACCTTGTCGGTGGCAGTGTCGGTCTTGATTTTGCTCAGCGTGCAGCAACTGCGCGAGGATGCGCGGCGCAGCTTCTCCAACGCATTGAGTGGCGTGGATTTGATCGTGGGCCCACGCGGCAGCGCCACCGAACTCATGCTCTACAGCGTTTTTCAAATTGGCAGACCTTCGCGCAACATGGGCCATGCAGGTTTTGAAGAGATTCAAGCCATGCCCCAGGTGCGTTGGGCGGTACCCATCCAATTGGGCGACACCTACCAAGGCCACCCGGTCTTGGGAACCACGCCTGCCTTGTTTGCGCATTTTCAAACCCAAGGCCAGTCTCTGCAATGGAGCCAAGGTCGCGCTTTCAGCGACCCGCAAACCCAAGCCAATGCGATGTTCGAGGTGGTACTCGGCGCCGAAGTGGCGCAACGGTTTGGCCACGCGGTGGGGGATGCCTTGGTGATCACCCACGGTGCAGGCGGTGGACCGGAGTCCACCGACCACGACGAGCAACCGCTGAAGGTGGTGGGTATCTTGAAACCCACGGGTGCACCCATTGACCGCTCGGTGTTGCTCAACTTGGAAGGCTTCGAGTCCATGCACCAAGGTTGGGGCTTGGGTATTTCCCCCAAAGCTTTGAAATCCGCGAATCTGGGCATGGCACCGGCACCTGCCCCGAATGAGCCTAGACAGCCTGATATGCAGTCGCTCAAACCCGTTAGCTTGTCTGCGGTCTGGGTGGGTTTGCACAACCGGGCCGAGGTTTTTTCTGTGCGTCGCCAGATCGAGGCCTTGGGCCGAGACCCTTTGATGGCGGTCATGCCTGGTGTGGCACTCGATGAGCTTTGGCAGGTGGTGAAAGTGGTTGAAAACAGCCTGGTGTTGGTAGGGGCATTGGTGGCCATCAGCGCCATGATGAGCGTGGCAGCCGTCTTGTTGGTGGCCATGGCGGGACGCCGCAAAGAGCTGGCGATTTTGCGAGCCATGGGTGCAGCGCCACATGCCCTGTTGGGTTTCGTTTTGGTGGAATCTTTGCTGGTGTGTATGCTTGGGATATTGGCCGGCTATTTGTCCAGTCAAGTCCTGCTGTGGAGTGCGCAGGATCTGATGCGCATCCATTACGGTGTCATGGTGCAACCTGGCCTACCCAGCCTGGAATCCCTCTGGCGTATGCTGAGCTTGTGTGGTGTGGCTGTGTTGGCGAGTTTGTTGCCTGCATGGCGCGCTTATCGTTTGTCATTGATGGATGGCTTACATCCCCCTTCGATTTGAAAGATGCCCAGATGAATTTGTCGAGTGCAATGCCCAGCCGTCGTCAATGCCTGCTCTGGTCTGCCGCCATGGCGCTCCCGGGCCTGACCTGGGCTCAGACCGATGGCTATAAAACCATTGACTGGAATGATTTGATGCCTGACCCTTGGGTCAAAGAAATGACCAAGGAAATGGCCAGCATGGGTAAATTGGCCTACTTGCAAGACGCCAGTGAAGAAGCCAACAAGGCCATGGCAGCGTTGCGCAAAAAACTCGATGAAGCACCGATTGTCAAAGCGCAGATCAATCAAAAAGTACGGCTGCCTGGTTACGCTGTTCCGCTGGACGCCAACCGCAATGACAAGCGTGAGTTTTTGCTGGTGCCGTACTTTGGTGCTTGTATTCACACGCCACCACCGCCAGCGAACCAAATCGTGTTGGTGCGTCCCACCGCGCAAAGCAAAATCAAAAAAATGCCCGAGTCCATGGATGTGCTGTGGGTAGAGGGCGAGCTCAAAGAGGGGCGCGTGACCACCAGCCAGGGCATCAGCGGTTATGTCATGGATGCGGTCTCGATTGCACCCTACGAACAAAAACCGGCCAAGCGTTGACCTGCTGGGTTGACCAACACCACGGTATTCAATTTGAATTCTTAATACCTACTTGCAGTTTCTCTAGAATCTAACTTTCAACAGCGAGCGTCCTATGGCAACCAATCTTGATCAATCCAACAACCTCGTGATCGGAAACGGCGTGACTTTCAAGGGCACATTGAATGTCCCGAAAAAAGCAACCGTCTACGGCACGATCGACGGCGAACTGACGGCTGAAGAAATTTTCATTGGCCAGTCCGGCAAGATCACGGGAAAAGTCACTGCCCGCACGATCGAGGTCGAGGGTGAATTGCACCAGGTCATCCATTGCCGTGACCACTTGCACATCCGCGCATCAGGCAAAGTCTCCGGCAAGTTGGAGTACTCACAAATTCAAATCGAGCGCGGCGGCGAGTTTCGTGGCGAAATGCAGCAAGTGGGCGCACCGCCGGTCTATCCCTCTGCCTCCAACAGTGCAGGCATGCAAACCATCAACCCAAGCGCCAACAACACACCGGCTGTGACTGCTGCCTTAGCCGGTGCAGCTTCCAACAACAAACCTACTTCTTAAACGGATCCTCGCAGGGGCCTGTGGGTGTGTATTTCATGCACAGGCAACTGAAGCCAAAGTTTTTGAGGCTGGATTTGTCGATGTCACGCACACTGACCCTCCTTGTGGCTTTAGAGGGGATATAGAGTTTGGGCTCAAAGGCTTGGTTGCGCTTTCTGCCGTCTTTGAATTCAAAACTCGCGCCGGTACAAAAAATCGGCCCACTCAATTGGTTGCCAACCTCAAACATCATCAATTGGGGGTCATCGCTGGACCAGCCCGATTGAATGCTGAGTCTGCGCAGTTCAGCGGCTGTCAGTTCGGTCTGGTTCATCTTGGGCGCGCTGCTGAACCAGCCCATGGCCTGGGCAGTTGCGCACCCTAAGCCTATCGCCAATGCAGTGGCCAGTCTGAGGCAGTTCATAACAAGGGCAAGATATCGCTGAGCAAAGCCCCGCTGTGGGTGGGACGTGGGCCCAGCGTCTCAAATGGCAGCCCTTGCCGGTTGACCCAAAAGCTTTTGAAGCCAAACCAGGTCGCACCCAAAGCATCCCAACTGTTGCTGGAGACAAAAAGCACTTCACGGATGTCTATCGGGTAATGGTCTGCCACCAAGCCATAGCTCTGGGGAGATGTCTTGTACTGTCTGATTTCGTCAACGGACAACACCTTGTCAATCAAGCCGTCCATTTTGGCGCTGCTGACAGCCGCATTGAGCATGTCTGGACTGCCATTGGACAAGATGGCGCATCGCATGCCTCTGGCTTTGAGTTGCTGCAGCACCAACAGGTTCTCAGGAAAAGCATCCAGATGGGCGTATTGGTCCATGAGTTGCTTTTGTTTGGCGGGTGTTAATTCAAGTTGCAGACGTTGGCAGGCGTATTGCAAGGCCAAGCGCGTGATGTCCCAAAAAGATTGGTAGTGCCGACTTCCCATCGGGTTGATGGGATCACTCAAGCTGATCAATCGGCTGTATTCGATTTGTTTATCGCGCCAACCCACGGAAAGCGCTTGTCCCTGACCAGGGAAAAGCGTCTCAGCCAAAGCGCCAACCGAATACACATCGAACAAGGTGCCGTAGGCATCAAAAACAACCAATCGAATCATTTGGGCCCTTTGAAAATGTTTGCATGTTAGTGGAGTTCAAGGCGGTGAGCCATGCGCCTGAAGATGTCGGCATCGTATACTTTATCCATGAAAATCCTCGTCTTGAATGGACCCAACCTCAATCTGCTGGGCACCCGAGAGCCCGACCACTACGGTCAGGCCAGTTTGGCCCAAGTTCAGCTTTTATGCGAGCAAACAGTCCATGCACTCGGCCATGAATTGGAGTTCTTTCAAAGCAACCATGAAGGCGTGCTGATTGACAAAATCCATGCGGCTGGTCAGGCATACCAGGCTGGGGAGTTGCTGGGCGCGGTGTTCAATCCCGGCGCATTCACCCACACCTCAGTGGCTTTGCATGATGCCATCAAAGGCACAGGACTGCCGGTGGTGGAAGTCCACATTTCCAACGTGCATGCGCGTGAGGCTTTTCGTCACCATTCTTATGTGTCGCCAGTGGCTGCTGGCGTGGTGGTTGGATTGGGTGTCCAGGGTTATGTCCTGGCCATCCAGGGACTGGTCAGTCTTTGACCACCCGACAAGGGCCTTTGATGCTTCGGGTTTCTCTCAAACCCTCACAACGCTCCATGGCCTTGCGCTCGGCCACCGCAGACATCTTCACGTAAATCGAGCAGGTAAAAATCATCTTTTCTTGAGCCATGTTGCTGTCGTAGGCCACGACGCAGCGGCCGATGTCGCCTAAGTTGGGGCGCTCGTTTTTATACGCCTCTTGCAATGCGCTTGGCAAGTCACGCAAGGACACACCAGGGTAAACATAGGGTTCAGCTTGGGTGACATCAAGCAACAAACCAGACAGCATCAAGGCTGATAAATAACGCTTCATTTTGCTCATTGCCCTATATTAAGCCAAGTTGGTGCAGAGGCATGCGCTGGTGAATCCACGCCCAGTCATCCAATTCGATGTGTGTCGCGTTAAGAAAAGAGCGGCAACTTCATTCTCCCTATCACTCAAGGATTCCTCTATGAAAAAATCATTTACGGCCCTGTTGATTTGCCTGTTTTTTGGCCAGACACCTGTCATGGCCGATCCCGGTCGCTGGCATCAGCAGCGCATGGATGTTGTTCGAACAGCACCCCAAGCCCATGCCAACCAAGGGTACCGTGGCCATTTTGGAGGCCGTGCACATCCCAATCACCGTCGCCACGGACCAGGTTGGGCCCCATGGGTGTCGGCTGCAGTGATTGGCAGCACGCTTTATTGGGCTGGCACATACACACCACCCACCACCACGGTCATTGTTTCTCCGCCAGTCGTGAGTGAACCAGCCAGGGTTGCGTATTTTTGCCAAACCAGTCAGCAGTACTATCCAAATGTGCCTGTTTGCACAGTGCCTTGGCAAATGGTGTCTTACTGATTCCCACTCACAGCGGCAAAACTGTTTTTTGACCTTGTCGTTGTGAATGTCGGATGGTTCCACCCAGTGTTTCTATCTCAACGCTGGCCCTTTTGCCTTGGTAAACCTTGCGCTTGAGCCACTCTATTTCTTCTTGCAGCGCTTTGTCTGAAGTCAGTTGTCGATGCCAGCATTTGATTTCAGGCGCCCAGCGGTAACCTCTTGACTTCAAATGGTCTTTCGAATCAAAGGGCGCCCCGGTGGCGTACAAGCGAACTTGGGCTTGGTTCAGGGATTCCAACAAAGTGAGCATCACTGTTTGCTGGCTGTGTGGCAGCACCAAGGACAGCAATTTCAATAATGCCCAGCAGTCTGTTTCCGCCCGGTGTGCCTCGTAAAAAACGCCCTGCAGTTGCAACAAGTACTCCAACTTGGCAGAGCTCACACCCTCGCTTTTCCAGTCAACGTCTCGTATGCTGCAGGCCCAATGCTTGTCGGCAAAAACGGGCCAGCGTTTCTCCACAAACGGGCGGTCAAACGGCGCATTGTGGGCGATGACCACCGTGGCAGAAGCCACCAAAGCCTCGACCACGGCGTCTTGAATGCGTTTGCCCTTGACCATCTCATCTGAGATGTGGTGAACAGCCATGCTCTCGGGGGGAATGGGCCGACCGGGATCCTCGAGTTCATCAAAGACATCAACCACCCGGTGAACCCTGCCAGTGACTGGGTCGAATTCGAAAACCAACATGCCCAATTCAATCACGGCATCGCTTTCAACGTTCAAACCAGTTGTTTCTGTGTCGAGCACGATGCCACGTTGCAAGACTTGACCAGCAAGCACGGGCCAGATCTCACGCTGCGGCACCAGGCGTCTGAGCACTTTGTAGTCTGGGTGTTGTTCGAGGGCTTGGGCGAGTTTTTCGGCGCTTGCAACGTCAGATTCGAGGGTATTCATAAAATGCTTGGCCATGCCTGTGTATATGTTCAATTCGACTGAGTTTAAGTCGCCCCCAGTTCATCGCCTGATACCCAAGGCCTGTCTATGGCCCAGCGCGCAAGCCTTGCATGGCTTGAGGACTTTGGTGTGGTCATGTCTTTCGTTTTGGCAGCTGCTGAGCCCTGCCCATGGCCAAGCACCGGTCATTCCACCCGATGTGTTGTCACGAGCCGAGGTGATCGGTCTGTATTTCACACCGCCATCGGATGTGGCCGGGGCTGTCATGGAGGTGATTGCCGGCGCCCAGGAGACGGTTTTGGTTCAAGCCTATGGATTTACCCACCAAGGCATTGCGCAAGCGCTGGTCAGTGCACATCAGCGTGGTGTGAAGGTACGGGTCTTGCTCGACCACAGAAGCCGGACCACGAACCGGCACGTGGTGGACATCTTGCAGACCAACCAAGTGCCGATTCGTTCTGATGGCAAACACGCCATTGCCCACAACAAAGTCATGGTGGTGGACGGACAAGTGGTTATCACCGGCAGTTTCAATTTCACGAACTCTGCACAAACACGCAATGCTGAAAATTTATTGGTGCTGCGATCAGAGGAGTTGGCCAACAGCTACACAGAAAACTACTGGTTGCACTGGAACCACAGCCAATGAGCCAGCCATGACCGCACAGGTATCAGTGGGTTCGAGGGGCATCAAGCTTTTTCAATGCCCACGCGGCTTGTGAAATCAAAGATGGGCCCTGGTAGATCAGGCCCGTGTAGATTTGGACCAGATCTGCGCCTGCATTTGCCTTGTCCACCGCGTCCTGCCCACAAAGAATTCCGCCAACACCGATGATGGGAAAGGACTTTCCCAATTGCGTGCGCAATGCGTTGATCACCCGGTTACTTGCTTCTTTGACGGGCGCACCTGACAAGCCACCGGCTTGGCTGCCATCTGGCAGACCTTGAACAGCAGTTCGACTCAATGTGGTGTTGGTCGCGATCACACCCCAGGCCTTATCTTTGACGGCATCACCCTGCATGCAATGCGATCGAAGCGTGGAACACAACTGGTTGAGTTGATCGTCATCGAGGTCAGGGGCAATTTTGATGAACAAAGGCACATGCTTGCGGTGTTGCAAGGCCAGCTGTTGTCTTCTTTCGTTCAAGTGAAACAACAATTGGGCAAATGCTTCGTCCGTCTGCAGGCTGCGCAGATTTTGTGTGTTGGGGCTGCTGATGTTCACCGTGACATAGTCCGCATGCGGGTAGACCGCGTCCAAACACACCAGGTAATCCTGTGTGGCTCGTTCCATCGGTGTGCTCGCATTTTTGCCAATATTCAATCCCAGCAGCATGGGGTTGCCTGATTCCCGCCGAAAGACTGCTTTTGCCACGTTGTCAGTGAAAGCAGCCAAGCCGTCGTTGTTGAAGCCCAATCGGTTGATGAGGGCCTGTGCTGCTGGCAAGCGAAACATCCGCGGCTTGGGGTTGCCCGGTTGTCCAAGCGGCGTCACGGTGCCCACTTCCACAAACCCAAAACCCATGGCTGACCAAGCATCGATGCAGCGGGCATTTTTGTCCAAACCAGCGGCTAAACCTACACGGTTGGGAAACGTCAATCCTGCCAGTTCAACAGGGTCTGATACCCGAGCTTGTTGGTAGGCAAAGCGCAGCCAACTGTGCTGTGTTTTCTCCAGCAGGTTCAAGGTGATCTCGTGCACCTGCTCAGCGTCCTGCGCAAACAACAGGGGTCGGATCAAGGGGTAGGGGAGCAGTGGCATGGATAATCCGTATGGAATCAACCCTGGAATTGTCACCGATGAGCCAAGCCCTGACCCAAGATGAACTGAAAGCCAAAGTAGGCCTAGCCGCTTTGGACTACCTGGTGCCCAACGAATGGGTGGGTGTTGGCACAGGTTCCACCGTCAACAAATTCATCGATGCCTTGGCCAAGTGCACAACACCCATCAAAGGCGCTGTTTCAAGCTCTGAGGCGTCGACCCAGCGGATGCGTGCATTGGGCATCCAGGTGATCGATTTGCAGCAAATTGAACGGCTGGCGGTTTACATTGATGGGGCCGATGAAATCGATGGGCAGGGTTTCATGGTCAAAGGCGGCGGTGCCGCCTTGACGCGTGAAAAAATCGTGGCAGCACAAGCAGACCAATTTGTGTGTATTGCGGATGCCTCCAAAAAGGTAGCGGTGTTGGGCCAGTTTCCCCTGCCTGTCGAAGTCATTCCCATGGCAGCGCCTGAAATCATGCGTCGCTTCATGGCAATGGGGGGCTCGGCCAGTTTGCGCATGAAAGACGGTCAAGCCTTGGTCACCGACAACGGGCAACACCTGCTGGACATCAAAGGCTTGCAGATCCAACAACCCCTGGCATTTGAGGACATGGTCAGCCAATGGCCGGGAGTGGTCACCGTCGGCGTGTTTGCCCACCAAAGGGCGCATGTGTGCTTGTTGGGCAGCGAATCAGGGGTAGAAACGATTCGCTACTGAGTTTGGCCTTCAAGCCATGCCTTGGTGCCTGAGCAAGGCATCCAACTGCGGTTCGCGGCCCCGAAAGGCTTTGAAAGATGCCATGGCTGGTCGGCTGCCACCTGCTTCTAGGATGGCCTCACGGTAGCGCCGGCCAGTCTCCACACTGTGGCTGCCATCTGCTTGCACGGTTTCTTCAAACGCCGCATAAGCATCTGCACTCAGCACTTCAGCCCATTTGTAGCTGTAGTAACCCGCTGCATAACCACCTGCAAAAACATGGCTGAATGAATGCGGCATGCGGTTGAAAGCCGGCGGTTGCATCACGGCTACTTGATCACGGACTTCTTGCAAAACACCCAACACATCGTCGCTGCGATCCGGTTCGGTGTGCATACGCATGTCCAGCAATGCGTATTCGATTTGGCGCAAGGTCTGAAGACCGCTTTGAAAATTTTTGGCCGCCAGCATCTTGTCAAACAAGGCCCGCGGCAAAGGCTCGCCTGTGTCGACATGGGCTGTCATGTGTCGCAACACAGACCATTCCCAGCAAAAATTTTCCATGAACTGACTGGGCAACTCGACCGCATCCCACTCAACGCCGCTGATGCCAGAGACATCACGTTCATTGACCTGGGTGAGCATGTGGTGCAAACCGTGGCCGCACTCATGGAACAAGGTGATCACATCGTCATGGGTGAGCAAAGGTGGTTGACCATGCACACCCTCCGCGAAATTGCAAACCAGATGCGCGATGGGTGTTTGCAGGCGCTGGGTATCCGGACGCAGCCAGCGCGCGCGCACATCGTCCATCCATGCGCCACCCCGTTTGCCTTGCCGAGCGCCGGGGTCAAGATAGAACTGACCTACCAGATTGCCTTGACGCTCAATGCGGAAAAACTGCACACTGGGGTGCCAGACCGGCGCGGACTCTGGATGGATTTGCACTTCAAACAAGGTTTCGACGATCTTGAACAAGCCGCTCAAGACCTTGGGCGCAGTGAAATAAGGTTTGATTTCTTGCTCGCTGAAGGCGTAGCGGGCCTCCTTGAGCTTCTCGCCGATGAAGGTCCAGTCCCAGGCCTGGGGGTTGGACAGGCGCAATTCATCCCTGGCGAAGCCACGCATTTCTTGAAGGTCTTTTTCAGCAAACGGCCTGGCCCGTTTTGCCAAGTCGAGCAAAAACCGGATCACTTGGTCAGGTGATTCGGCCATTTTGCTGGCCAAAGAAACTTCGGCGTGGTTGGCATAGCCGAGCAAGCGCGCTTCTTCATGTCGCAAGGCCAATGTCTCTTGAAGCAGCGAGGTGTTGTCAAAGGCCGGGTGCTCGGATTGGTCCGATGCACGGGTTGAATAGGCGCGGTAGAGTTTTTCTCGCAAGCTGCTGTCCTGGGCGTATTGCATGACAGGCAGATAGCACGGCATTTTCAAGCTGAGCTTGTAGCCTTGCAAGCCTTCGGCCTTGGCTGCATCTGCAGCCGCTTGGCAAACATCAGCAGGTACCCCAGCCATCTCAGCCTCGCTGGCCAGGTAAGACCAAGCATCGGTCGCATCCAAAACATGTTCACTGAAGGACTGGCTGAGCTCGGCCTGTTTCTCTTGGATGGCTGCAAAACGGACTTTGTCTTCGCCTGCCAACTCCGCACCTGAAAGCACAAAGTTGCGCATGGCCAAGCGGTGTGCATGTGTTTGCGCTGTATCCAATGACCGAACATCGATCGCTTTGTATTTGGCGTACAGCGCTTCATTGGCGCCCAGCCGGGTCCAAAACTCAGTGATGCCCGGCAGTTCAGCGTTGTAGGCGGCGCGCAATTCGGGCGTGTCCATGACAGATTGCAAATGGCTCACCATGCCCCACGCACGACTCAATCGTTCGGTGGCGGTATCCAGAACCTTGGAGATCGCCAACCATTCAGCGGGAAAATCCGGCTCCGTCACCGTCGCCATTGCATGGTTTGCCTGAATCAGCAACTCCGCGATGGCGGGCTGGACTGCTTCGGGTGTGACCTTGTCAAACAAAGGCAGGCCTGACCAATCGAGCAATGGGTTGGTCATTTCAGGTGGCCAGTGTGAGTTCGGCAGAAGCCAAGGTGTTGACCAGCAACATGGTGATGGTCATGGGGCCCACACCACCCGGAACCGGGGTGATGAAGCCGGCAACCTGCCTGACAGCTTCAAAATCCACATCGCCACATAACTTGCCATCGTCATCTCGGTTCATGCCGACATCGAGCACGATGGCGCCTGGTTTGACCATGTCGGCGGTGAGCAGGTTGCGTTTACCAACGGCAGCCACGATCACATCTGCTTGCAAGGTATGGTTTTTTAAATCGGGGGTGGCACTGTGACAAATGGTGACGGTGGCGTTTTGTGCCAACAGCATCATGGCCATGGGTTTGCCCACGATGTTGCTGCGACCAATCACCACCGCATGTTTGCCACGCAATGCGTAGCCAATGTGCTCGAGCATCTTCATGCAACCGTGTGGCGTGCAAGGCCAGTAACCGGGCAAGCCAGTCATCAACGCGCCAGCACTGGCCACATGGAAGCCGTCAACATCCTTGTCTGGGGCAATGGCCTCAATGACTTTTTGTGCATCGATGTGCGCGGGCAAGGGAAGTTGAACCAAGATGCCGTGGATGTTTTTGTCTTGGTTGAGGGCCTCAACCCTTTCAAGCAGTTCGGCTTGTGACATTTGGCTCGGGTACTTTTCCAGCACCGAGTGAATGCCGGCTTGTTCACAGGCTTTGACTTTGTTGCGAACATAGACTTGGCTGGCGGGATTGTCGCCAACCAAGATCACTGCCAGACCCGGTTTGACACCACGGGTTTGAAGGTGTTGAACGCGTTCAGCCACTTGGGCTCGCATGTGTTGGGACAGTGCATTACCGTCAATGAGTTGAGCTGACATGGTCGTTCAGGGGGTTTTGCTGGTGGAGGGACCCAAGGCGATTTTCAGAAGATCGGCCACGGTGTTGGCATTGAGTTTTTCCATGATATTGGCTCGGTGAGCTTCAACAGTCTTGATGCTGATGCCCAAATCATCCGCAATTTGCTTGTTCAGTCGGCCCGCCACGATGCGTTCGAGCACCTGGGCCTCGCGTGCAGTGAGTTTGCCCATCAAGGCATCGCGGTTGGCAGCATGTTGGTGGTCAGCAAATGCTTCACGCGCTTGCTCGAGCATGCGTTCAACCACACTGAGCAATTCCTCTTCCTTGAAAGGTTTGGGAATGAAGTCCATCGCCCCTTTTTTCATGGTGTTGACCGCCATGGGTACATCCCCATGACCGGTGATGAAAACAATGGGCAGCGGAGACTTGCGTTCAAGCAAACGGTCTTGCAATTCCAAACCAGTGATCCCGGGCATGCGTATGTCAACAATCAAACACGCAACCTCTCGCGGGTCATAGCGGCTGAGAAAGTTTTCCGCCGAATCAAAACAACGAACGCGGTAGTCTTTGCCTTCGAGCAACCACTGCAGCGAGTCGCGAACGGCTTCATCGTCATCCACGACATAGACATTGCCTTTTTTCGGGATCAAACTCATGGGTTACTCCAGCGTGCGAATTGAGGTGTCAGATGTCATGCAGCCATCAAGCTGGGCTTTTCGGGAATCCAGAATGAAAAACGACATCCGACGATGATTTTTCCATTGTAGATGTTCTCTGCCTGCATGCGCCCTTGATGCGACTCGATGATGGTGCGGCATAGATTCAAACCAATACCCATGCCTTCTTTCTTGGTGGTGTAGAACGCTTCAAAGACACGCGACATGACTTCTTGTGACATGCCAGCACCTGAATCAGTGACGGAAAATTCCACCACGGCTTGGGTCTCGATCACCTTGGGCACGATTTGCAATTCCACACGCCGTTGATCCAATGGTCGATTGGCTTGTTCAACAGCCTCGGCCGCATTTTTCAAGAGGTTGATCAACACCTGTTCGATCAGGATCGGGTCGACCAAAACACTGGAAATCCGGTCCGACATGAACAAGCTGAATCGCACTTGGCGTTTGCGTAACTCGACATCGGCGAGTTCAATGGCTTCAGTCACGATGGGTGAAATCAATGATTGAACCTTGTTGGTTTCACTGCGTTTGACGAAGCTGCGGATGCGTTGAATGATTTGGCCTGCGCGTTGAGCTTGTCGAGCCGTTTTCTCCAATGCCGAAAGCAATTCATCCTCGGTGATTTGCTTGCCACGGATTCGGTTGACCATGCCATTGCAGTAATTGGAAATGGCGGTCAAAGGTTGGTTTAATTCATGCGCCACGCTGGAGGCCATTTCACCCATGGTGATCAAACGACTGGCAGACTGCGCACGCTCTGCTTGCAAGGCAGCTTGGTCCTCGGCATTGCGCCGCGCCGTGATGTCGGTGGAAATCACCATTTGCGCCAAACGGCCATCTACCCAGTTGAGGTAGCGTGAGCGAACTTCCAGCCACTTTTGAAGTTCAGGCAAATAGATTTCCGAATTTTCAGACCCTGCTTGGGTCAGGCTCTCACTGGGAATGCCCGCCAGATCATCGACCGATTCATCACTGGCGGTGGCATCGCGCTCAGAGACACCGGCTTGCACGACCAATCCCAAATGCCCTGCGCTTTGGTTGCCGAACCATTGGCGATAAAGCTTGTTGGCAAACAACAATTCGGTGCTGCCCAGCGGCGTGACTGAGACCGAAGCATCCAGTGCTTCAAGCACGGTGGTGAATCGCTCGTACGAAGCGGAGAGCTGCTCTCGGATGCGGTTGGGTTCGGTGATGTCTGTCATCGAGGTCATCCAACCCGTTTGTTCGCCGTAGGCATCAATCAGTGGGGACACGTACAAGCGGGCATCAAACAGACTGCCATTTTTGCGCTTGACACGAATTTGAAAGCCACTCATGGTGGTTCGGCCGCTGAGCTGGTCTGACAGCTTGGTGTTGAGGACGTGCCGGTCTTCATCGGGCCAGTAAGGAAATGGCGAGCTCAGCCCGACGAGTTCCTTTTCGGTCCAGCCTGTCATTTGGCAGAACGCTGCATTGACATAGGTGATGCGTCCTTGCATGTCCATGGCGCGCATGCCGGTCAAGATGGAGTTTTCCATGGCGCGACGGAAATTGGTTTCCGCTACCAAGGCTTGTTGTGCTTGCAGCCTGCGCCGTGTGTGTCGCCAGGTGCCAATCAACATCCAGGTGGTCATGCCACTGAGCAACAACACCAGCCAAAACAAGCCGCTTCCAATCAGCACCTGAGATGTTCGGTAAGCCTGAGCACGCAGTTGTAAGGTGTTGCCAACCGTGGAGACCGGGACGGTGTATTCATATGCCCTGGATTCCCAGGGAGAAAAATCAAACAGACCGGTCCTGGGTTTGATGCTTTGACCGGCTAGTAGCTCGTTGTTGGCATCCACCAGGGCAACCGCATGTTGTGCGCTGACCTCGGAAGGAACCGCATAGCGAAGCAAACCCTCCAGTGAGTATTCAATCAACACAACCCCTTTGAAGTTGTTGTTGTTGAACATGGGTACGTGCAATTGAATATGGGCCTCGGAAGGGCCGGTCCCATCTTTGGACGCAAAGGTGATGGGCGATGAATACAGTGAGCGTCTCAGTTCCTTGGCCAACAAAAAGGTTTCTTCTGTTTGCGGGTGATCTAGCCATGCGCCTTGACGGTGAAACTGAAGCAACTCAACCGAGCCTGATGAGAAATTGGTTCGCACTCGTTTGAACTCATCGATCCAGGTGATGCTCGCTACTTCTGGGTATTGAGAAGCCAAATCGACCGCGGCGTTTGAAAAATCCACCACTGTGAGCTTTTCAGTGCCCAGATCGCGAGCCATTCGGAAGATTTGTTCTTGCTGCTCGAGCAGGTGCAAGCGCATTTTTTGATTGGCAAATTCCAAGTCGCGCTGCACGCTTTCTTGTTCTCTGTCCATCTCTTCCAGGCGCAAATAACTGACGCTGCTGACGATGGTGACCAAAAACACTGCCACGGCAGCCATGGGCGCCAACAGTGCAAACCTGTCTTGTCTGCTGGGGCTTTGTTGCTTCCACCAGCTTTTCCAGTTGGCATTGAGTGTTTGCAATAGGGTTTTAGGCATGTGTCTCAAGTTTAGGGGGAGAAGGGGACGACAAAGTCAGCTTAATTTTGTAATATGAAATGCAAGAGCGCAATTTGAAATCATGTCAAAATATTCACCAGTCTTTTTCCATCCCCGCTCCAGGAGTCAAGCATGTCCGCTGCACCCGACACACTTCGCACATTTGCAGTCAACGATACCGACAGTCAAGAAACCCGGGAATGGATGGACGCACTGTCTGCCGTCATTTCATCCGAAGGTCCAGAGCGTGCGCATTTCTTGTTAGAACAACTGCTTGAGCACGCCAGAGAAAACAGCATTGACATGCCTTTCTCTGCCAATACAGGCTATGTGAACACCCTTGAGCCAGACCAAGAAGAGCGGTGTCCGGGCAATATTGAAATCGAAGAACGTTTGCGGGCCTATATGCGCTGGAACGCCATGGCCATGGTCGTCAAGGCCAACCGCCACAACCCTGCCGATGGTGGCGATTTGGGTGGCCACATTGGCTCGTTTGCGTCTTTGGCCCACATGTTCGGGGCTGGCTTTAACCATTTTTGGCATGCGGAAAACGAGAACCATGGTGGCGACTTGCTCTACATCCAAGGCCACGTGTCGCCTGGTGTTTATGCCCGCGCTTACCTGGAGGGTCGCTTGACCGAAGAGCAGTTGCTCAACTTCCGACAAGAAGTCGATGGCAAAGGTCTGTCGAGCTACCCCCATCCCAAGCTCATGCCCGATTTTTGGCAGTTCCCGACCGTCTCCATGGGTCTGGGCCCCTTGATGGCGATCTATCAAGCACGTTTTTTGAAGTACCTGCATGCCCGCGGCATTGCCAACACCGAAAACCGCAAGGTCTGGGTGTTTTGCGGCGACGGTGAAATGGACGAGGTCGAATCCTTGGGCGCCATTGGCTTGGCAGCGCGTGAAAAACTCGACAACCTGGTCTTTGTGATCAATTGCAATTTGCAGCGTTTGGACGGCCCGGTGCGTGGCAACGGCAAGATCATTCAGGAGCTCGAGGGCGAGTTCCGTGGCGCAGGTTGGAACGTCATCAAGCTGATTTGGGGCAGCAACTGGGACCCATTGATCGCCAGAGACAAAGACGGCGCGTTGCGTCGCATCATGATGGAGACCTTGGACGGGGACTACCAAGCGTTCAAGGCCAACGACGGCGCTTATGTGCGCAAGCATTTCTTTGGTCGCGATCCACGCACCTTGGAGATGGTGGCCAAGATGAGTGACGACGACATTTGGAACTTGCGTCGTGGCGGACACGACCCGCAAAAGGTCTATGCCGCTTATGCGGCTGCGGTGAAACACAAGGGCCAACCCACGGTGCTGTTGATCAAAACCGTCAAAGGTTTTGGCATGGGCAGTTCGGGTGAGGGCAAGAACACGGTGCACCAAACCAAAAAGCTCACGGACGAAGACATCAAAACCTTCCGTGACCGCTTCAATATTCCTATTCCAGACAGCGAGTTGTCCAAACTGCCTTTTTACAAACCGGCGGACGACACGCCAGAGATGCAGTACTTGCATGAGCGCCGCAAAGCTTTGGGAGGCTATTTGCCACATCGCCGCACCAAAGCAGAGGAGCAGTTCACCGTGCCTTCGCTCGAGGTGTTCAAAGCCGTCACGGAAGCCACCGTGGAAGGGCGTGAAATCTCCACCACCCAAGCCTATGTCCGCTTCCTGACCCAGTTGCTGCGCGACCAAGCCCTTGGTCCTCGTGTGGTGCCTATTTTGGTGGACGAGGCGCGTACCTTTGGCATGGAGGGCTTGTTCCGCCAGGTGGGTATTTACAACCCAGATGGTCAACAGTACACGCCAGTCGACAAAGACCAGGTGATGTATTACAAGGAAGACAAAGCCGGTCAAATTTTGCAAGAAGGCATCAATGAGGCCGGCGGGATGAGCAGTTGGATCGCTGCAGCCACCTCTTACTCGACCAACAACCGGATCATGATCCCGTTCTACGTCTACTACTCAATGTTTGGCTTCCAGCGCATTGGCGACTTGGCATGGGCTGCAGGTGACATGCAAGCACGGGGCTTCTTGTTGGGTGGCACCTCGGGTCGCACCACCTTGAATGGTGAAGGCTTGCAGCATGAAGACGGACACAGTCATATCCTGGCGGGCACGATTCCCAATTGCATCAGTTACGACCCCAGCTTTGCCCATGAAGTGGCTGTCATCATGCAGCACGGTTTGAAGCGGATGGTGGAGAAGCAAGACAACGTTTTTTACTACCTGACCTTGCTGAATGAAAACTACGCCATGCCTGGCTTGACGCCGGGCACCGAGGCGCAAATCATCAAAGGCATGTATATGTTGCAGCCTGCAGAAGGTGCCAAAAAAATGCCCCGCGTGAACCTGCTGGGCTCGGGCTCCATCCTGCGTGAGTCGATCGCTGCCCGTGATTTGCTGGCCAGCGATTGGGGTGTAGCTGCCAATGTCTGGAGTTGCCCAAGCTTCAACGAACTCGCCCGTGATGGTGCAGATGCCGAACGCTGGAACCTGATGCACCCTACCCATGCCCCGCGCTTGTCATTTGTGGCCGAGCAGCTCACACCGCATGAAGGTCCGGTGGTGGCGTCCACCGACTACATCAAGTCTTATGCCGAGCAAATCCGTGCATATGTCCCCGCTGGGCGTGTTTACAAAGTGTTGGGCACCGATGGTTTTGGACGCAGTGACTTCAGAAGCAAATTGCGCGAGCACTTCGAGATCAATCGCCATTACATTGTGGTTGCCGCCCTCAAGGCCTTGAGCGAAGAGGGCAAGGTCCCGGTCGAAACTGTGGCCAAAGCGATCCAACAATACAAACTGCAAGCGGACAAAGTCAATCCGCTCAACGCGTAAGGGAGACAAAATGGCCATCATGGAAGTGAAAGTCCCTGACATTGGTGACTTCGATGAAGTTGCTGTGATCGAGTTGTTGGTGAAAGTGGGTGACAAGGTTCGACCAGAGCAGTCTTTGATCACGGTCGAGTCTGACAAGGCGTCGATGGAAATCCCGTCCTCGCATGCGGGTGTGATCACCGAGATGCTGGTGAAGTTGGGCGACAAGGTCAAGCAAGGCTCGTTGATCGTGAAGTTGGATGCAGGCGAAGTCGAAGTCACCGCTGCAGCTGCGCCTTCACCTGCGGCTTCGAGGCCAGCACCGGTTGCTGCAGCACCTTTGCCGGTGGCATTCCCGCCGGCCGTGCCGCCTGCCCATGCCCTGGCAGGTGCAGTTGCATCCGTGGCCTCTGCGGTGGCGCCTCATCAACCCACGATCGCCCCCTCAGGTGAGTTGCCACATGCCTCACCCTCGATGCGCAAATTGGCGCGTGAATTGGGCGTGCCATTGTCAGAAGTCAAAGGCAGTGGCCCCAAGGGCCGTATTGGTCTCGAGGACATTCAGGCGTTCAGCCGTGCTGTCATGGTGGGTGACGTTCGTACCCAAGCGCAAGCATCCAAAGCACCTGCGAGTGACGGCGCTGGCCTGGGTTTGATTCCTTGGCCCAAGGTGGACTTCGCGAAATTTGGTCCGATCGAGCGCAAAGAGTTGGGTCGGATTCAAAAAATCAGTGGGGCCAATTTGCTGCGCAACGCGGTCATGATCCCGTCCGTCACCAACCATGACGATGCCGACATCACTGACCTGGAAGCCTTCCGCGTGCTGACCAACAAGGACAATGAAAAATCGGGTGTCAAGGTCACCATGCTGGCCTTTTTGATCAAAGCATGTGTGGCTGCGCTGCAAAAGTTTCCACAGTTCAACAGTTCCCTCGACGGCGATGCACTGGTTTTCAAGCAATACTGGCACATCGGATTCGCTGCAGACACGCCCAACGGCTTGATGGTGCCTGTGCTCAAAGATGCCGACAAAAAGGGCATCTTGCAAATCAGTGCCGAGATGGGTGAGTTGGCCAAAAAAGCACGTGAAGGCAAACTCAGCCCTGCTGAAATGTCCGGTGCGAGCTTCACCATCTCCAGCTTGGGCGGCATTGGTGGCCGCTATTTCACCCCCATCATCAACGCCCCTGAAGTAGCGATCTTGGGTGTGTGCCGCAGCAACATGGAACCGGTGTGGAACGGCAAAGAGTTTGAACCCCGTTTGATGTTGCCTTTGTCCCTGACCTGGGATCACCGTGTGATCGATGGCGCCGCCGCTGCCCGCTTCAACGCTTACCTGGGGCAGGTGTTGGCCGACTTTCGTCGGGTGTTGCTTTGAACCCAGCTTTCATTGATTGAGACGACCATGGCTTCCATAGACATTCAAGTACCCGATATTGGCGACTTTGACGAAGTGGCCGTGATTGAGCTGCTGGTCAAGGTAGGCGACACGGTCGCTGTCGACCAAAGCCTGATCA
The DNA here is from genome assembly GCA_945890735.1 of Bordetella parapertussis. Taxonomy (GTDB): domain Bacteria; phylum Pseudomonadota; class Gammaproteobacteria; order Burkholderiales; family Burkholderiaceae_C; genus Limnohabitans. The sequence goes on along the minus strand of CAMDCZ010000002.1, from coordinate 89,041 downwards.
CCGTGGAGAGCGACAAAGCCTCCATGGAAATCCCATCCTCGCATGCAGGCGTCATCACTGCGTTGCTAGTCAAGTTGGGCGACAAGGTCAAGCAAGGCTCGGTCATGGTGTCGCTCGAAGTCGCAGGGCCGCCTGCGGTTGCGACGGCAGACGCCGTGGCTCCTCTTCAGGTCTCACTGCCCAGTCCAGTTTCACCCACCCCACCTGTCACGGCTGCACCCATCTCTGTGAAGCTGGCCAGCGCATCTCCCAACAACTACAACGGTGCGGTGGACCTGGATTGCGATTTGCTGGTGTTGGGCGGTGGCCCTGGGGGCTACTCTGCTGCATTTCGCGCAGCAGACCTTGGGCTCAAGGTGGTCATCGTCGAGCGTTACGCCCAGCTCGGCGGTGTTTGTCTGAATGTCGGTTGCATACCCTCTAAAGCCTTGTTGCATGTGGCTGCGGTCATGGACGAAGTCAGCCATTTGTCTGCTTTGGGTGTGGATTTTGGCAAGCCCAAGGTCAACATTGACATGCTGCGTGGGCACAAAGAAAAAGTCATCGGCAAGCTGACCGGCGGTTTGGCCGCCATGGCCAAGATGCGCAAGGTCACGGTGCTGCGTGGCTATGGCGTTTTCGTGGGAAGCCATCATGTGGCGGTGGAAGAAACCACAGGGAGTGCACAAGACAAAACCGGCAAGACCCACGTGGTGGGCTTCAAAAACTGCATCATTGCCGCCGGAAGCCAAGCCGTGCATTTGCCGTTCATGCCTGACGACCCCCGTGTGGTTGACAGTACCGGTGCACTGCAATTGGCCAAGGTACCCAAGCGCATGTTGGTGCTCGGTGGCGGCATCATTGGCTTGGAAATGGGCACGGTCTACAGCACCTTGGGTGCTCGCTTGGACGTGGTCGAAATGATGGACGGTTTGATGCAAGGCGCAGACCGCGACCTGGTGAAGATTTGGCAAAAGATGAATGCGCCGCGTTTTGACAACATCATGTTAAAAACCAAAACCGTGTCTGCACGCGCCATGGCCAAAGGCATTGAAGTGACTTTTGAGGGTGATGGTGCACCGGCACCTCAGTTGTACGACCTGGTATTGCAGGCCGTGGGCCGCGCGCCCAATGGCAAAAAAATCGCTGCTGACAAGGCAGGTGTTGCCGTCACCGAGCGCGGCTTCATCGAGGTGGATGTGCAAATGCGCACCAACGTGTCGCATATTTTTGCGATCGGCGATATCGTGGGGCAACCCATGTTGGCCCACAAAGCCGTCCATGAAGGCCATGTGGCCGCTGAAGTGATCGCTGGGGAAATCCAAGCCAACCACGAACTTGCCTCGGCGGCATTCAATGCGCGGGTCATCCCCAGCGTGGCCTATACCGACCCTGAAGTGGCATGGGTGGGTTTGACGGAAGACCAAGCCAAGGCGCAAGGCATCCAGGTCAAAAAAGGCTTGTTCCCCTGGGCGGCGTCTGGTCGCGCGATTGCCAACGGACGCGACGAAGGCGTCACCAAACTGTTGTTTGACGACAGTCCCGAAGCGCAAGGCCATGGTCGTATCTTGGGCGGCGGCATGGTCGGCACCCACGCGGGCGACATGATCGGTGAAGTGGCCTTGGCCATCGAGATGGGCGCAGACGCTGTGGACATCGGCAAAACCATTCACCCGCACCCCACACTGGGTGAAAGCATTGGCATGGCGGCAGAAGTGGCGCATGGCAGTTGCACGGACCTGCCCCCTGTAAGACGGTGATCACCCAGCCTGAGGATTACTTTGCACAAGGCTGTGGACGATGCAGCCGCTTCGCCACGCCTGCCTGTTCGTCCCAAACATGGGCCTCGGGCTTGCAGGCGCTGCGACACTTGTGTCTGGGTGTGGGCTTGGTTGAAACCGCGAAATGGGGGCATCCGTGTTACACCCATCAGGGCCGCAACATCGCCATTTTGGGCGCATTGCGCGGTGAATTTCGCTTGACGTTTTTCAATGCGTCTTTGTTGCAAGATACGCATCAATTGCTTCAACATAAAGGGGCGAACAGCGCTCACGCAGACACGCTGAGCTTCACCGATGCATCCCAGGTCAAGGCCGTGGCTTCGTCCTTGAAGGCTTATTTGAAAGAAGCCATGGCGCTGGCTGAGAAGGGCATCAAACCTGTCAAAGTGAAACGCGATTTGCAGCTCCCCAATGAATTGAAGCAAGCTTTGTCAGCAGACGCTGAGCTGTCAGCCGCTTTTTTCAAGCTCACCCCCGGGCGTCAAAGAAGCTACGTCATCTTTCTCAGCTCGGCCAAAAAAGCAGAAACCCGGGTTGCTCGCATCGTCGCTTGTCGAGAGCGCATCATGATGGGTAAAGGCGCCTTGGAGCGTTTGCCATGATGCCACTGCTCTACACCTACCGCCGTTGTCCCTATGCCATGCGCGCCCGCATGGCCCTGCGGCAAGCTGGTGTGGTGTACCAAGGGCTGGAGGTGTCGCTGCGAGACAAACCGCCGGCCATGTTGGCTGTTTCACCCAAAGGCACCGTGCCGGTGCTGGTATTGCCCTCCGCTGAAGTGCTCGAGCAAAGCCTGGACATCATGCGATGGGCTTTTGACCAATCTGGCGATGCAGAGGGTTGGTGGGCGAGGGCGCAATCGCCAGACAACCTGGCCTTGCAACAGGCGTGTGACGGTCCCTTTAAACACCACCTGGATCGTTACAAATACCCGCAGCGCTTTGCCGATTCGCTGAGCCGCGAACAACACTTCCAGCATGCCGTGGCCGCGCTGCTGGAACCCCTGGAACCACACTTGCAAAGCCAGCCCCAACTGGGGGGTGCCAGTCCCTGCGCTGCAGACATTGGTATTTTTCCGTTTGTGCGCCAGTTCGCCGCCGTGGACGCAGCATTGTTTGAAAGCTTGGCGCTGCCAGCGGTGAAGACCTGGCTGGCAGGGTGGTTGGTCAGCGGTTTGTTCGGTGAAGTGATGCGCAAAACAGCAACACCAGTGGGCTGAGGCCTTACCTGCGCGTCAGTGCTTGGGTTGTCTGGACTGCTTAGCAGGAGCACCTTGTGCTTTGCGCTCAGACCTTTCTGCGTCTGTCCTTTTGCCGTCAGCGAACCACAGGGCAAACTCTTGGGGCGTTTCCAAGGTGATCCGCCCCAGCGCGTTGTGTCTGAAATCTTGGATCACGATCTGTGCGGCTTTGGCGGTGTTGATCCGCCCACCGCTTTGCACGGCACCTCTGCTGCGACCCACCGCATCCAACATATCCTCTTCCTTGAAATCGGCTGGATCACTGATCTTGTAGCGTTGTGCCAGTGCGGCAGGGTAGTGAGCGATCAAATAGCGCAGCAGTTCAAGGGCAACTTCCTCATCGTCGAATGCGTTGACACCAATGGCACCACTGGCGGCCAAGTTGAAACCGCTTTGGGTGACGATGATGCGCGGCCACAGCACCCCCGGCGTGTCGTAGAGGTAAAAATCGTCTGCCAAGGCGATGCGCTGCTCGGTTTTGGTGATGCCGGCTTCATCCCCGGTTTGAGTGGCACGTTTCCCTTTCAGGGTGTTGATCAGGGTGGATTTGCCCACGTTGGGAATGCCACAAATCAGCACCCGCATCGGCTTGACCATGCCGCCACGCAAGGGGGCGAGTTGGTGGCAGGCCTCCATCAAGGCTTTCGCAGGCGAGACCATGCTGGTGTCCAAGCCTATGGCGCGAACCTCTGGCATGGCGTTGTAATGCGCCAGCCACAAGTTGGTGCGTGCTGGATCGGCCAAGTCTTGTTTGCTCAGCACTTTCAAAGCGGGTTTGCCCTGGATGAGTTCAGCCAACATCGGGTTGGCGCTCGATCCTGGCAGTCGGGCATCGAGCATTTCAATGACCACGTCAATGTTTTTGATACGCTCGCCAATGGCCTTGCGCGTCAAATGCATGTGACCAGGAAACCATTGAATTGCCATTGAAAAACCAGCTTGTTGTGTGTGTGGGCATTGTCCGACAGATTGCTTGTTGGGCCAAAGCATGGACATGCATGAAAAAAGCCGTCCACCTGAGAGTGAACGGCTTTAGGGAGAAGCGGGTGTTTATTGCTTGATGGCTTCTACCTGAATCAACAATTTGACTTTGTCTGGAATGCCAAAGTCGATACCCCATTTCATGCCCCAGTCGCTGCGCATGATCGTGGTTTCAAAGTCGCCACCACAGACTTCACGCTTGAGTCTGGGATGCTCAAAGCAGTTGAAGTTGGTGGCCTTCAACAACACTGGCAGGGTTTTGCCCAGCATGGTCAGGTTACCCGCGACCTCGGAGACTTTGTCGCCGGTGAAGCTGAACTTGTCGGCTGTGAAGGTCATGGTGGGGTGTGTCGGCGCATCGAAAAAGTCAGGTTTTTTCAAATGTGCGTTGAAGGCTTCGGTGCCGGTGTTGATGGAGTCAGCCTGGATGGTCAGTTTGACTGAACCAGTTTTGGCGGCGCGGTCAAATTGGACAACGCCTTCTTTTTTATCGAAACGGCCACGGTTGGTGGATGTGCCAAAGTGGGTGACTTCAAAGGTCACGAAGGTGTGTGTGGGGTCGATGTTGTAGGTGGCCGCTTGAGCGGTGGTACCTGCAATGGCTGTGATGGCCAAAGCTGCTGCAACGAGTTGTGTACGCATGGAATCTCCTGTGGATGCGGGGGTGGGTTGAAAAAAATTTAAAGCTTGCCGACACCGGTCAAGGCGAATTTGAATTTCACCTGAACCTCGTCAGCCACCATGGAGGTGTCTGACCATTCGTTGTCGCCGATTTTGAACACCAGTCGCTTGAGGACAAAAGTGCCTGTGGCGATGGTGCTGTTGCCAGATTGTGTCAGGGCAACGGGCACCAACAGATCTTGGGTGACACCTTTGATGGTCAGTTTGCCAGCTACCTCGAATTTGCCAGCCCCAAGGCCTTTGATGGCCCCGGACTGAAAAGTGGCCTGGGCAAATTTGGCGGTGTTGAACCAATCGGCTTTGGGTAATTCAGCGTCTGTTTCTTTCGATCCCAAGGTCGCGCTGCTCATGTCGACTGAAAAAGCAATTTTGCCGGCGGCCGGTTTGGCTGGGTCGAAAGCGATTTGAGCATCAAACTTTTTGAAACGCCCCTCCACCGGCACGCCCATTTGTTTGCTGGTGAAAACAATCTCGCTTTGGGCAAGCTGCAATTTTTGTTGGGCCCATAAAGGCGCGTTGCCCAAACCTACCAAGGCGGAAATGGTCAAAGCGCGAACAATCGGAAAAAGGGTCATGGTGTGTCGTTGTGTCGGGTTGGCAGGATGCGCAGCAGCAAACCATTGTTGACGATCCACTGGTGTTTGATGGCTGCGGCCACATGGATACCCATGAGGCCCATCAGGGCAAAAGCACTGAATTCATGCCATGGCTTGATGAGTTCAGCCAAAGCGGCGTCAACAGGGACAAAGTCGGGCAGCGGGATGATGGTGAACAAAACAATTGGAAAACCTGCAGCGGAGCTGTAGGCCCAGCCGATCAAAGGGACCAGGAAAAACAGCCAGTACATGGCATGGTGAATACCGTTGTGTGCCCATTGCTGCCATTGGGGCATTGCCTGCAGGATGTGCGCTGGCAAAGGTGGTGGTCGGTGTGTGACACGCCAGAGCAAGCGCAGCAAAGACAGCGCTAAAAAAGTCACCCCGGCCCACTTGTGCCAGTTGATCAGCTTTAAACGAAGGGGGGAAATGGGGAGTTCAGTCATGTACAGACCCATGCCGAACATGCCCAACAAAGCCAATGCCAAGAACCAATGCAAGCCAATGGCAGTGAGGGTATAGCGTTGAACGGCGGCAGAGCTGGAATCCATGGGGGAGAGTGTAGGCAGTCTTTGTGCAAAAAGATGAAAGATTTTTGACGTGATCAATCAAAAGGATTGAGCGATGAAGCAGGGGCCGAGGCAAGACGCAAGTCCTGCATGCGCCGCGAGCCCAGCAAAAGATCAGCGTGTGTGCGCGACAGCAGCAGGGGCAGTTTGCGCGGTGGCGACCCGCCGTGCGCCATTGAAGCGCTTGACCCAATAAGCATCGCTCATGTTCTCTATCCGCACTTCGCCGCCGCTGCGGGGCGAATGGATGAACTTGCCTTCGCCAATATAGATGCCCACATGGCTGAAGGTTTTGCGCAGGGTGTTGTAGAAAACCAGGTCGCCGGGCTGGAGCTCGGCGCGATCGATTTTGTCGGTAACAGCTGCCTGCGCCCGGGCGTTGTGGGGCAAGACCAGACCCATGGTTTTTTGGTACATGGCACGCACGAAACCGCTGCAATCAAACCCGTTTTCATTGCTGCCACCACGTTTGTAGGGGACTCCGATATAGCCCATGGCATTGACCACCAGCTCAGAGGCTTGGGAGCCGACCGAATGGCCCATGTGGCTGAATTGCGCGACCCAGCCGCTTTGAGTCAGCAACGAGTCGAGGTCGTCAGGCTGTTGTTTGGCTGGCTCGGCATGGGCCAAGCCAACACTGATCAACAAGAGTAAGAAGGTACGCAACATAGGCAGACATTCTAATCCCCAGCCCATGAGGGCTTGACTGAAGGACAATGGAGGCTTTTCACACTTTCAGATCCAAGGACGACCATGTTTCGCGCTCTCTTGTTAGACAAAGAACCCCATTTCCAAGCTGCCATCCAATCGGTCGATGAGAGCCGCTTGCCAGCAACCGATGTTCACGTGCAGGTGGCGTATTCCACCCTGAACTACAAAGATGGCTTGGCCATCACCAACAAAAGCCCAGTCGTGCGCAACTGGCCGATGGTGGCGGGGATTGACGGGGCGGGTACGGTGTTGTCATCGAGCCACCCCAATTGGAAAGCAGGCGACGCTTTCGTGCACAACGGCTGGGGCGTGGGTGAAACCCACTGGGGTTGTCTGGCCGAACAGGCCAAACTCAAGGGCGACTGGCTGGTCAAACTGCCCTCTGATTTCACAGCACGCCAAGCAATGGCGATTGGTACGGCCGGTTACACCGCCATGTTGTGCGTCATGTCGCTCGAGCAACAAGGCGTCAAGCCAGGCGACGGCGAGATTTTGGTGACAGGCGCAACGGGTGGCGTGGGCAGTGTGGCCATCGCCTTGCTGGCCAAGTTGGGCTACAGCGTGGTGGCCGCGACCGGCAAAACCAGCGAAGAGTCCTACCTGCACAATTTGGGCGCTCAGCATTTGATCGACCGGGCTGAGCTGAGCGCGGCCGGCAAACCTCTGCAAAAAGAGCGCTGGGCCGGTGTGGTCGACGCGGTGGGTTCACACACCCTGGCCAACGCCTTGGCGCAAACCCGCTATGGCGGCGCCGTGGCAGCCTGCGGTTTGGCCCAAGGTTTTGACCTGCCCTCCACGGTCATGCCATTCATCTTGCGCAATGTGCGCTTGATCGGGGTGGATTCAGTGATGGCGCCCCTGGCATTGCGCCAGCAAGCCTGGGACCGTTTGGCCCGCGACCTCGACATCGCCAAACTCGAGAGCATGGTGGAAGAAGTGAGCCTGGACCAAGCCCTCGACAAGGCACATGCACTCATGGCAGGCCAGGTGCGTGGCCGCATCGTGGTGAAAATCTGAACCATGTTGATCGACCCAGAAGAATCCCAATTGCTGCTGGTGGACTTGCAGGAACGCTTGTTGCCCGCCATTCACCAAGGTGCTGACTGTTTGGCCAATGCCCTGAGATTGGCGAGAGCTGCCCGCTTGCTCGACGTGCCAGCTTGGGGCACCGAGCAAAACCCCAGTAAATTGGGCACCAACCCTGCGGAATTGAAAGCCCTGTGTAGGCAAACCCTGTCCAAAATGCAGTTCAGTGCCAGTCAGGAGGGTCTGACCGATCTGTTGCGTCCCCCGGCCAAGCCGGTGGGGGGCAATGCGCGCAGTCTGCCCAAGCATTTGCAAAAACCGGCACAGTCCGCGCCCGAGCGCAACAGCGTGGTGATTGCCGGCGTGGAGGCGCATGTTTGCGTGCTGCAAACCGCTTTGGACTTGCTGGAGGATGAATTTGAGGTGTGGGTGGTGACCGATGCCTGCAGTTCGCGCACCGAGCGCAACCGGGATGCCGCTTATGACCGATTGGCCGGTGCCGGTGCCGAACTGGTGACCACCGAAATGGTGTTGTTCGAGTGGCTTCGCAGTGCAGAACACCCCCAGTTCAAAGACATCCAAGCCTTGATCAAATAAAAATCCAAATGGGGGAGACAGCTGTGGGTGTTTATGAAGCGTTTTACCGTCGGTCGCTGGACGACCGTGAGGGATTCTGGGCCGAGCAGGCTCAGTTGATTGACTGGCATGTGCCACCCACCCAGGTGTGTGATGACAGCAATCCGCCGTTTGCCGATTGGTATGTCGGTGGAAAAACCAACCTCTGCCACAACGCGGTTGACCGACACCTGGCCGATCGCGCAGACCAACCCGCCCTGATTTACGTCTCAACCGAAACCAACACCGAGGTCACTTACAGCTTTGCCCAACTGTCTGACGAACTGCAGCGCATGGCGGCCGTCTTGCAAAGCCTGGGCGTGGGCAAGGGCGACCGGGTCTTGATTTACATGCCCATGATCGCCGAAGCGGCGTTTGCCATGCTGGCCTGCGTGCGCATTGGCGCCATCCACTCGGTGGTGTTTGGTGGTTTTGCTGCGCATGCCTTGTCTTCTCGCATCGAGGACGCTTCTCCCCATCTGGTGATCAGCGCGGATGCGGGCTCTCGCGGCGGCAAGGTGGTGCCTTACAAACCCTTGTTGGACGAAGCCATCCAAATCAGCCAGCACAAGCCCTCGGCGGTGCTGATGGTGAACAGGGGATTGACAGCGTTTACCACCGTGCCTGGTCGTGACCATGACTACGCCAGCTTGCGCCAAGCCCACCTGACGGCCCGCGTGCCCTGCGAATGGGTCGACAGCGGCCACATCAGCTACACGCTCTACACCTCGGGCACAACTGGCAAGCCCAAAGGTGTGCAGCGCGACACCGGCGGATATGCCGTGGCACTGGCCGCCAGCATGCAGCATATTTTTGAAGGTCGGCCAGGGCAGGTGTATTTCTCCACCAGCGACATCGGCTGGGTAGTGGGGCACAGTTACATCATTTATGGCCCCTTGCTCGCAGGCATGGCCACCCTGATGTACGAGGGCTTGCCCACCCGCCCAGATGGCGGCATTTGGTGGCAACTGGTCGAAAAATACAAAGTCACCCACATGTTCAGCGCCCCCACCGCGGTGCGGGTCTTGAAAAAGCAAGACCCAGCGCTCTTGAGCAAATATGACTTGTCCAGCTTGAAGGCGCTTTACTTGGCGGGTGAACCGCTGGACGAGCCCACGGCCCAGTGGATCGCCGACGGTTTGCACAAGCCGATCATCGACAACTACTGGCAAACCGAAACCGGCTGGCCCATCTTGACGGTTGCCAACGGGGTCGAGAAGAAAGCCAGTAAATACGGCAGCCCTGGCGTGCCGATGTATGGTTTTGACGTGAAACTGGTGGACGAAAACACCGGCGAAGTCCTCACCGGCCCCAACCAAAAAGGGGTGGTGGTCATTGAAGGCCCGCTTCCGCCCGGTTGCTTGCAAACCCTCTGGGGTGACGATCACCGCTTTGTCAACACCTATTGGAAAAGCATCCCAGGCAAGTTGCTCTATTCCACCTTCGATTGGGGGGTGCGGGACGAGGACGGCTACTACTTCATTTTGGGCCGCACCGACGACGTGATCAATGTGGCGGGCCACCGTTTGGGCACTCGTGAAATCGAAGAGAGCATCTCTAGCCACCCCAATGTCGCCGAGGTAGCTGTGGTCGGCGTCGCCGACCCACTCAAAGGGCAGGTGGCCATGGCGTTCGTGGTGGCCAAAGATACCGCAGCGTTGGGTGATCCTGCGGGCCGTCTCAAGCTCGAAGGCGAGATCATGAAGCTCGTGGATGGCCAGTTGGGCGCGGTTGCCAGGCCTTCACGGGTGCTGTTTTTGAGCCTCTTGCCCAAAACCCGCAGCGGCAAGCTGCTGCGTCGCGCCATTCAGGCCGTCTGCGAAAAGCGTGACCCGGGTGACCTCACCACCATGGACGACCCCACGCCCTTGCAGCAAATCAAAGAACAACTGGCTTGAGCCTGACTTGCAAACCAGAGCAATGGGAAGCTAGCCCCCATTGTTTGACGTTTGTCGTGAAACTGTCAGTGATCAGTGGCACAATGGTCAAACATACCTGAGGGGAAGCCCCCTCAGGTCGCATCCACCAGTCGGTTCAGCCGTGTCGTGGAGGGTTCTTCAACCAAGCTAATGTTTCCTGCAGGGAAACGGAGGTCAGCGCCATGAGCGATTCTTCGCAGACGGGTTCGTCCGTCTATCAAGCCTATGCAAGCAACACCTATCTCTTCGGGGGCAATGCGCCTTATGTCGAGGAGATGTACGAAAACTACCTCGCTAACCCTGGCAGCGTGACAGACAGTTGGCGGCAGTATTTCGATGCCCTGCAACACGTTCCCGCTGTGGATGGCAGCAACGCCAAAGACGTGCCCCATTTGCCCGTGGTCAATGCCTTTGCCGAGCGTGCCAAGCAAGGTGGCACCCGCGTGGTCATGGCCAGTGCAGATGCCGAAATGGGCCGCAAGCGTACCGCTGCCCAACAGCTGATCGCGGCCTACCGCAATGTCGGCCAGCGCTGGGCCAACCTGGACCCGCTGCAGCGCACCGAGCGTCCCAACATCCCCGAGCTTGAGCCCTCTTTCTATGGTTTTGGCGATGCCGACCAAGAAACCGTGTTCGACACCAGCAACACTTTTTTTGGCAAAGACCGCATGAGCTTGCGCGAGCTGGTCAACGCCTTGCGTGAAACCTACTGCGGTACTTTGGGCGCCGAGTACATGTACACCTCGGACATGACCGAAAAGCGCTGGTGGCAGCAAAAATTGGAAAGCATCCGCAGCAAACCCACCTTCAGCGCTGAGAAGAAAAAACACATCTTGGACCGACTGACAGCCGCCGAAGGCCTCGAGCGTTACTTGCATACCAAGTACGTCGGTCAAAAGCGCTTTTCTCTCGAAGGTGGCGAGAGCTTCATTGCTGCCATGGACGAATTGATCCAAATGGCAGGTGCCAAAGGTGTCCAAGAAGTGGTGATCGGCATGGCCCACCGTGGCCGCTTGAACGTGTTGGTCAACACCATGGGCAAGCAGCCCGCCGATTTGTTCGCTGAGTTTGACCACACCGCACCCGAAGATTTGCCCGCTGGTGACGTGAAATACCACCAAGGTTTCAGCTCGGACGTGTCCACCCCTGGTGGTCCGGTGCATCTGAGCTTGGCCTTCAATCCTTCTCACTTGGAAATCGTCAACCCCGTGGTCGAAGGCTCGGTGCGTTCACGCATGGACCGCCGTGGCGACCCCACAGGCAGCCAGGTGCTGCCAGTCTTGGTGCACGGTGATGCGGCCTTTGGTGGCCAGGGCGTGAACCAGGAAACCCTGGCACTGGCCCAAACCCGAGGGTATTCCACCGGCGGCACAGTGCACATCATCATCAACAACCAAATCGGGTTCACCACCTCCGATCCGCGCGACATGCGCTCCTCGGTTTTTTGCACTGACATCGTCAAAATGGTTGAAGCCCCGGTGCTGCATGTCAACGGTGACGACCCCGAGGCCGTGGTCTTGGCCACCCAATTGGCGCTTGAATACCGCATGTCCTTTGGCCAAGATGTGGTGGTGGACATCACCTGTTTCCGCAAACTCGGTCACAACGAGCAAGACACGCCCAGCCTGACACAGCCGCTGATGTACAAAAAAATCGCGGCCCACCCCGGCACCCGAAAAATGTATGCCGAGCGTTTGGCTTCGCAAGGGATGGGTGAGAGCTTGGGCGATGACATGGCCAAGGCTTACCGCGCTGCATTGGACGCGGGCAAAAACACCTCTGACCCGGTGCTCACCAATTTCAAGACCAAATTCACGGTCGATTGGTCCCCTTTCCTTGGCAAAAAATGGACTGATGCGGCCGATACCGCCATCCCCATGGCAGAGTGGAAAAGATTGGCTGAGCGGATCACCACCATCCCACCCACCGTCACACCGCACCCCTTGGTGAAAAAAGTCTATGACGACCGAGCCGCCATGGGACGGGGCGACTTGCCGGTGGACTGGGGCATGGGCGAGCACATGGCATTTGCTTCCTTGGTCGCCAGCGGCTTTCCAGTGCGTTTGTCGGGCGAAGACTGCGGACGCGGCACCTTCACCCACCGCCATTCCGTCATTCACGACCAAAACCGAGAAAAATGGGACACCGGCTCCTACACCCCGCTGCAAAATTCGGCGGACAACCAATCGCCCTTCACGGTGATCGATTCCATCTTGTCAGAGGAAGCCGTGTTGGCCTTCGAATACGGCTACGCTTCCAACGACCCCAATACCTTGGTGATTTGGGAAGCCCAGTTTGGCGATTTTGCCAACGGTGCGCAGGTGGTGATCGACCAGTTCATCGCTTCAGGTGAAGTCAAGTGGGGCCGGGTCAATGGCATCACGCTGATGCTGCCGCACGGTTATGAAGGTCAGGGCCCAGAGCACAGTTCAGCCCGCGTCGAGCGCTTCATGCAATTGGCGGCCGACACCAACATGCAGATCGTGCAACCGACCACAGCCAGCCAGATTTTCCATGTGTTGCGTCGCCAGATGGTGCGCAATTTGCGCAAACCGTTGATCATCTTCACGCCCAAGTCCTTGTTGCGCCACAAAGACGCCACATCGCCTGTGTCTGAATTCACCAAAGGTGGTTTCCAAACCATCATTCCCGAGAGCAAAGACATCAAGGCGGACAAAGTCAAACGCTTGGTCATTTGCTCTGGCAAGGTGTATTACGACTTGTCCAAAAAACGCGAAGAAAACGGCCACGACGACACCGCTTTGGTGCGCTTGGAGCAGCTCTATCCCTTTCCTCACAAAGCGTTCGCTGCCGAGTTGAAGAAATACCCCCACGCCACAGAAGTGGTGTGGTGTCAGGATGAGCCGCAAAACCAAGGCGCATGGTTCTTTGTCCAGCACTACCTGTTTGAAAACATGGCTTCAGGCCAAAAACTGGGCTACAGCGGCCGTGCTGCTTCGGCTTCTCCTGCCGTGGGCTACTCCCATTTGCACCAAGACCAGCAAAAAGCGCTGGTTGATGGTGCCTTTGGCCGCCTCAAGGGATTCATATTGACCAAGTAAGCCGCTTGCGTGGCGCGTTTCGCGCCCCAAGCCTGCCCATCTATCCAACAGGAAACACACATCATGGCTATCGTAGAAGTCAAAGTACCACAACTCTCAGAATCGGTGGCAGAAGCCACTTTGTTGCAGTGGAAGAAAAAAGTCGGAGAGGCGGTTGCCGCTGACGAAATTTTGATCGATGTTGAAACCGACAAAGTGGTGCTGGAAGTGCCGGCGCCATCGGCTGGTGTGCTGGTGGAAATCGTCGTGGCTGATGGTGCCACTGTCATGGCCGAGCAATTGATCGCCCGCATCGACACCACGGCCACCGCGTCAGCAACCGGTCCCGTCACGGCTGTGCCTGCTGCTGTGCCTGCTGCGGCCCCCATGGCAGCTGCCAGTGCCAGTCACGCTGGTGTGGCCATGCCTGCCGCGTCAAAACTGATGGCTGACAACCAGCTGGCTGCAGGCTCGGTGCCAGGCACAGGCAAAGATGGTCGCGTCACCAAAGGTGATGTACTGGCTGCTGTCCAAGGTGGTGTGATGTCCACCACCGCGGTGATTCCCACCGGCGTACCCACCAAAGCTTTGCCGACCGTGGCAGCGCCCACCGTCGACTTGGGCGAGCGCCCCGAGCAACGCGTGCCCATGACCCGACTGCGTGCAAGGGTGGCCGAGCGTTTGCTGCAATCGCAGTCGACCAACGCCATTCTGACCACCTTCAACGAAATCAACATGGCCCCGGTCATGGACATGCGCAAGCGCATGCAAGAGCGGTTCGAGAAAGAACACGGCGTGAAGCTCGGCTTCATGAGCTTCTTCGTGAAAGCGGCTGTGCACGCCCTGAAAAAATTCCCGGTCTTGAACGCCTCGGTCGACGGCAACGACATCGTCTACCACGGCTACTTCGACATCGGTATCGCGGTGGGTTCGCCACGCGGTTTGGTGGTGCCGATCCTGCGCAACGCCGACCAAATGAGCTTTGCCGAGATCGAGAAGAAGATCGCCGACTATGGCCAAAAGGCCAAAGACGGCAAACTGGGCATCGAAGAGATGACCGGTGGTACCTTCTCCATCTCCAACGGTGGCACCTTCGGCTCGATGATGTCGACCCCGATCATCAACCCTCCTCAGTCGGCCATTTTGGGTGTGCATGCGACCAAAGACCGCGCCATGGTGGAAAACGGCCAAGTGGTGGTGCGCCCCATGAACTACTTTGCGATGTCTTACGACCACCGCATCATTGACGGTCGTGAAGCAGTGCTTGGCCTGGTCGCCATGAAAGAAGCGTTGGAAGATCCGGCTCGATTGCTGTTTGATATTTAAGCCATGCCCCAAAACAAGCAACGTTTGGTGCAAGCTTGGATTGTCCAAAATTGAAGAGAAAAAAAGCATGAGCAAAACATTTGATGTCATCGTCATCGGCGCCGGTCCGGGCGGCTATATCGCTGCGATTCGCGCCGCCCAACTCGGCATGAACGTCGCCTGTATCGATGAATGGCAAAACGCCACTGGCGGCCCAGCCCCCGGCGGCACCTGCACCAATGTAGGCTGTATTCCTTCCAAAGCCTTGTTGCAATCGTCCGAACATTTCGAGCAGGCGAATCATCATTTCGCTGAGCACGGCATCAGCGCCACCGGCGTGAAGATGGACGTGGCCAAAATGCTCTCGCGCAAAGACACTGTGGTTAAACAAAACAACGATGGCATTTTGTATTTGTTCAAGAAAAACAAAGTCACGTTTTTTCACGGGCGCGGCGCCTTCGCCAGCAAGTCTGAGGCGGGTTATGAAATCAAGCTGTCTGGCAAAACGGAAGAATCATTGACTGCCAAGCAGGTCATTGTGGCTACCGGTTCCAGCGCACGCGCATTGCCAGGTGTGCCTTTCGATGAAGAAAACATCCTCTCCAATGACGGTGCATTACGCGTGGGAGCCGTGCCGAAAAAACTGGCCTTGATTGGTTCAGGTGTCATTGGCTTAGAGATGGGTTCGGTCTGGCGGCGTTTGGGTGCCGATGTCACCATTCTTGAGGGCCTGCCGACTTTCCTGGGTGCCGTGGACGAGCAAATCGCCAAAGAGGCCAAGAAGGCTTTTGACAAGCAAGGCTTGAAGATCGAACTGGGTGTGAAAGTCGGCGAGATCGTCAATGCCAAAAAGGGCGTCACGGTGAACTACACCAACGCCAAGGGCGAATCTCTGAAGCTGGACGCCGATAAGCTGATCATTTCAATCGGACGCGTGCCCCATACCACTGGCCTGAATGTCGAAGCGGTCGGTTTGCATCTCGATGAGCGAGGCGCCATTGTGGTGGACGCCGATTGCAAAACCAACCTGCCTGGCGTGTGGGCGGTGGGTGACGTGGTGCGAGGCCCCATGCTTGCGCACAAGGCGGAGGAAGAGGGCGTAGCGGTGGCAGAGCGGATCGCGGGCCAACACGGTCATGTCAACTTCAACACCATCCCTTGGGTCATCTACACCAGCCCCGAGATCGCTTGGGTGGGCCGCACCGAGCAGCAGCTCAAGGCGGATGGTGTGGCTTACAAGGCAGGCAGTTTTCCGTTTTTGGCCAATGGCCGCGCCCGCGCTTTGGGTGACACCACCGGCATGGTGAAAATGCTGGCAGACGCCAAGACCGATGA
Source organism: Bordetella parapertussis (assembly GCA_945890735.1). Classification (GTDB taxonomy): domain Bacteria; phylum Pseudomonadota; class Gammaproteobacteria; order Burkholderiales; family Burkholderiaceae_C; genus Limnohabitans. Next base: position 73,262 of record CAMDCZ010000002.1, on the reverse strand, counting down.
AATCCTGGGCGTGCACATCGTGGGTCCCCAGGCCTCCGAGCTGATTGCCGAAGCGGTGGTGGCCATGGAGTTCAAGGCATCCTCGGAAGACATCGCCCGCATTTGCCATGCGCACCCGTCTTTGAGCGAAGCCACCAAAGAAGCCGCCTTGGCGGTGGACAAGCGCACCTTGAATTTTTAACCAACCAGACACCCGAACTGGCGAGCCTGCTGGCAACAGCGGGCTTTTTGATGGAACCGGTCGGGGCTTTTGTGAGTACCGCTCAAGCTCGCAGCGCAGCCCCAAGGCACAATACCTCTCTCATGTCCGTTGCAGCCCTCTACCAGCAAGAACTCCAAGCCCGTGGCTTTCAAAGTGACCCGGCGCAACTGCGGGCGATCCATGCTTTGACGCAATGCGAAGCCGATTGGACAAATTACAAGCACAAGCGTGCCAACACGGTCAAAAAACTGATCAACCACCCAGACATCCCGAAAGGCGTGTATTTGCATGGGGGGGTAGGGCGCGGCAAAAGCTTTTTGATGGACTGCTTTTTCACCGCGGTGCCGATTCAGCGCAAAACCCGCTTGCATTTCCATGAATTCATGCGTGAGGTACACCGCGAACTTCGGGAACTGCAAGGGACAGCCAATCCCCTGGATGAATTGGGCAGGCGCATGGCCAAGCGGTTCAAGCTGATTTGTTTCGATGAATTCCATATCGCTGACATCACCGACGCCATGATCTTGCACCGCTTGCTGATCGCGATGCAAACCAACCAGATCGGGTTTGTCACGACTTCGAACTTCAAGCCCGACGAGTTGTACCCAGATGGTTTGCACCGCGACCGATTGCTGCCCGCGATCGATTTACTCAACGCCACCATGCAGGTGGTCAATGTGGACAACGGTGTGGATTACCGCGGTAAGGTGTTGGAGCAAGCCCAGTTGTACTTGAGCCCTTGCAATGCAGACAACGAGGCCGTGATGCACCATACCTTTGAGCGCTTGGCTGAGGTGCCAGACCAAGATGGTTTGCTGCTGATCGAGGCGCGGGAAATTCAGGCCAAGCGTCGCGCTGGCGGCGTGGTGTGGTTTGACTTTCAGGTCTTGTGTGGCGGACCCCGGTCGCAAAACGACTTTTTGGAAATCGCCAGCCAGTTCCACACCGTGTTTCTGAGTGGTGTGCCCAAGATGGAAGTGAACATGTCCTCGCAGGCGCGTCGATTCACCTGGCTGATCGATGTGCTGTATGACCGTCGGGTCAAGCTCATCATCCAAGCGGATGTGGCACCCGAACTGCTCTACACCGAAGGCCCCATGTCCCATGAATTCCACCGCACCGCTTCGCGCTTGCGCGAAATGCAATCGGCTGCGTTTTTGGCACTCGGGCGGCGGGTGGTGGATACTTCACTCACATGACAAAAACCCTTGTTCTTTTCAGCTTGCTCGGGCTGCTGTCTGCGTTTGCCCAGGCGCCAGACCCTGCCACCGATTTGACGACCTACTTGCGCCAAGAGCGCGACCGCTTGTCTTTGGAGCGAATCCAAGCAAGCAATACCTATACCGAAGCCTTGAAGCGCTGCTACCAAAAAATCGCGGTCAATGCCTGCAAATTGGAAGCGCAAAACATCAAAAACCAATCGGACAAGCAAATTCGCCGTCAAGAAATCCAACTCAACAAGCTTGAGCGTGATCAACGTACCCAAGACGCTCAAGCGCGATTGAAGAACAAGCAAAGCGAAGAGGCGCAGTCCAAGGAAGCCGAACGCCGGGGCAACGCCCAACAAGCACATGCCGACAGCGTCAAGCGAAACCAGGACAAAAACACCGAGTACCAAGACAAGCAATCCAAGGCCGAGGAAAACCTGCGCCAGCGCCAGCAGCATGTGCAAGCGGTGTTGGAGCGCCAGCGATCGCATGCGGAGAAAGCCGCTGCGTCTGACAAGGCCAAAGCAGACTACCAACGCAAAATCCAAGAAGCACAAGCCCACCGCGAGCAGGTCTTGAAAGACCGTGCCAAGCGCAACCCGGATGTCGCACCACTGCCGGCCCCGCCTGCCCAATTGCCATGATGGGTGCTGCATGGTCTGATGCACTGGCCAGCCAAGTGCGCGAGGTGTTCACCGCAGACGGGCCGTTGGCTCGTTCCACCGCATTTTTCAAGCCCCGTGCGGGACAAACCGACATGGCTCTGGCTGTTGCCAAGACCATCGAGCAGGGTGGCTCACTGGTGGTTGAAGCGGGTACGGGTGTTGGCAAAACCTTTGCTTATTTGGTGCCTGCGCTGCTCAGTGGCGAGCGTGTGTTGGTGTCAACCGCCACCAAGACCTTGCAAGACCAACTGTTTGCCCGAGACATCCCAGCTTTGCTGGAGGCGCTGGGTTTGCCTCTGCGATTGGCCATGCTCAAGGGACGGGGCAGTTACCTCTGTCAGCAACGCTTGGCCTTGGCGCAACAAGCCAGCAGCTTGCCAGACCGACAAGCCTTCAAAACACTGGCCCAGGTGCACACTTGGGGGCTGACCACCCGCACGGGGGATCTGGCTGAGATGCCGGCGCTGGACGACCGTTCTCCCCTGATCCCTTTGATCACCTCCAACCGCGACAACTGCTTGGGTTCGACTTGTCCGCATTGGCGAGATTGCCATGTCAATGCCGCGCGACGCGAAGCGATGGCGGCCGATGTGGTGGTGATCAACCACCATTTGTTTTTTGCCGACATGGCGGTTCGCGAATCCGGCATGGCAGAACTCTTGCCGACAGTGCGTGTGGTGATTTTTGACGAAGCGCATCAACTCAATGAAACAGGCATTCAGTTCTTAGGCAAGCAATTGGGAACCGGACAACTGCTGGACCTGGCCCGTGATGTTTTGGTCGCAGGCTTGCAACTCGCCAAAGGCTTGGTCGACTGGCAAGCCGTGGTGGCGGATATGGAGCGCAGCCTGCGCGAATGGCGACTGATCGTGGGAAAACACCCAGCCAATGCCAAACTCAAGTGGAGCGACCCGGAACCACAGGGCGTGAACCCTTTGGAATGGGCGCAGGCTTTGCACGATGTCAGCGAAAGCATCTTGCGTGTTCAAGCGGCTGTGGAAAACGTGGTGGATGCCGCCCCTGACTTCAAGCGTTTGCATGAGCGTCTGGGTCACGTTCAGTCACTCATCAGCCATTTCGAGCATGCCTGCGCCCCCGGCTCAGTCAGGTGGGTGGAAGTGGGCGGTCAAATCCGCTGTTTTGAAGCGCCCCTGGACATCGCCGAGGTGGTGCAATCGACATTGTTGGATGCTCACGTGACGCCACCCGCTGACCCTCACAGCCCCTTGCCCTTGCCTCGCAGTTGGGTTTTCACTTCTGCCACCTTGGGGGATGACGACAGGCTCACTTGGTTCACCGAACCCTGTGGTTTGACCCATGCCCAAGTGTTGCGGGTGCACAGCCCCTTTGACTATGAAAGCCAGGCGTGGGTGCATGTGCCCAGACTCATGGTGCCGCCCAAGGACCCGGGGCACAGTGCCGAGGTGGGCGCTTTGTCGATCCAAATCGTGCAAGCGCTGGGCGGGCGCACCCTGGTCTTGACCACCACGGTGCGGGCTTTGCGCGCCATCGGTGCGCAATTGCAAGAAGCGTTTGGTCCAGGCAGCCCGATCGAAGTGTTGATCCAAGGTGAAAGCCCCAAGCGCCAACTCATGCAACGGTTTCGCCAAGGCGCTGAGCCTGGCAGCCGAGGTTGTGTGTTGGTGGCCACCGCGAGTTTTTGGGAAGGGTTTGACGTGCCCGGAGAAGCACTGCAAGCCGTGGTGATCGACAAGCTGCCGTTTCCGCCACCCAACGACCCCTTGGTCGAGGCACGCAGCCAACGGCTCGAAGCGCAGGGACGCAGTTCATTCAATGACTATTTCCTGCCCGAAGCAGCCGTGTCGCTCAAGCAGGGTGCGGGTCGCTTGATTCGACGTGAAACCGACCGCGGCGCTTTGGTGGTGTGTGACAACCGCTTGGTCAACACAGGCTATGGCCGACGTTTGTTGGCAGGTTTGCCCCCGATGAAACGGCTAGAGCAACTGTCAGACCTGCTGGCGGCGCTCTCAGGTATTGGGCAACGTTAACAGGCTGCTTTCAACAAAGCGCTTTCACCAAAATTTGTACCAACTTTTCTCGGTTTTCTCTGGCACAGCCTGGGGGAAATACTTGCTGTCCGGGTATGACAGTTTGAGGACCCTCAAGGTATCGTCCTTGAGTTCAGTCAACCCCAAGGCTGCGTAGGATTCGATCAAAATGATCAGCGCATCTTCAACGGCGGCGATGTTTTGGTACTCGTTCAGGGTGGTTTGCGCGCGGTTGATGGCCGCGACATAGGCGCCCTTCTTGAAATAGTACTGCGCGACTTTGATCTCGGACTTGGCAAGCAAGTTGATGATGTGGCGCATCCGCAAGGACGCATCCTCAGCATATTTGGACTCGGGAAAGCGGGTCACCAGTTCTTTGTAGGCTTCAAAGGATTCGCGAGCCGCCATTTGGTCTCGCTCAGCCAAATCTTGCTTGAACCACTTGGACATCAGGCCCAAATCATCGTTGAAATTGATCGTGCCTTTGAGGTAGATCGCATAGTCCAGGGCAGGACTGGCGGGGTTGAGTTTCATGAACCGGTCCAAGGTCACGATGGCCGCCACACGGTCACCGGTTTTGTACTGTGCATACGCTTTGTCGAGCTGGGCTTGCTGGGCCAATGGTGTACCAGCGGCACGGCCCTCGAGCTTGTCCAACAAGCTGATGGCCTTGTCATACAGGTTGCCGCTCATATTGCTTTTGGCCTCGGCGTAAATTTCCTCCGGCTTCATGCTTGCAGTGGGGTCTTTAGGGTCGTTGGCACAACCGGCCAGCAGGCCCAACATCAACAACGCAGATAATGAAAGAAATCTCAGCACATTGAACCTTCAGTCAAAGAAACTTCAGCGATTATCAACGATGCCCATGCCCCCGACCGACATACCCATCCCGCCAGCAATGGCTGCGGAGGAAACCGAGGAGCTGGACAACGAGTTTGAACGCCGAGATGTGGAAATCCCACCGGACTTGCACCGCGACCGACTCGACCGTGCGTTGGTTCGGTTGATTCCCGAGTTTTCGCGCAACTACCTCAAACAACTGATTGAAGATGGCTTTGTTTATCCAGCCAACAGCACAGACCCGGTCAGGAAGGTGGCGCACTTGGTCAAGGCTGCGGAGCGTTACCAAGTCCATCTGCAACCCACCGACATGTCGCAGGCATATTTGCCGCAGGAAATGGCCCTCGACTTGGTGTTTGAGGATGCGTTTTTACGCGTGATTCACAAGCCTGTCGGCCTGGTGGTTCACCCCGCACCTGGCAATTGGAGCGGCACTTTGCTCAATGGTTTGCTGGCCTTGGACAGCGGCTTGAAGCAAGTGCCGCGTGCTGGCATCGTCCACCGGCTCGACAAGGACACCAGCGGTTTGATGGTCACTGCGCGCACCCGCGCTTGCATGGACGCGCTGGTCGACCTGATTGGGCAACGCGAGGTGCACCGCGAATACATCGCGATTTCACCCAGGCCTTGGCGGGGTGCACTGCAGCGCGAAGTAGAAATGCCCATCGGCCGCGACCCACGCAACCGCTTGCGCATGGCGGTGGTTGACCTGGCGCACCAATCAGGCAAAAACGCCCACACCAGCTTGCTCTGCCAGTCCACCAATGAACAGGGCAGCATGGTTCATTGCACTTTGCACACCGGGCGAACCCACCAAATCCGCGTCCACATGGCGGCCATTGGGATGCCTTTGCTCGGAGACGGTTTGTATGGTGGTACCAGCACGCCTGCGATGCAAAGACAAGCGTTGCACGCGTATCGATTGGGGTTTGTGCATCCATTCACCGGACAGGACCTGCAATTTGAAAGTGCGCTCCCCAACGACATGCAGTCGGCCTTGGCCGACATGGGACTGCCACCCCCTCGGCTAGAATGAGCACCCCCTATCCCCCGGACCACACACGATGAACAGCTTGGAAGCCAAGCGCGTCATAGAGACGGCTTTGTTATGCGCCACCCAGCCATTGCAGGTGCGGGAACTGCGCCAGCTTTTCCACGATGAATTGGGTGCCGACACCGTCAAAACCTTGCTGCAAGATTTGCAGCAGGACTGGACCCCCCGTGGTTTGGAGCTGGTCCAAGTCGCCAGTGGTTGGCGCATGCAAAGCCGTCCGGAGATGCGCGACTTTCTTGACCGCTTGCACCCTGAAAAACCCCCCAAATATTCTCGCGCGGCGATGGAAACTTTGGCCATCATTGCCTATCGCCAGCCGGTGACCCGCGGTGACATGGAAGACATCCGCGGTGTGACCGTGAATTCCTTGGTCATCAAACAACTCGAAGACCGGGGTTGGGTCGAGGTCATCGGTCACCGTGAAACCGTCGGCCGCCCGATGCTGTACGCCACCACCCGACAATTTTTGGACGATCTGGGCATTGCATCCCTGGACCAATTGCCCGCGTTGGAAACCCAAAACGCCACTGATGGTTTTTTGGAGCAACTGACGGCCAATGTCGAGGAAACCGAAGACACCACTCAGCTCAGCATAGAGCTTGAAACCGATAGCCACGACCAGCCAGGCGGAGCGGCGTGAACAAAAAAGGCATTGAATTCAACGAGGTGGTCTCTGGCGCCTTTGACGAGCAGCCCGACACCCCAGCAAGCACTGAGCCAGCCAAGCGGGTCTTGAGCCCGCAGCCCGAAACCCCCAAACTCCACAAAGTCTTGGCCCAATCTGGCTTGGGCTCACGACTGGAAATGGAAGCCTTGATTGGTCAAGGCAGGGTCTTGGTCAATGACCAGCCCGCCCATGTGGGTCAACGCATCCAATACGGCGACCATGTCAAGGTCAATGGCAAGCCGCTGCACCTGCGCATCGAACCCCCGCCACCACGCATCTTGGCTTACCACAAGCCCACGGGTGAAATCGTCAGCCACGACGACCCGCAAAGCCGCCCGACGGTGTTTCGCAAACTGCCACGTTTGCAGCACGGCAAATGGCAGTCGGTGGGCCGACTGGACTTGAATACCGAAGGCCTGCTTCTGTTCACCAATTCAGGTGAGTTGGCCAACAAACTGATGCACCCTCGTTTTGGCTTGGAGCGTGAATACGCGGTTCGGGTTTTGGGTGCGCTCAGTAACATCGAAAAAGCCAAGTTGCTCGCAGGCGTTCAGCTTGAAGATGGCGAAGCCCGCTTTGGCAGCCTGGAAGAAGGCGGCGGTGAGGGCGCCAACCACTGGTACCGGGTCACCATCCAAGAAGGCCGCAACCGCGAGGTCAGACGCATGTTCGAGGCGGTGGGCCATGCTGTCAGCCGTTTGATTCGCATCCGCTACGGCAAGATGCTGTTGCCGCGCGGCCTCAAGCGCGGCGACTGGATGGAGCTCGACGCCTTGGACACCGAACAACTCGTTCGCAGCGCGGGTTTGGGTCGTGTGTCCGCCAAAACCTCGCCAGTGCGCAAATCCGCTGCCGAAAAATCCACCTCTCCCGCGGGCAACAAGGCTCGCACCGGTGGCGCTGCAGGCAATGGCTTCATAGGGGGCGAAAGCCTGAGCCGCCAGCGCCGCGACATCAAGGCCAACGCGGCCCGAAAGAAAGCCGCGCCTCGCAGAGCTAAAATGGGTGGTTAATGGGCATTCCCCTTTATTTTTGACCAACTCTTGGAAACTCTCTCATGGCTATTGAACGCACCCTCTCCATCATCAAACCCGACGCTGTTGCCAAAAACGTGATCGGGCAAATCTACGCCCGTTTTGAAGGCGCTGGCCTGAAAATCATCGCTTCTCGCATGGCTCACCTGAGCCGTGGCGAAGCCGAGGCTTTTTACGCTGTGCACAAAGCACGTCCTTTCTTCAAAGACTTGGTGGATTTCATGATCTCCGGCCCGGTCATGATCCAGGTGCTCGAAGGTGAGAACGCGATTTTGAAAAACCGCGACCTGATGGGTGCCACCGATCCCAAGAAGGCCGACAAGGGCACGATCCGCGCTGATTTCGCCGACAGCATTGACGCCAATGCGGTCCACGGCTCTGACGGTCCAGACACCGCTGCCCATGAAATCGGTTTCTTCTTTGCCGGAATGAACGTTTACGGTCACTGAAAGCGGTTCTCACCGCATTGCCATGAAAACCAACCTGCTTGACTTCGATCTGGACGGGTTGGTTGCTTGGTGCTTGCAACAGGGTGAGAAAAAATTCCGTGCGGTCCAGCTGTTTCGCTGGATCCACCACAAGGGTGTGTCTGACTTTGCGCAGATGAGCGACTTGGCCCAAGGCCTGCGCAGCAAGCTGCAAGACAGCGCCGAAATCACACCCCTTTCAGTCCTCAGTCGCCACGACTCAGCCGACGGCACGATCAAATGGATGTTCGATGTCGGGCAGGGTGACGCGATCGAAACAGTCTTCATCCCCGAAACAGACCGAGGCACCTTGTGCGTGTCTTCTCAGGCGGGCTGCGCCGTGGGTTGTCCGTTTTGTTCAACCGGCGCCCAGGGCTTCAGCCGCAACCTGACCACTGCCGAAATCATCGCCCAGCTCTGGTTCGCAGAGCGCACGCTGCGTCAAGAACGCGGCACCGATGAACGGGTTATCTCCAATGTGGTGATGATGGGCATGGGCGAGCCCCTGCAAAACTACCATGCGCTGGTTCCTGCGCTGAAAACCATGTTGGATGACCACGGCTACGGCCTGTCTCGCCGCCGTGTCACGGTGTCTACCTCCGGGGTGGTGCCCATGATCGAGCGCTTGGGCCAAGACTGCCCCGTGGCCTTGGCGGTGTCATTGCACGCCCCGAACGACGCTTTGCGCGATGAACTGGTGCCGCTGAACCGCAAATACCCGCTGGCCGAATTGCTGCAAAGTTGCCGCGATTACTTGGCGCATGCACCGCGTGACTTCATTACTTTCGAATACTGCATGCTCGACGGGGTCAACGACAGCGATGCCCATGCCCAGCAGCTGATCGCCCTGGTCCGACCTGCCCCAGGCGAGCCGACCCCCTGCAAGTTCAACCTGATTCCCTTCAACCCCTTCCCAGCCTCTGGCTTGTTGCGCTCGCCTGCAGAGCGGGTCAAGGCTTTTGCTGCCCAGTTGTCTGACGCTGGCATCGTCACCACAGTGCGTAAAACCAGAGGCGACGACATCGCCGCTGCTTGCGGCCAATTGGCTGGTGACATCCAAGACCGCACTGACGTCTCGGGCAGGCGGGCCAAGACCATTCGCATCCACGCCTGATTGCGGCAAAATCTCAAGCCATGCATACCAACGACTCACCCATTCCCTTCGCCCAGCCCGCCCGCCACCGCAGCCTTCAAGCGCAAGTGCGTTGGGGCAGCCACGTGGTGAGCGTGGGAGGGGACGCGCCGGTGCGAGTGCAGTCCATGACCAATACCGACACCGGCGACGTGATTGGCACGGCCATCCAGGTCAAAGAACTGGCCCTGGCAGGCTCGGAGTTGGTGCGCATCACGGTGGACACGCCTGAATCCGCCAAAGCGGTACCCCACATTCGAGAGCAACTCGACAAAATGGGCGTGAACGTGCCCTTGATCGGCGACTTTCATTACAACGGCCACCGCTTGCTCACCGAGTTTCCTGAATGTGCCCAAGCGCTCTCGAAATACCGCATCAACCCTGGCAATGTGGGCAAGGGCGACAAACACGACAAGCAATTTGCCCAGATGGTCGAGGCCGCGATCAAGTATGACAAAGCCGTTCGCATCGGTGTCAACTGGGGCAGCCTGGACCAAGAACTGTTGGCCAAACTGATGGACGACAACGCCTTGCGTGCTCAGCCTTGGGACGCCAAACAGGTGATGTACCAGGCCTTGGTCACCTCGGCTCTCGATTCGGCTGAGCTGGCAGAGCGTTTGGGGTTGGCGCGCCATCAAATCATCCTCAGTTGCAAGATGAGTGGCGTGCAAGACCTGGTGGCGGTTTACCGCGAACTCGCCAAACGCACCAACCACTCTCTGCATTTGGGATTGACCGAAGCTGGCATGGGCACCAAGGGCACGGCGGCGTCCAGCGTGGCTCTGGGTTTGTTGCTGCAAGAAGGCATTGGCGACACCATCCGCGTGTCGCTCACCCCGCAGCCAGGCGAGGCCCGCACCCAAGAGGTGTTGATCGCCACCGAAATTTTGCAGGCGCTGGGTTTGCGCCACTTTGTGCCCAGCGTGACTGCTTGCCCAGGCTGTGGCCGAACCACCAGCACGACCTTCCAAGAATTGGCCCAAGAGATCGATGATTTTCTGCGCTTGCAAATGCCGGTGTGGCGCAAGCAGTACCCTGGCGTGGAAAACCTCAAGGTAGCGGTCATGGGCTGCATCGTGAATGGTCCAGGTGAGAGCAAACATGCCGACATCGGCATCAGCTTGCCCGGCACAGGCGAGGCGCCGGCAGCGCCTGTCTTCATTGATGGCGAAAAAGCGCTGACCTTGCGCGGTGACAATATCGCCAAAGAGTTCCACGACATCGTCGAAAACTACATCCAAAAAAAATACACGGTCAGCGCTTAACGCGACACGCACATGGCAGACAAATTAACCGCCGTCAAAGGCATGAACGACATATTGCCGCCCGACTCTGCACGTTGGGAGGCCTTGGAAGCCACGGTTCGAGAAGTCATGCGTCTGCATGCCTACCGCAACATCCGCACACCGATCGTTGAACCCACCGCCTTGTTTGTGCGCGGCCTGGGCGAGGTGACTGACATCGTGGAAAAGGAGATGTACTCCTTTGAAGACCGCTTGAATGGCGAGCAACTCACGCTGCGACCCGAGTCCACAGCTGGGGTGGTGCGTGCGGTGGTCGAGCACAACATGCTGTACGAAGGCGGCAAACGCTTGTATTACATGGGGCCGATGTTCCGCCACGAACGGCCCCAACGCGGACGTTACCGTCAATTTCACCAAATCGGTGCCGAAGCGCTGGGTTTTGGGGGCCCCGAGTTGGATGCCGAACTGATCTTGCTTGCCCAGGCTTTGTGGCAACGCTTGGGCTTGCAAGACGTGCGCTTGGAGCTCAACAGTTTGGGCCAACCCCCCGAGCGCCAACAGCACCGCGCTGCCTTGATTGCCTATTACGAGCAGCACGCCGACCAACTGGATGAAGACGCCAAGCGTCGCTTGCACAGCAACCCCTTGCGGATCTTGGACAGCAAAAACCCCGCCATGAAAGTCTTGAACGAGGGTGCACCCCGTTTGCTGGATTTTTTAGGTGCAGAAAGCTTGGCGCATTTCAACGCGGTCAAGGCCATGCTCGACGCCAATGGCGTGGCCTACACCATCAACCCTCGCTTGGTGCGCGGCATGGACTACTACAACCTCACGGTGTTTGAGTTCATCACCGAACGCCTGGGCTCGCAGGGCACGGTTTGTGGCGGCGGACGCTACGACTACCTGATCCAACAGGTCGGCGGCAAGCCCGCCCCAGCCGTGGGCTGGGCTTTGGGGGTCGAGCGTGTGTTGGAGCTGCTCAAGGAACAAGGGGAAATCCCTGGTGAAGTGGTGCCGGATGTCTATGCCATCGTGCCTGAAGCCCAGGCATTGCCCGAGGTCAGTGTGGCCCTGAAAACCTTGCGTGACTTGGGTATTTCTGCACAGTTGCATGCGCCCAGCGGTGCGGCAGAGGGCATGGGCAGCATGAAGTCACAGTTCAAAAAAGCCGATGCCAGTGGCGCACATTTCGCGCTGGTTTTTGGGCCTGATGAACTTGCCCAGGGTCAGGTCACGGTCAAGTCATTGCGAGACGGACAGGGCGCTCAACGCACCGAAGAACTGGCGCAAATCAGCCGTTGGGGCCTCACCCTACAATCCAAGTCTTAATTTTTGAACAGTTGGAACCGCATGGCCACGCATCTCGACCTTGAAGAACAAGAACAACTGGACCAGTTCAATCACTTTTGGAGCCGCTGGGGCAACCTGATCATGGGTTTGATCACGGCAGTTTTGGTGGTCTACGCCAGCTACAACGGCTGGAAATATTGGCAACAACGCCAGGCCAGCCAAGCTGCGGTGCTCTATGACACTTTCGAAAAAGCCGCACGTGAAGCCGATGTCGCTTTGCTGAGCCGCTCTCTGTCAGACTTGCAAAGCCAGTTTGGCAATACCACCTACGCCCAGCAAGCAGCCTTGTTGTCTGCCCGTATTTATGTCGCCAAAGACAAGCTGGCAGAGGCTGACAAAGCGTTGCAGTGGCAAATCGACAATGGCAAGGAAGAGGGCTACGTGGCGATTGCCCGTTTGCGCTTGTCTGCGCTGGAAATTGAACGCAAAAACCTCGACAAGGCCAACGCCTTGTTGCAAGGTCAAAAAGCCCCCATTGGTTTCCAGCCCTTGTTCGATGACCGGCTGGGCGACATTGCCATCTTGCAAAACAAACCTGAGGTGGCCAAACCCCATTATTTGGCTGCCTGGAAGGGCATGGATGCCACCAGTGAATACCGCCGTTTGATTGAAGTCAAGCTGGCTGCGTTGGGTTTGAATCCCCTCGAGACCGAGAGCAAGCAATGAGCTTGTCCAAGCTGTTGACTGCTGCGGCCTTGCTCGGTTTGGTTGCCTGCGCAAGCAGCCCCAAGCCGCAGCCCCAATCCGTTGGCGAGGTCAAACCAGAGCAGGCGATGGAACTGCTCTGGAAGCATGCTGTCTCCGGTGACAGCTCGCTCCAACAAACGCTGTCAACCGTGCAAGACCGCGTGGCTTTGGCCACCCGTGGTGGTCAAGTCTCGGTGGTCAACGCCCGCAATGGTGAACTGGTGTGGAAAGTGGCTGTCAATGCCAATCTCAATACGGGCGTTGGCTTTGATGGCCGATTTGCCGCAGTCGTCACCGCTGGCAATGAATTGGTAGTGATGCAAAACGGCAATGTGCTGTGGCGCACCCGGTTAACCGCCCAGACGTTCACCAACCCCTTGGTGGCGGGCGAACGGGTTTTTGTTGTGCTGGCTGATCGCTCCGTGTTGGCTTTTGACCAAGTCACCGGTCAACGCCTATGGACGCAAACCCGGCCCGGTGAAGGCTTGGTTTTGAAGCAAAGTGGCGTGCTCTTGTCATTTCAAAATAACCTGATCTTGGGATCGGGTGGAAAACTCGCGGCCTTGGACCCTGACAACGGGGTGTTGCGCTGGGAGTTGCCCATGGCCACACCGCGCGGAATCAATGACCTGGAACGCCTGGTGGACTTGGTGGCCAGTGCTTCTCGGGTGAACAACTCGGTGTGTGTGCGCGCCTTCCAGGCCCAGGTCGGTTGTGTGGATGCTGCCAGAGGTGCGTTGCTCTGGACACGCCCTGCCGTCGGCGCTCAAGGCGTGGATGGTGACAACGGCACCTTGGTCGGCACCGAGGGCAATGGGGTGGTTCGTGCCTGGAGTCGCACCACGGGTGAGCGTCTGTGGGATACCGAGCGTTTGAAGTACCGTGAATTGACAACCCCTTTGTGGACTTCCAAAGGTATCGTGGTGGGTGATGATGCTGGGTGGCTCTACATCCTGTCAGGCAAGGATGGTCGTTTATTGAACAAAATCAAAACAGGCGCTGATGGTTTTGCGTCGCCTCCCACCGCATTGGCTGATGGAGGCTTTGTGGTGCTGACCCGAAATGGTTTGCTGCTGGCCTACCAGTTGCCCTGACCAGCGGGGCATCACTTGAAACCAGTCATCGCGATTGTGGGTCGCCCTAACGTGGGCAAATCCACTTTGTTCAACCGAATCACCAAAACACGCGATGCGATCGTGGCTGACTTCGCTGGACTGACCCGCGACAGGCACTACGGGAACGCCAAATTGGGCAAACACGAGTTCATCGTGATTGACACCGGTGGCTTCGAGCCGGATGCCGAAAGCGGCATCTTCAAAGAAATGGCCAAGCAAACCCGTCAAGCCGTCGCCGAATCGGATGCTGTGATTTTTGTGGTGGATGCGCGGCAAGGTTTGTCTGCCCAAGACCATGACATCGCCAACTATTTGCGTCGCTTGGGCAAACCTTGTTTGTTGGTGGCCAACAAAGCAGAAGGCATGCAACAAGGCATGCAGTTGGTGGAGTTTTACGAACTTGGCCTGGGCGAGGTTTTGCCTGTGTCCGCAGCACATGGCCAAGGTATCCGCAGCATGATTGAGTTGGCCCTCGAACCCTTGCACCTGTCAGAGGACGAAGACGAGGATGATTCGGCGCTGAAACCGCTGCGCTTGGCCGTGGTGGGGCGTCCCAACGTAGGCAAGTCCACCTTGATCAATACCTGGCTGGGGGAAGAGCGCTTGGTGGCTTTCGACCTGCCAGGCACAACCCGCGATGCAATCAGCGTCCCGTTTGAGCGTGATGGCCAGATGTTCGAGTTGATCGATACCGCTGGCTTGCGCCGCAAAGGCAAGGTGTTCGAGGCGATTGAAAAATTCTCTGTGGTCAAAACCTTGCAAGCGATTGAATCAGCCAACGTGGCTTTGCTGCTGCTAGATGCCACCCAGGGTGTGACCGAACAAGACGCCCACATCGCCGGCTTTATTTTGGAGTCAGGCCGCGCTGTGGTACTCGCTGTCAATAAGTGGGATGCGGTGGATGCCTACCAGCGTGAACTGTTGGCACGGTCGATCGAGAGCCGTTTGGCTTTTTTGAAATTCGCCAAGTTGCACCATGTCTCAGCCAAAAAACGCCAAGGATTGGGGCCCGTGTGGCAGTCGATTGGGCAGGCACACCAAGCTGCCATGTGCAAGATGTCCACGCCGGTGCTGACCCGCTTGTTGCTTGAGGCTGTGCAGTTTCAAGCCCCCAACCGTGCTGGCATGTTTCGTCCCAAATTGCGCTATGCCCACCAAGGCGGCATGAACCCACCGGTCATCGTGGTGCATGGCAATTCACTGGAACACGTGACCGATGCCTACAAACGGTTTTTGGAGGGGCGTTTTCGCAAGGCCTTTGCCTTGGAAGGCACGCCATTGCGGATTGAATTTAAAACAGCCCAGAACCCTTACGCCGACAAAGACTGAACCGGCACAACATCCTCTGCCTGCGGAGGGTGACAACGGTGTGGTATCGTCAATCCTCCTCAGCAAACACGGAGAATATCGTGAACCAAAAAGGGCAACTTTTACAAGACCCGTTTCTCAATACTTTGCGAAAAGAGCATGTGCCTTGCTCTATCTACTTGGTCAATGGCATCAAATTGCAAGGACAAATAGAATCTTTTGATCAATATGTCGTGCTTTTGCGAAACACAGTCACCCAAATGGTTTACAAACACGCCATTTCCACGATTGTGCCCGGACGCCCTGTGAATTTCGCGCAAGGCGATTCGCCTGAAACACCAGAGTGATGTTCATTGACCTCTTGTGCCCAGGCATCTTTTGATGCTCACTGACGCTGCCCGCGCCCCCAAAGCCTTGCTGGTCGGTGTTGACTTTGGCTTGCCGCATTTCGATGACGCGCTGGCTGAGCTGGCTCAACTCGCCTCAACCGCAGGCATGACCCCTACCGCGCACATGACTTGCAAACGCAAGGCACCAGATGCTGCATTGTTTGTGGGTTCAGGCAAAGCTCAAGAAATCAAGGAAATGGCGGTTTTGCATGGCGCCACCGAGGTTTTGTTTGACCAGTCCTTGAGCCCTGCCCAGCAGCGAAACCTGGAGCGCACGCTAGAGTTGCCTGTCAATGACCGGACCATGTTGATTTTGCAAATCTTTGCCCAGAGGGCTCGCAGCCACGAGGGCAAATTGCAGGTTGAGCTGGCTCGGTTGCAATACCTCAGTACGCGCCTTGTTCGACGCTGGTCGCATTTGGAGCGGCAAAGTGGTGGCATTGGGATGCGCGGCGGGCCTGGTGAAACCCAAATCGAGCTTGACCGCCGGATGATTGGCGATTCGATCAAGCGCACCAAAGAGCGCTTGGGTAAAGTCAAACGTCAACGTGACACCCAGCGGCGACAACGGCAACGCAACCAAGTGTTCAATGTCTCTTTGGTTGGCTACACCAACGCAGGCAAGTCCACGTTATTCAACAGCTTGGTCAAGGCCCGAGCGTATGCGGCTGATCAGTTGTTTGCCACGTTGGACACCACCACACGTCAGCTTTACCTCAACAATGACCAGGGCATGGGCAGCCAAATATCCTTGTCAGATACCGTGGGTTTCATCCGCGATTTGCCCCACGGTCTGGTGGATGCATTTGAAGCGACCCTGCAAGAGGCAACCGCAGCGGATTTGTTGCTGCACGTGGTGGACGCATCCCACCCTTCCTACCCCGAGCAAATTGCCCAAGTCCAGTCCGTCTTGGCTGACATCGGTGCTGCGGATGTGCCTCAACTCTTGATCTTCAATAAAACGGATGCCTTGGATGAGGCCCTGCAACCCCGTGTGCTGCAGGATGTCTATGTGTTGGATGGTTTGGCGGTTCCTCGGTTGTTCCTCAGTGCGCAAACTGGTTTTAACCTTGACAGCTTGCGTCAACGCTTGTTGCAACACGCTCAGGCACACAGCCATGCCCTTTTAACCCCTGCCACAGAACATGACATTGCGTGATTTCTCACCTTGTTTCTCAGCTTAGGCACAATGTCGGCTTGCAAGATTTTTCAGACTGATTGCACATGAATATCAAAAACTGGGCTTGGCCCGCACTTCACCTCCTTTACCGAACCACTTGGTATGGGTTCGCTGCCTTGGTCGCCGCATGGCACCGACTGCGCGGCATGTTCAATTTGAACGATGGCCGTTGGGGCAGGGGAGATGACAGCAACCAGCAACAAGGCTCCACAGGCGGCCCAGATGCGCCTCCCCCTGAAGACCGCCGTCGCCCACCGCCTCCCAACGGTCCGCCAGATTTGGACGAACTCTGGCGCGACCTGAACCGTAAATTTGGCCAGATGTTTGGTAAACGCGGCCCTGGTGGCACCCCGCCAGGTTCTGGCGGTGGCTTTCAACCTCCCTTCAACAACCCAGGTTTGAGTTTGGGCTTGGTGGCAGGTCTGGCTTTTTTGATTTGGTTGGCGACTGGCTTTTTCATCGTTCAAGAGGGACAGCAAGCCGTCATCACCCAATTTGGCCGTTACCACAGCACAGTGGGTGCGGGTATCAACTGGCGCATGCCTTACCCGATTCAGCGCCACGAGGTGGTGTTTGTCACCCAAATCCGATCTTTGGATATCGGTCGAGACACCATCATCAAGGCCACCGGATTGAGAGAGTCGGCCATGCTGACCGAAGATGAAAACATCGTCGAGATCAAATTTGCGGTGCAATACCGATTGACTGATGCACGCGCCTATTTGTTTGAAAGCAAAAACCCCACTGATTCGGTGATGCAAGCCGCCGAAACTGCGGTGCGTGAAGTGGTGGGCAAGATGCGCATGGATGCCGCTTTGTCTGAAGACCGTGAACAAATCGCTCCGCGTGTTCGCGTGATCATGCAAACCATCTTGGACCGTTACAACGTCGGCATTGAAGTCGTGGGCATCAATTTGCAGCAAGGCGGTGTTCGCCCCCCTGAGCAGGTGCAAGCAGCCTTTGACGATGTCTTGAAAGCCGGTCAAGAACGCGAACGCGCTAAGAACGAAGCTGAAGCCTATGCCAACGACGTGATTCCTCGCGCCGTGGGTTCCGCTTCTCGACTGAAACAAGAGGCTGACGCTTACAAATCACGTATCGTGGCGCAAGCGCAGGGTGATGCGCAGCGTTTCAAATCCGTTTACAGCGAATACCAAAAAGCACCGCAAGTCACCCGCGATCGTCTCTACATCACTGCCATGAACGAGATCTACAGCAACGTGACCAAGGTTTTGGTGGAGTCCAAGCAGGGCTCTAACATGCTGTATCTGCCTCTCGACAAAATCATGCAGCTCCACGGTGCAACCCCGGCATCTGCAGCCTCTGCGCCTGTGACCAATGGCACCGAGCTGCCTGTCAACAACACCTCCTTGCCACCGGCGTCTGACAGCCGTGGGCGTGACAACCGTCAACGTGACCGCGATCTTCGCTGAGATAACACCATGAACAAAATCGGTTTTTACATTTCCTCCGCACTGCTGGCATTGTTGGTGTTGAGTTCAACCATTTTCGTGGTTGACCAACGGCAATTTGGCGTGGTTTATTCCTTGGGTCAAATCAAGAAAGTCATCACCGAGCCTGGGCTCAATTTCAAATTACCGCCGCCTTTTCAAAATGTCAACTTCATTGACAAGCGTTTATTGACCTTGGATAACGTTGACTCCGAGCCAATGCTGACCGCTGAAAAGCAACGCATGGTGATCGACTGGTATGTTCGTTGGCGAATCTCTGATCCTTCGCAGTACATCCGAAATGTGGGCTTGGACGAGAAAGCCGGTGCTCAGCAGCTCACACGGGTGGTGCGCAATGCCTTTCAAGAAGAAATCAACAAACGCACTGTGAAAGATTTGCTCTCCTTGAAGCGTGAAGCGCTGATGGTGGATGTCAAAAAAGAAGTCATTGAAATCGTCAAAGGCAGCAACCCTTGGGGCATTGACGTGGTGGATGTGCGGATCACGCGTGCTGATTATGTGGACACCATCACTGAGTCTGTCTACCGACGCATGGAGGCAGAGCGCAAACGCGTTGCGAACGAATTGCGCTCAACAGGTGGTGCCGAAGGCGAAAAAATCAGAGCAGATGCTGACCGTCAACGTGAAGTGACTTTGGCCAATGCCTACCGCGATGCGCAAAAAATCAAAGGTGAGGGCGATGCTGAGGCCGCGCGCTTGTACGCCGATGCCTTTGGACGCGACGCTCAATTCGCCCAGTTCTACCAAAGCCTGGAAGCCTATAAATCCAGCTTCAGCAAAAAGTCCGATGTGATGGTACTCGACCCCAGCAGCGATTTTTTCAAAGCCATGCGCGGTAGCGGATCAGCAGCTGGAAAAAAATAAGCAGACCACTGTGACCCGGTCATGACGGGCCAGTAGAATCTCTTTTTTCAACAGCAACTCACACATTCATGGCTGCCTGGGTCTTGCCGGATCACATCGCTGATGTTTTGCCCTCTGAGGCCCGGCACATCGAAGAATTGCGTCGCCTTTGTCTGGATACTGCGCGAGGCTTTGGCTATGAACTCGTGATGCCTCCCATGATGGAGCACCTGTCGTCTCTGCTGTCTGAGGCAGGTTCGCATGCCGATTTGCAGACCTTCAAGTTGATAGACCAATTGTCTGGCCGCACCTTGGGTTTGCGGGTTGACACCACTCCTCAAGTGGCACGCATCGATGCCCATTTGCTCAACCGACTGGGTGTGACTCGCCTGTGTTATTGCGGCCCTGTGCTGCACACCTTGCCCCCTGGCCCCTACGCTACCCGTGAGCCCCTTCAACTGGGTGCCGAGATTTATGGGCACGCAGGTTTAGAAGCCGATCTGGAAATTTTGCAACTGTCTTTGCAATGTTTGCGCGCCAGTGACCTCCACACTTTCCATGTGGATTTGAGCGACGCTCGGATCTTGCCCGCTTTGCTCAAGGACCAGGCCTTGCCTGCAAGTTTGGTAGAAGAGATCTCCCTGGCCTTGGGCCACAAAGATATTTCACGCATGCGAATCTTGGCTTCGCATTTGCCCGCAGCATTGGGTGAGGCTTTGCAAGCCCTGGTGCAAATGTATGGTGACATCACCGTCCTTGACCGTGCCAAAAATCAATTTGCTGCATGGCCTGAGGTGTTGGTAGCCTTGGATCAATTGGCTTGGCTGGCATCCCACATTGACCATGCCGTCAGCATTGACCTGGCGGATTTGCGGGGTTATGCCTATTACAGTGGCCCACGTTTTTCCGTGTTTGTGCCTGAGTCAAGTGATGCGCTGGTGCGTGGCGGTCGCTATGACGAAGTGGGCGCCGTCTTTGGTCGCAAACGGCCTGCTGCAGGCTTCAGCATGGACATCAAGGCATTGGTGTCTCTGCTGCAGCGACCGGCACCTCAGACCGCCATTCGGGCACCTTGGGGTGACAACCCAGCCTTGCTCCAAGCCATCGCCGCATTGCGCGCACAAGGTCAAACCGTGGTCTGCATGCTGCCTGGCCATGACAGCGAAGTCGATGAGTTTCACTGTGACCGTGAGCTTGTCTTTCTGCAAGGCGCTTGGACTGTCCAAGCCTTGTGATCTCTCAGAAACGAATTTCAAAGCCATGAGTAAAAAGCACGGACGGCATGTGGTGGTGGTCGGCACCCAATGGGGTGACGAGGGCAAGGGCAAACTGGTCGATTGGTTGACCGAGAGTGCTCAAGGCGTCGTGCGCTTTCAAGGCGGTCACAACGCAGGTCATACCTTGGTGATCAATGGCGTTAAAACCGCTTTACACCTGATTCCCAGTGGCATCATGCGCCCAGGCGTCAAGTGCTATATCGGTAACGGCGTGGTGCTGTCAGCCGCCAAATTGTTCGAGGAAATCGAAGGCCTGGAAAAGGCCGGGGTTGAGGTGCGTTCGCGTTTGCGCATCAGCGAAGCCTGCCCCTTGATCCTGCCATTCCATGCTGCATTGGATGTCGCCCGTGAAGCCGCACGTGAACAAGGCGGTATTGAGAAAATCGGCACCACTGGTCGCGGGATAGGTCCCGCTTATG
Source organism: Bordetella parapertussis (assembly GCA_945890735.1). Lineage (GTDB taxonomy): Bacteria > Pseudomonadota > Gammaproteobacteria > Burkholderiales > Burkholderiaceae_C > Limnohabitans. The sequence continues at coordinate 52,700 of CAMDCZ010000002.1, read as the reverse complement.
AAGACAAAATTGCGCGGCGCGCTTTGCGGGTGCAAGACCTCAAGTACCCCGAAAGATTCGCCGTCAAATTGCGTGAGCTCCTGGGCTTGCACAACCATGTGCTGACCACCTATTTGGGGTCCGCGCAATTCACTTTTGGCGATGCCTTGAAGCCCTACATCAGCGACGGCCAAGTGCAGTTCCAAGCCGTGTTCGACGAAGCCATGCAGCACGCTGCTTTGCTCAAACCCATGATGGCCGATGTGTCTCGCGAACTCAACGATGCCCACCTTGCCGGCTGCAACCTGCTGTTCGAAGGCGCCCAAGGCACCTTGTTGGATGTTGACCATGGTACCTATCCGTTTGTCACCTCCAGCAACTGTGTCGCGGGCAATGCAGCCGCTGGCTCAGGCGTTGGCCCCGGCATGTTGCATTACATCCTGGGCATCACCAAAGCCTATTGCACCCGAGTGGGTGGTGGTCCTTTCCCAACCGAATTGGATTGGGCCGTCGAAGGAACCCCTGGCTGGCACATGAGCACAGTGGGCGCCGAAAAGGGCACCACCACCGGCCGTTACCGTCGTTGTGGATGGTTTGATGCAGCTTTGCTCAAGCGCAGTGCGCAGGTCAATGGTTTGTCAGGTCTGTGCATCACCAAGCTCGATGTGCTGGATGGCTTGAAGGAACTCAAGCTATGCACCGGTTACGAGTTGGATGGGGAAACCATCGATATCTTGCCCATGGGCGCAGAGGACATTGCCCGCTGCACACCGATTTACGAAACCTTGTCTGGCTGGAGTGACACCACTGTCGGTGTGACCGAGTACGCCAAATTGCCAGCCCAAGCACGCCACTATTTGGAACGCATTGCCGACGTCACAGGTGTGCCTGTCCATGTGATTTCCACCAGCCCAGACCGTGACCACACCATCATGGTTCACCATCCCTTCCAAGACTGACCCACCACCCGAAAGCACAGCGATGTTGACTGAAGACGGCAAACACCTGTATGTCTCCTATGACGAATACCACAACCTGATCGAAAAACTCGCGATCAAGGTGCACCAGTCAGGCTGGGAATTTGACACGATCTTGTGCTTAGCCCGCGGCGGCATGCGTCCTGGCGATGTCTTGTCCCGCATTTTTGACAAGCCGTTGGCCATCATGTCCACCAGTTCCTACCGCTCTGACGGTGGCACAGTGCAAGGCCATTTGGACATCGCTCGCTTCATCACCACACCCAAAGGTGAAATCGCTGGCCGTGTTTTGTTGGTGGACGACCTGGCCGATTCAGGCCACACCTTGAACGCGGTGATTGATCTTTTGAAAAACAACTACAGCCCGATCACCGAGTTGCGCAGCGCGGTGATTTGGACCAAAGGCGTGTCCTCTTTCACCCCTGATTTTTCCGTGGAATACCTGCCCACCAACCCGTGGATTCACCAGCCTTTCGAGGCTTACGACACCACCCGACCTGCCAATTTGTTGGAGAAGTGGCGGGTCTGAGGCATGAAGCCAATCACCGATCTGATCCACCACAGCTACCAGCCGCCTGCTGACTTCGCGTCACCCCAATTCCCTGTCCATAAAGCATCCTCGGTGTTTTTCACCGATGTGGCACACCTGCGCAACCGACAGTGGCTTGATAAGTCCGGGTACACCTACGGCTTGCATGGCACCCCCACCACCTTTGTGCTGGAAGAGCGTTTGTGCCAACTCGAAGGTGCCCAGCACGCGGTGTTGTTTCCCAGCGGCTTGGCCGCCTTGGCTCAGGTCAACCTGGCTTTTTTGAAGCAAGGTGACGAGGTGCTGATTCCTGACAACGCCTATGGCCCCTTGAAAACACTGGTGCAAGCCGAGTTGGCCAGTTGGGGCATCACGCACCAGTTTTACGATTCGATGCGCGTGGATGACTTGGCCAAGCGTTTGTCTGCGAAGACCAAGCTGGTGTGGTTGGAAGCGCCGGGTTCAGTGACCTTGGAGTTTCCTGATCTGCTGAGCTTGTTGAAAGTTTGCCAACATCACAGCGTGATGACGGCCTTGGACAACACTTGGGGCGCAGGAATGGCATTTCAGCCATTCGATTTGATGCCAGGCAGCCCAGAGCGCATCGGCGTGGACCTGAGCGTGCACGCCTTGACCAAGTACCCCAGTGGCGGTGGCGATGTGCTCATGGGTAGCATCACCACTTGTCGTGAGGACCTGGCCACCCACTTGAAACTCAGTCACATGCGCTTGGGGTTCGGTGTGTCTGGCAACGATGTGGAGTTGGTGTTGCGCTCATTGGCCAGCATCGCATTGCGCTATGACGCACAAGACCGCGCTTGCCGCCAAGTGGCTGCGTGGTGTTTGCATCAATCTGCATTTGCGCAGGTGCTGCATCCAGCGTTGGCAGACTCCCCAGGGCATGCCCATTGGCGCGAACTTTGTGCAGCAGATGCCCCCATGGATGGCCCAATGCACAGCGGCGGACGCGCAGCGAGTTTGTTGAGCTTGCGTTTCCAGCCGCACATCACGCCGCAACAGGTCGATGTGTTTTGCAATGCTTTGCGACTGTTCAAGTTGGGCTACAGCTGGGGCGGGCCGATCAGCTTGGTCGTGCCTTACGACTTGAGCACCATGCGCCAACTCGCTGATCGACCGTTGCTGGAAGGTGGTTTTGTGCGTTTGGCCATGGGCCTGGAAGACCCTGCGGACTTGATTGCCGACTTGGCGCAAGCCTTGCAGGTCGCCTTGTCTTAACAAAAACGCTTCGCCAAATCAGCAGCCACCAAAGCCATGCTGGCCGGGTGTCGGTCTTGCAGAATCGCCACATGCGCCTGGCCAAAATGGCTGAAATTGCGTTCGACCGATTTGGCGTAGGTTGGATCGTAGTGCTGTTCAAGCAAGGCGCTGACCACCGCAGGTGTTTCTCCTGCGCGCACCATCTCCTGCCAGAGCCCAATCACGGCTTTGCCTTTTTGTGCAGTCAACACGCCTAAGCGTTGGCAAAACATGTCGGGGCTGTTGGCGAAATACGCATAGTCTTCCAGCAACAAAGCAACCCGTTGAGGACCGCTCAGCTGCAAATCGATGCAGGGGCTGCTGCGCATGGCTTGCACCAGTTCTTCTTGGATGCTGACATTGCCCACCTTTTTGCTTTCGGCTTCCACAAAGACCGTGCGGTTGGGGTCAAATTGACGCAGTTGGTGCCACACCCGCATGTCGAAATGTTTTTGGCTGGGCTGGGCTTGCCCCGGAATGCGTCCCAAGACAGAACTGCGGTGTTGCGCCAGTGCTTCGAGGTCCAGCACCTGTGCACCTTGTTCTTTCAGGGCGTGCAGCAAGCGGGTTTTGCCTGAGCCTGTGGGGCCCGCCACGACTTGAAAGCGCAAGCGCAGCGCGATCTGCGCAATGTCTTTCACCAACTCAGCGCGAAAGGCCTTGTAGCCACCCTCGATCAACCAAGTCCTGAAGCCAATTTGGCCGAGTACCAAACCCAGCGAACCACTGCGCTTGCCACCGCGCCAACAGTACAACAGCGGTTGCCAATCCTTCGGTAACTGCATGACATCGCGCTCAAGGTGTCTGGCGATGTTGGCGGCCACCAATGCGGCACCGACTTTGTTTGCTTCAAAGGCATTCACCTGTTTGTACAAGCTGCCCACGCGAATGCGTTCCGCATTGGTCAAGGAAGGCCAGTTCAATGCGCCAGGCAGGTGGTCCAAGGCGTGTTCGTCTTCGCTGCGCGCATCGATGATGCAACTGAACGCCAAGGGATGGTCGGCTGGCAGGGCCATGCGCTGCATGGCTTCTTGGGCAGTCACCGGGCGCAAGGCCATCAGAGCATCTTCTTTAAGACGGGCCAGACATTGCCCAGGATGATGGGATGGGCCTGCGCTAACGGGTGAATCCGGTCAGACTGAAACAACGCTGTCGGGTCTTTGGCATCTGCCACGCCTTTGAGCAAAAAGGGAACCAAAGCTACTTGGTGGGTTTTGCTCAAACGAACAAACAATTGGCTGAAGTCGGCACCATAGCGCGCCCCGTAATTGGGCGGGACTTGCATGCCAATGAGCAGCACCCGGGCTTTGGCTTTTTGACAGGCCTGAATCATGCGAACCAAATTGTCCTGGGTCATTTGCAATGAAAAGCCGCGCAGGGCATCGTTGCCGCCGAGTTCGATCGCCACCAGCTTGGGGCGGTGCTGGGCGAGCAGGGCGGGCAGCCGGGACAGCCCGCCAGAGGTGGTGTCGCCGCTGATGCTGGCATTGACCACTTGCCATTGGGGGCTTTCCTGCTGAAGTTTCTCGGACAGCAAAGCGACCCAGCCGGTGCCACGGGCAATGCCATATTCCGCACTGAGGGAGTCGCCGACCACCAGCAGTTTGTTGGCATTGACCGCATGGTTTGACAAGGGCAATGAACCGAGCAGCAAGGCCATCAGCGTTTGCAAGTTAAAGTCTCTACGTTTCAACACGGATTGCACGGCATGTCCTCACCCTTGATTGCGGTTTCTCATATTTTCAAATCTGTCACCGATGCCACAGGCACCTTGGACATTCTCCGCGATATCGATTTCAGCTTGCAGGCCAGACAAACCTTGGCCATCGTGGGTGCGTCTGGCTCTGGAAAGAGCACCTTGCTGGCGATCATGGCTGGCTTGGACACACCCACCCAAGGCACTGTGCAGATTGCCGGCCAAGACCTGTTTTCACTCAACGAAGACCAACGAGCTGCTTTGCGCGCCAAGCACATCGGCTTTGTATTTCAAAGCTTTCAACTGCTGGCCCCCTTGACAGCCCTGGAAAACGTCATGCTGCCTCTGGAATTGGCAGGACACCGCGACCCCAAGCCCTTGGCGCGTGAGATGTTGGTGCGTGTTGGTTTGGCCGAACGATTGAACCATTACCCCAAGGTGATGAGCGGCGGCGAGCAGCAGCGCGTGGCCCTGGCGCGTGCCTTTGTCGTCAAGCCGGATGTGCTGCTGGCAGATGAACCCACAGGCAGTTTGGACCATGCCACGGGTGAAAACGTGATGCGTTTGATGCTGGAACTCAACCGGGAGTTGGGCACGACACTGGTGATGGTTACCCACGACCGTGCACTCAGTCAGCGTTGCGACCAGCGTCTGGTGATGGTGGCGGGGCAGGCGACACTCGAGACTTGAGCGTCAGCGAGTACGGTTTTTCATGGCGCGTTCAACTTCGCGCTTGCCTTCGCGGTCTTTGATGGTGTCGCGCTTGTCGTGCTCAGCCTTGCCTTTGGCCAAGGCAATTTCACACTTGATGCGACCATTTTTCCAATGCAAATTCAGCGGCACCAGGGTGTAGCCCTTTTGCTCAACCTTGCCGATCAAACGGCGGATCTCATCCTTGTGCAACAAGAGTTTGCGCGAACGAATCGCGTCAGGATTCACATGGGTAGACGCGGTTTTCAGCGGGTTGATTTGGCAGCCGATGACGAACATTTCACCGTTGCGAATCACGACATAGCCATCGGTGAGTTGCACCTTGCCTTCACGCGCGGCCTTGACCTCCCACCCTTCGAGGACCATGCCTGCTTCCAGGCGTTCTTCGAAAAAGTAGTTGAAAGCGGCTTTTTTGTTGTCCGCAATACGGGTTTGAGGTGCAGTTTTGCTGGCCATGAAGGGGGTAGTGGAGGAGAGGCGGGTCTTTACAATGACCCTTGGAGCCAAGTTGGCGCAAGCCCCATTCTATGAAAACCGTTGAGAAGTCCGTATTGATCTGGTTTACCGCCCAAGAAATGTTTGATTTGGTGGTGGATGTCGCGTCTTACCCGCAGTTTTTGCCCTGGTGCGACCAAACACAAATCCTTGCGTTGCACGAAAACGGCATGACTGCGCGGATTGGCATGGCCTTTGGCGGTCTGCACAAAAGTTTCACCACGGCCAACAGCCACGTGCCTGGCCGGCAGGTGCAACTGAATCTGATCGATGGCCCTTTCAAGCAACTCAACGGTGTTTGGAATTTCATCCCTTTGGGCGATGAGCAAGCCTGTCGGGTTGAACTCAAACTCTCCTACAGCTTTGATTCGATGTTTGGGGCCTTGGTGGGGCCGGTGTTTGACAAGATTGCCTCCACCTTGGTTGATGCGTTTGTCAAGCGAGCAGAAGTGGTCTATCCCCGATGAAAGTGCTGGTGGTGGTTGGCTGGGGTGTTCGTGAATTGCACCAGTTTGAGTGGGATGCCGAAGCAGGCGCCACCGTTGCGGACTCCCTGCAACACCTGCTCAAGGTGTTTGAACCATTCAAGGACGCCAGCCCCGAGGATTGGCAGGTCGCGGTCTGGGGCAAGCCTGTTGAGTCAACTTCACCGCTTCAAGAAGGGGACCGTGTTGAATGGCTGCGAGGCTTGCGTGTCGATCCCAAAGTGGCCCGGCGTGAGCGTTTTCAAAAGCAGGGCAGCCGGGCAGCTGGTCTGTTTGCATCCCGTCGACCTGGCGCCAAACAAGGCTATTGAAAGTACCTTCCATGCCCGCTGAAAAGTGGGGTTGGCTAGGTCGGTATGATCTGGCTTTTGGAGATTTACCATGCGCCTGCTTGGCAAAGCGCTGACCTTCGACGATGTGTTGCTGGTCCCCGCCTTTTCTCAAGTCCTGCCCAAGGACACACAGCTCTCAACCCAATTTTCCAGGCGCATCGCCTTGAACCTGCCCCTGGTGTCTGCCGCCATGGACACGGTCACCGAAGCCCGCTTGGCGATTGCCATCGCCCAAGAAGGCGGCATGGGTATCGTTCACAAAAACCTGACCGCCCAACAGCAGGCTGCCGAGGTTGCCAAGGTCAAACGCTATGAAAGTGGCGTATTGCTCGACCCGGTGGTCATCACCCCGCAACACACGGTGCGCCAGGTCATGGCCATGTCTGACCAACTGGGCATCTCGGGTTTTCCGGTGTGTGACGGTGGCCAAGTGGTGGGCATCGTCAGTGGGCGAGATTTGCGTTTTGAAACCCGCTATGACGTGCAGGTCAAAGAGATCATGACCCCGCGCGAGCGCTTGATCACGGTCCCCGAAGGGACCACCCCCGAGCAAGCCAAAGCACTGCTCAACAAACACAAACTCGAACGCTTGTTGGTGGTCAACGATGCCTTTGAGCTCAAAGGGCTGATCACGGTCAAGGACATCACCAAGCAAACCAGTTTCCCCAATGCCGCGCGTGACGCCTCAGGTCGCTTGCGCGTGGGTGCGGCTGTGGGTGTAGGCGCCGGTACCGAAGAGCGCGTCGAAGCCCTGGTCAAAGCCGGCGTGGATGCGATCGTGGTGGACACCGCGCACGGTCACAGCCACGGCGTGATCGAGCGGGTGCGCTGGGTCAAACAAAACTACCCCCAGATCGATGTGGTGGGCGGCAACATCGCCACTGGCGCTGCTGCTTTGGCCTTGGCTGAAGCGGGGGCCGATGCGGTCAAAGTGGGTATTGGTCCGGGTTCGATTTGCACCACCCGCATCGTGGCAGGCGTGGGCGTGCCCCAGATCACCGCGATCGACAACGTGGCCATGGCCTTGCAAGGTTCTGGCATTCCGTTGATCGCCGACGGCGGCATCCGCTACAGCGGCGACATCGCCAAAGCCATCGCAGCAGGCGCATCCAGCGTGATGATGGGTGGCATGTTCGCCGGCACCGAGGAAGCGCCTGGCGAAGTCATCCTCTACCAAGGGCGCAGTTACAAAAGCTACCGTGGCATGGGCTCGATCGGCGCCATGCAACAAGGCAGTGCCGACCGCTATTTCCAAGAAGCCACCACCGGCAACCCGAACGCCGACAAACTCGTGCCTGAAGGCATTGAAGGGCGAGTGCCTTACAAAGGCTCGATGGTCAGCATCGTTTACCAAATGGCGGGTGGCGTTCGCGCGTCAATGGGTTATTGCGGTTGCGCCAGCATCGAGGAAATGCGCCACCAAGCCGAGTTTGTCGAGATCTCTGCGGCTGGCATGCGCGAAAGCCATGTGCACGACGTACAGATCACCAAAGAAGCCCCGAATTACCGCGCTGAATAAGCCCTTACCGCGCTTGTTCGCAGGCGAAGACCATGTCCCACGACACCATCTTGATTCTTGATTTCGGCTCGCAGGTCACCCAACTGATTGCCAGGCGTGTGCGTGAAGCGCATGTGTACTGCGAAGTCCATCCTTGCGACGTGACTGACGACTGGATTCGACAATACGCCAAAGACCACCGGCTCAAGGGGATCATCTTGTCGGGCAGCCACGCCAGCGTTTACGAAGTGGATGACCGCGCCCCGGCTGCGGTGTTTGCTTTGGGGCTGCCAGTGCTGGGCATTTGCTATGGCATGCAAACCATGGCGCAGCAACTCGGTGGCAAGGTCGAAGCAGGTCAGACACGCGAATTTGGCTACGCAGAGGTGCGCGCCAGGGGTCACACCGATTTGCTCCAAGACATCGAAGACTTCAGCACGCCTGAAGGCCACGGCATGCTCAAGGTCTGGATGAGCCATGGCGACAAAGTGACTGAATTGCCGCCTGGCTTCAAGCTGATGGCCAGTACCGAGGGTTGCCCGATCGCGGGCATGGCCGATCAAGCGAGGCATTTTTACGGTGTGCAATTTCACCCTGAAGTCACCCACACCTTGCAAGGCCGCGCTTTGCTCAACCGCTTTGTGCTGGGCATTTGCCAAGCTTCTCCCGATTGGGTCATGCGCAACCACGTAGACGAGGCGGTGGCGCGAATCCGCGAGCAAGTGGGCGATGAAGAGGTGATATTGGGCTTGTCAGGCGGTGTGGACTCCTCGGTGGCCGCTGCGCTGATTCACCGGGCGATCGGCGACCAACTCACTTGCGTGTTTGTCGATCACGGCTTGCTGCGCTTGAATGAAGGCGACATGGTGATGGAGATGTTTGCAGGCAAGTTGCATGCGCGTGTCATCCGTGTCGATGCCAGCGATTTGTTTTTAGGCAAGCTCGCCGGCGTGGCCGATCCGGAAGCGAAACGCAAAATCATTGGCGCTGAATTCGTCACTGTGTTCAAGCAAGAAGCCGCCAAACTCAAAGCCGGCGGCGGTGGCCACCAAGGTGCCAGCTTCTTGGCGCAAGGGACGATCTATCCGGATGTGATTGAAAGCGGTGGCGCCAAAAGCAAGAAAGCTGTCACCATCAAAAGCCACCATAACGTGGGCGGTTTGCCCGAGCAGCTCGGTTTGAAATTGCTCGAGCCGTTGCGCGATTTGTTCAAAGACGAGGTGCGTGAATTGGGCGTGGCGCTGGGTTTGCCACATGACATGGTGTATCGCCATCCTTTCCCTGGCCCAGGTTTGGGCGTGCGGATCTTGGGCGAAGTGAAAAAGGACTACGCAGATTTGCTGCGGCGCGCCGATGCGATCTTCATCGAGGAACTGCGCAACTCGCCATTCGAGGGAGACCCCGCTTTGGTGGCCTTTGGTGGAACACAAACCCCTCGCAACTGGTATGAAGCCACCAGCCAGGCGTTTGTCGTGTTTTTGCCGGTGAAAAGTGTGGGCGTGATGGGAGACGGTCGCACCTACGATCACGTGGTGGCTTTGCGCGCTGTGGTGACCAGCGATTTCATGACAGCCGATTGGGCAGAGTTACCTTATGCCTTGTTGAAAAAGGTCTCAGGGCGCATCATCAATGAGGTGCGAGGTATCAACCGCGTGGTGATGGATGTGAGCTCTAAACCACCCGCGACCATCGAGTGGGAATGAACAACGAATCCGCTGCCCTTGGTCAAAGCATGTCAGGTCTTGCTCCTGGGGCAGCCCTCTATAATTCACGTTAATTAAGTTGGTTTGTTGGCGAGTTCCGGTCCGGTGTTTGCCATCTTGAAAACAAAAATCAAATTCAGGAGATGGCTATGGACAGCGGCTTGATGGCATTACTCGCTTTTGCACCTATTTTATTGTCGGGTGTGTTGTTGGTCGGTTTCCGATTGCCTGCCAAGTACACCATGCCAGCGGTGTTCTTCGTCACTTGTGCGATAGCGATGAGCGTATGGGGCGTCAGCATCAACCGTGTTGTTGCTTCGACGATTCAGGGTCTGATCATGACCGTGGGTCTGCTGTGGATTATTTTCGGCGCGATCATGCTGCTCAATACGCTGAAATATTCAGGCGCCATCACCACCATTCGCGCTGGTTTCTCCAATATCAGTCCTGACCGTCGGATTCAGGTCATTCTGATCGCCTGGCTGTTTGGAAGCTTTATTGAGGGCGCCTCTGGCTTTGGTACGCCAGCCGCAGTTGCTGCGCCGCTGATGGTTGCTGCTGGTTTTCCAGCGCTGGCAGCGGTGGTCTTCGGGATGATGATTCAATCCACGCCTGTCTCCTTTGGAGCGGTCGGTACGCCCATGTTGGTGGGTGTTCAAGCTGGCCTGGACAAGATCGCACTGACTGAACAGCTCGCCGCGCGTGGCCTGGAATGGGATGCGTTTTTTCACATCATCGTCTCCGAAGTGGCCATCATTCACGGCATCTGCGGCACGCTGATACCTTTGCTGCTGGTGATGGTCATGACCCGCTTTTTCGGGCGCAACAGCTCATGGACCGAAGGCCTGTCGATTTTGCCTTTCGCCATTTTTGCTGCCTTCAGTTTCACTGTGCCTTACATGCTCGCCGGCGTGTTCCTTGGCCCTGAATTCCCATCGATCCTGGGCGGACTGCTGGGTTTGGGTATCGTCACTTTGGCGGTCAAAGTGGGGTTTCTGGTGCCGAAAGATCAGTGGGACTTTGCTCCTGCAGCGCAATGGCCTTCCACCTGGGTCGGCAATTTGCAAATGTCGCTCGACAGCCTGACCGAAAAGAAAATCAGCAGCTTCATGGCCTGGCTGCCCTACATCTTGCTGGCCTTGGTTCTGGTGCTGTCGCGCACCATCAAGCCGCTGGGCGACGCTCTGAAAAGCGTCGATCTGAAATTTGTCGATATCCTGGGCGAACAGGGCATCAGCGGCAATTTCCAAGTGCTCTACTTGCCCGGTGGTCTGCTGATCCTGGTTTGCATCGCGACCTACTTCCTGCATCAGATGCGCGTGTCAGATTTTGGTCGCGCCATACGCGACTCCGGCAGCACCATCGTCGGCGCTGGCTTTGTGCTGATTTTCACAGTGCCCATGGTTCGGGTCATGATCAACTCGGGTGTCAATGCGTACGACCTGGCAAGCATGCCCATTGCCATGGCACGCGGCGTTGCTGATTTGATGGGGCAAATTTACCCACTGTTTGCGCCAACCGTCGGTGCACTGGGTGCTTTCCTTGCAGGCTCCAATACCGTCAGCAACCTCATGCTCAGCCAATTCCAATTTGAAACCGCGGGCTTGCTTGGACTCTCAGGTGCATTGATGGTGGCGATTCAGAGTGTGGGGGCCGCGGCTGGCAACATGATTGCTATTCACAACGTCGTTGCTGCTTCGGCGACTGTTGGCTTGCTCGGTCGTGAGGGAGTTACCTTGCGCATCACCATCATTCCGACGATTTACTATTTGGTGCTTGCCGGTGTGCTGGGCATGCTCGCCTTGCATGTGGTTGGCGTCACTGACCCACTCATCGGTGTCTTGTCTGCAACCCCTGTTCCCAAATAGCCATTGAGGTTCCAACAGTCTCAACTGCAGGCCGCTTTGAAACGGCCATTCAAAATGAGTACCTGACACCCAGTTCATAGCTTCTCTCAGGTCCTGCGTAGATGCCTTGCCGCAAACTGGCCACATAGTGGCGGTTGGTGATGTTTCTCACAGCGGCAGTCACACGCCATTGGCGATCAATTTCATGGCTGGTGATCAGATCGGCAGTCGTGTAAGCATCGATTTGACCAGTGAAAAATCCGGACGTATTCTCCGTCAGCGACTGTGTGTTCAGGCTGTCTGTCATTTGGGCACCCACGTGGTTGACTCCCAGCACCGCAGTGCTTGCACCCCATTGGTACGACACCAAAAGGTTGGCGACCCATTCTGGGCTGTAAGTAACCCGGTTGCCATGACGGGCAATCAACACATTTTGGTTGGAGAAGCGGTCCTCTGTGAATTTCGCATCTGGCACATAGGTTGAATTCACTTCGATGCGCATGGCTTTGCTCAGGTCCATGGCCACCGCCATTTCCAGTCCCTGGTGAAGTGTCTTTCCACCATTGCTGGGGTCTCCGCCGTTGCTATTGGCGCGGATCACCTGGTTGTCAAAATCCATTCGAAATGCAGTCAACTCAAATTGCCATGTTCGCCACTGACCACGCACGCCCAATTCCATGTTGGTTGATTGCTCAGCTGCCAAATTCAGGTCACGGCCACTGACGATCGAGGTGCTGTTGTAGGGCGGTGAAAATGCCTTGTAGATGCCGCCATACATTTGTACTTGATCGGCCATTTGGTAGGTCAGTCCAACGCCTGGCAAATATTGTGATTGCTCAGATTGACCGTCTTTGGTGTTGTCCTTCAAGTCATCGGTCAGCTGAGCATAAATTTCAGCCCTCACGCCTGCCGTCAAAGAAAGTTGGTCGTTGATTGCCGTGCGGTTTTGTGCAAATACAGCCAGGCTTTGGGCGTTTTGCAACACATCCGATGACAAGGTGCCACTCCTCGGTTGGACACGGCTTGCGCTGATTTTTTGATCACGCATGTTTTCTTGCATCCACCGGACACCGAGTTCCGCCTCACTGGCCAAGCCCAAGCGGGTGTGTTGGAGGGTTAATCGGCTGTCGAGACCCACGCGATCAAATGCGCGGTTGTTGCCGTCCAATGTATCGCTGTAGTTCCATTGGGTAAGGCCGTCGATCGTCTGAGTTGCTGAAGGCTTCAAGCCAAATCGCCAATAGTCTCGTTGCATTTCACTCCAATACCAAACGGTGTTCAAGCGCATGTCTGGCTGGATCTCCCATTCATGGTTGATGTCCAATGAATTCCGTTCAGTGAGCATCCAATCGTCTGGCGCGGGGTTGAATGTGGCTTTGGCATCAAATGCATTTTTGAACAGCCCTCGGTAAGAAATATTGGCATCATTGTCGTAGTGGGTGATTTTGATCCCAAGCCATTGCTTGTTGTCGACTGCCATGCCTGCTTTGAGCATGAGATCCTGCATGTCAAAGCCTTTGCTTTGAAAGCCATCACTTTTGGCCTGTGTGTAGAACAAACCCACTTGGGCATCGCCTGATGAGGATCGTCCGCCGACTTCAAGGTTGGACTCCCGGTACTGGTGTGAGCCGATTTTTGTCGACAGTGTGGCGCCATCTACCGGGTCTTTGGTTTTGTAGTTGATCACTCCGCCGATGGTGTTGGGGCCATACCGCAACGAGGCTGCACCCTTTAACACTTCTATGCTGTTCATGCGTTGAATTCTGGGGTTGTAGTACCTGCTGTTGCCAAAGAACAGGTCTGGCGCTACGGGCACGCCGTCCTCCAGGACGAGGGTTTTGTATTCACCCGCACTGAGCCCTCGCATGCCAATATTGGCCACCACGGCTGATTCTTCTTCTGGTTTGATGACAACCCCTGGCACTTGTTTCAATGCCGCTTCGGTCGACATGGGTTGCATGCGCTGGAGCTCAGCTGGCGTGATGATGTTGACTGCGCCCGGTATCTTTTTGATTTCTTCTTGCGAGCCACCCAATACATCGATCCTCGGCAAGCTTGCTTCCTCATTCATGGTCCAACCACTCGAGGCCCAGGTCGCCAGCACCAAAGCAATGGCGGTGTGTTGAAATTTTTCTTTTCCCATCAGATTTGCTCATGCGTTTGTTTCAATGGGTGAATTCTATCATCAAATGAGAATGATTCGCATTAAGCTTGAAAACCACAGTCAGTCGACCGCTTAACATGAAAGAATGAAGACTTTGATACCTGATAGGGGCCAGCTGCCATGAAATGGATCATCGTCTCTGCATGGTTGTCCGCCATCTTGTTCGGACACTTTCGCGGACAAGTGCGCCTGCCGCTCAGACGCTTGTTTTTGGACCATTCGGTGTTGCTCGCACCGATCAATGCGCTGATGGTCTTGTTCTCCAAGGTGCCCACCACGCCCTACATCCCCCTGCGCGAATTTCCTGAACTCAAGGTGTTGGAAGACAACTGGCAAGTTTTTCGCGACGACGCCATGCACTTGTCAGAGATGCAGCGAATCAAAGCGGCTGAAAACCACGATGACCTGGGCTTTAACTCATTTTTCAAATATGGCTGGAAGCGTTTTTACCTGAAATGGTATGGCGACAGCCATCCGTCTGCCCTCGAACACTGTCCCCGTAGCGTGGCTATTTTGAAATCCATCCCCAGCGTCAAGGCCGCCATGTTTGCCGAGCTGCCACCAGGTGGCCAACTCAACCGTCACCGCGACCCCTATGCTGGCTCGGTCCGTTTTCACATGGGGCTGATCACACCCAATGATGATGGCTGCTACATCGATGTCGATGGTCAGCGCCACAGTTGGCGTGACGGACTGGCCGTGATGTTCGACGAAACCTATCTCCACGAGGCCTACAACAAGACCTCACACAACCGCATCATTTTGTTTTGCGATGTCGAACGCCCGGTCACCGTGGCTTGGGTAGCTGCTTTGAACAGATGGTTCAGCCGTGTGGTGATGTCTGCCGCAAGTTCACCGAATGACGCGGGTGACCAAACTGGCGCGATCAATAAATTAACGCGCTACCACGACATGCTGGAGGCCAAGCGGCGCCAGTTCAAACATTGGAACCCGATGGTTTACAAACTGACCAAGTACAGCTTGATCAGCTTGATCGTGGTTTGGTTCGTTTGGGGGTGATCAGGTTTTAGACAGCGCCTGATCGATGTCCCACACAATATCGTCCAAGGTCTCCAGTCCCACGCTCAGTCGAATCAAGTCGGGTGGCACGCCCGCGGCGATTTGCTGCTCTTCGCTGAGTTGACGGTGGGTGGTGGAGGCGGGGTGAATCACCAAGGATTTCGCGTCACCGATATTGGCCAGGTGCGACAAAAACTCGATGTTTTCAATGAAAGTTTGCCCAGCAGCAGCACCACCCTTGACACCGAAGGTCAGCACCGCTCCAGCACCCTTGGGCATGTATTTGCTTGCCAGGGCATGGTCCGGGTGGTTGGACAGTGAAGGGTAGTTGACCCAAGCCACTTTCGGGTGTTGCTGCAAATGCTTGGCCACTGCCAAGGCGTTGCTGCAATGGCGGTCCATTCGCAAGGACAATGTCTCCACCCCTTGCAACAACAAAAACGCATTGAAAGGCGACAGGGCAGGGCCAAACGTGCGCATGCCCTCCATCCGGCATTTCATGGTGAAACCAAAGTTGCCGAAAGTCTCAAAGAACCGCACCCCGTGGTAGCCCGGCGATGGCTCGGTCATGCCAGGAAAACGGCCGTTGTCCCAGGGGAATTGGCCTGATTCGATGATGACACCACCCATGGTGGTGCCGTGACCACCCAAAAACTTGGTGGCTGAGTGAAGGGTAATCGCGGCACCCCATTCAAATGGGCGGCACAGGTAGGGGCTGGCAAAGGTGTTATCGACAAACAAAGGCACACCGGCTTGGTTGCCAATGCGCGCCACGGCTTCGATGTCCAACACGTTCAAGGATGGGTTGCCCAGGGTTTCGGCATACAAGGCCTTGGTTCTCGGGGTGATGGCGCGGGCGAAGTTCTCTGGGTCAGACGAATCTACAAGGGTGGTGTGGATACCGAGCTTTTGGAAATTCACCATCAACTGGGTGTGGGTGCCGCCATACAGCGATCGAGCGGCAACGATGTCGTCACCTGCCTCGCACACATTGAGCAAGGCGATCATTTGGGCAGCCATGCCCGAGCCGGTGGCCACGGCAGCGCGGCCGCCCTCCAGGGCCGCCACACGCTCCTCGAACACCGCAACGGTGGGGTTGGACAAACGAGAATACACATTGCCAAAGGTTTGCAGGTTGAACAGGCTCGCGGCATGTTCTGGGCTGTCAAACACATAGGCGCTGGTTTGGTAGATGGGAACTGCGCGACTGCCCGTAGCGGCGTCCGGGATTTGTCCTGCATGCAGGCTCAGGGTGTCAAACCCGAATGTTCGGTCAGCCATGGTGGTCAAAACTCGGTGCGATTTGTCGGTGTGCGGAGATGACGCCTGTGTTGACGCCAAACCAACCCAGACCGCCAAACAGTCGTGCGTGTTCAATTTTCACGCAGCGGTCGACCACCACATCCAGGCCGGCTTGGGCTGCGATGGTTTGGGCTTCTTCATTGACCACGCCCAATTGCAGCCACAAGACCTTGGCGCCAATGGCCACGGCTTCATGGGCAATCGCTGGGGTGTCTGCGGGTTTGCGAAACACGTCGACGATGTCGACGGGGTGAGGGATGGCTGACAGGGTGGGGTAGCAAGTCTCTCCCAGGATCTCGGGGTACTTGGGGTTGACCGGCACGATGCGGTAGCCGTGCGTTTGCATGTACTTGGCAGCAAAAAAAGATGGCCTGAACCAATCGGCGGACAAGCCGACCACCGCGATCGTGCGGTGTTGCTGCAGAACCTGTTTCAATCGTCGAATATCACTCATGGCAAAGATATTAGCCCATTCGCGCAATAAAACATTGCTTTATGTCAGAAATACAGGCATAGTCCAAGCTTCGATTATCAAGTTATGTCGTTGTTGTTCGTTTCTAGTTCTGCCCTCATAGGTATTTCTCCCTTCGTCACACGCTTCATCCTTGACCTTCGACCCCGAGGGGGGCTTCCCTTTTTTTTAAAGAAATGCAATACATGGCAACAGGTACAGTGAAATGGTTTAACGAGTCCAAAGGTTTTGGCTTCATTACTCCCGAAGACGGCGGCAAAGATTTGTTTGCCCATTTTTCCGCGATCCAGAACCAAGGTTTCAAAACCCTGGCAGAAGGTCAACGCGTTAGCTTTGAAGTGACCACCGGCCCCAAAGGTCTGCAAGCGTCCAACATCAAAACCGCCGACTAAGCGCTCAACGCTTCAGGCAGTCAGATGTCCAAAGAAGAAATGCTGGAAATGTCCGGCTTGGTGCGTGAGGTGCTTCCCGACTCACGTTACCGGGTCACTTTGGACAACGGCCACGAACTCGTGGCCTACACGGCAGGCAAGATGCGCATGCACCACATTCGCATCTTGGCCGGCGACAAGGTCACGTTGGAACTCTCTCCTTACGACATGACCAAAGGCCGTATCACCTTTCGCCACATCGAAGGCAAAGGACCCAGCGGTCCCAGAAAACGTCGGTTTTGACTGCCAGCCCAACCGATTCAAACGGTTTGGGCTATTTGGTTAAGCGCGAAATGGTCGCTATTGCAGGCGGCGCTGATCTTCATATTCGATCCCTTTTAGACAAACAACAATGGCATGACCCGCTGGGTCTTGCTTCGGCTTTGGGCGTGTCTTCTGCCACATGGCCTTTGTTTGGTTTGGTCTGGCCTTCGGCACAAAAAATGGCCGATCTCATGCAGACGTGGCCCGTAGACAATTTACGTATTCTTGAAATTGGCTGCGGCTTGGCCTTGGCCAGTTTGGTGATCCACAGGCGAATGGGCAATGTCACCGCGTCGGATTACCACCCCTACACCGAGCGGTTTTTACAAGCCAATTTGGTCTTGAACGCCTTGCCTGTGATGGCTTACCAAAGCGGTCACTGGGAACGAGAAAACCCTTTGCTGGGTGAATTTGATCTCATCATTGGCAGCGATGTGCTGTATGAGCGCAACCATCCCACGCAACTGGCAGACTTTATTCAGCGCCATGCGGCGGACCACGCGCAGGTGCTGATCATTGATCCCAACCGTGGCCAACGCAGTGCCTTCAATAAACGCATGGCGGGTCATGGCTTTGGTTTAATGCAAAGCGATATTCTTTTACCTCTGAGCGACCTAACGCCTTACCGAGGCAGTTTGCTCAATTACCAGCGTGATTGAGCGCATTCAAGCGCCCAACCCCGGCATCGCCAGAGAAGCTTGCACAATGGTGCAAGCCCGTTTGCCCACCGAGAAAGCATACGAATACCTGTCTCTGCTTGGGGACTGGAACGGCGGCGTGTCACTTGACCATATGAAGCGATATCAAGGAGAGGTGAGGGATACGGGGGGAAGGCAAATGGCGTTATTGCCTTTAACGGGAACTGCTTGACCGAACACAAAATCGGTTTGAAGGATGTTAAACACAGCGCATGAGATGCGTCCTTTGGGGGTGTCGAACACCATCATGCATTGAGGTCGATCCTCGGGGCCTTTGCCCCAGTGGGGTTTGACGTAGCTCACTTTGTTAACAGCTACACCCAAGGCTTTGGCCACACCTGCCAAGTCGTTGCGGCTGTAGCCGCGTATCCGTTTGCAGTTGTCTGGCGTCACATAAAGCATTTTTGGTTGAGGCATGGCCGCCCATGCGTTAAAGAGCATTCCCGACACCAAGGCCAGCGCAAGAACGGTGTGTACGAGCGATGAATGCATGGGTTACATTGTCACGCATGAATGACGAAGACTTCATGCAACTCGCCTTGGTGCAAGCAGAACTGGCCGCAGCCCAAGGCGAGGTACCCGTAGGTGCTGTGGTTGTTCACCAAGGCCAAGTGGTGGCACAAGCGCATAACGCACCCATTGGTATGAACGACCCCACCGCCCATGCAGAGGTGTTGGCACTGCGAGCGGCGGCCCAGCGCTTGGGCAACTACCGTTTGGAAGACTGCACGCTTTACGTGACCTTGGAACCTTGCGCCATGTGTGCAGGTGCGATGTTGAATGCCCGTTTGCCCCGTGTGGTGTGGGGCGCCACCGAGCCCAAGACCGGTGCTGCTGGCTCTGTGCTTGATGTGTTCGCCCAAACACAGTTAAACCACCACACGCAGCAACACGGCGGCGTGTTGGCCCATCAATCCACAGTTTTGCTACAAGCGTTTTTCCAATCGCAACGAGCCACCCAAAAACAAGCCTCGTCTTGGCCTTTGCGCGACGACGCGCTGCGAACGCCTGAAGCTTGCTTTGCTGATCTGCCTGACTACCCTTGGCAGCCTAATTACATCAACGATCTGCCGAGTTTGAATGGCCTTCGTCTGCATTACCTCGACGAGGGACCTCAAGACGCCCCGGTCACTTGGCTCTGCTTGCACGGCAACCCCGCATGGAGTTACCTGTATAGAAAAATGATGCCAGTGTTCTTGCAAGCGGGTCACCGTGTGGTCGCACCCGATATGCCGGGTTTTGGCAAAAGTGACAAACCCAAAAAAGACAGTGCCCACAGGTTTGACTGGCACCGACAGATCTTGCACGAATTCATCGAAGCCATGGACCTGCAGCGCATCAACCTGGTGGTGCAAGACTGGGGCGGCATCTTGGGCCTGACCTTGCCCATGGCAGCACCGTTGCGTTACCAAGGCCTGCTGGTGATGAACACCACTTTGGCCACTGGCGAGCATCCCCTGAGCCCAGGCTTTTTGGCTTGGCGGCAAATGTGCGCGGACAAACCCCAGTTTGACGTGGGCAAGCTGTTCGCCAGGGGCAACCCACACCTGTCCGCTGCCGAGTGCGAGGCTTTCAACGCGCCATTTCCAGACGCGGGACACCGTGCTGCTTTGCGCGCTTTCCCGCCCATGGTGCCTGAGCACGCGGACAGTGAAGGTGCTGAGGTTTCGCGCCAAGCTCGGGTTTTTTGGCGTGAGCAATGGCCCGGCAAGAGCCTGATGGTGGTGGGGCAACAAGACCCGGTGTTGGGCGAGGCGGTGATGCGTGGGTTGCAGCTCTCCATTCGGGGCTGCCCCGAGCCGGTGCTCTTAGCCCAGGCGGGTCATTTTGTCCAAGAGCACGGCAAGCAGGTGGCTGCGCTGGCCCTGCAAGGTTTGGCTTGAATGGGTCGCCCGCGTCAGGACACAAGGCAGCTTGATCGACAATGCGGTTTTCAAAAGAAACAAGATGCACATTTACCTGTATTCACCCTCTGGCGCAGTGCGCGACAAAGCAGCTTTGCGGCTGTCGATCAAACGACTGACCAAGCTGGGCCACGATGTGGAGTTAGACCCCACCGCGCTCAGCAGTTCCAAACGTTTCGCTGGCGAGGACGATGAGCGTGTGCTGGCGATCAGCCGTGCCGCCGCCAGTACCGCGGACATCGTCATGCTCACGCGGGGCGGCTATGGGCTCACACGTTTGCTCAAACACCTGCCAGTCAAAGCGATTGCCCAATCGATCAAGGCTGGCACCCGCTGGGTCGGGCACAGCGACTTCACGGCATTGCAGATGGCGGTGCTCGCCAAAACCAAGGCCATCACCTGGGCGGGGCCGCATGCCTGCGCAGACTTTGGCGCCAAGGATCTGGACGACATCACGTTGGCATGTTTTGACGACATGGCGCAGGGCCGGGGGGAGGGCGCAGGTTGGCGACTGCCCGCGGCGGACCTGGATCACCTGCCGAAAAAAACCTTGCTGGCCGAAGAGTCCACTTTGTGGGGCGGCAACCTGAGCGTTTTATGCAGCCTGATCGGCACGCCTTATGTGCCCTCGATCACCGGCGGCGTGCTTTTTTTGGAAGATGTGGCCGAGCATCCCTACCGCGTCGAACGCATGCTGACCCAGTTGCTCCATGCAGGTATTTTGTCTGCCCAAAAAGCCATCGTGCTGGGCAGCTTCACCGACTACAAGCTCAGCAGCCACGACAAGGGCTTCAACATGCACACCGTGGTCGCTTGGTTAAGAAGCCAAACCAAAACCCCGGTGTTGACTGGCTTGCCTTTCGGCCATGTGGCCACCAAACTCTGTTTGCCAGTCGGTCAGCAAGTCACTCTGTTGCGCGATGGTCGCGAAGCATTTTTGCTCTGGGCTCACCACGCGCACTGAGGTCTTTGAACCGCCTTTTTCGATCTTTTTGGACGCCACACCATGACCACTTACGACAGCCATTACATCAACGGCGCTTGGCTAAAAGCCACTTCCCAAGAGGTGTTCGAGGTGCACGATGCCTCCACTGAAAAAGTGATGGCCACGGTGCCGCAAGGCACGGCCGAAGAGGCCACGCAAGCGGTATTGGCCGCCCGTGCTGCGTTTCCAGCTTGGTCGGCCTTGAGTGTGGAAGAACGCTGTGGCTTCATCGACAAGATCGTCGCCGGCCTCAAAGCCCGAACCGAGGAGATGGGCACCACGATCGCGCGTGAGGTCGGCATGCCGATCAAGATGGCCAAAATGATCCAGGTCGGTGGCCCGGTTTTCAACTGGGGCAACGCCGCCAAGGTGGCTCGCGCTTTCGCCTACGAAGAAAAAGTCGGTCACTCGCTGGTGGTGCGCGAGCCGATTGGCGTGGTCTCTTGCATCACGCCCTGGAACTTTCCGCTCAACCAAATCACGCTCAAGGTCGCGCCTGCTTTGGCCGCAGGCTGCACGGTCGTTTTGAAGCCCAGCGAAGTCGCGCCCGTCAACGCGATGCTCTTGGCCGAGATCATCCATGCAGCCGGTGTCCCGCCTGGCGTGTTCAACCTGGTCAACGGCTTGGGGCCGGTGGTCGGCGAAGTCTTGGCCAGCCATCCCGAGGTGGACATGGTCAGCTTCACCGGCTCAACCCTGGCGGGCAAGCGTGTGGCTGCCTTGGCCGCGGATTCGGTCAAGCGCGTCGCGCTGGAATTGGGTGGCAAGTCGGCCAGCGTGGTTTTGCCCGATGCCGACCTGGAAGCCGCGGTCAAAGGCACGCTCAATGCCTGTTTGCTCAACAGCGGTCAAACCTGTTCGGCCCACACCCGCATGCTGGTGCCGGCGGACCGTTACGCTGAGGTCAAAGCCTTGTTGCAGACCGCGATCGCGAAATTCACCCTGGGGCCCAGCTTGGAAGAAGCCTCCCGCTTGGGACCTTTGGTCAGCGCGACCCAGCGCGACCGGGTGAAAGCTTTCATCGAACTGGGTTTGAAAGAGGGGGCGGAATTGATCGCTGGCGGCCCTGACAAGCCTGCCATGGCGACAGGCTATTTTGTGCAACCCACCGTGTTGCGGGTCCAACCCAACGACACCTTGGCGCGCGTGGAAATTTTTGGCCCGGTGTTGGTGGTCTTGACTTACCAGGACGAAGCAGAGGCCGTGCGCATCGCCAACGACACCATCTATGGCTTGGGCGGCGGTGTCTGGAGCCAAGACGAAGCCCGTGCCATCCGCGTCGCCAGGCAAATGCGAACCGGTCAGGTCGACATCAACGGCGCAGCATTCAATGGCAATGCGCCATTTGGCGGCTATAAACAATCGGGCAATGGCCGTGAAAACGGCAAATACGGATTCGAGGAGTTTTTAGAGTTCAAGGCGATTCAATTGACCGCGAAAAGTTGATGCTTTTTCGACGGCAGGCGTTACAGTCAGCACTTCGGAACCGTTCTGAATCATTCACTCAATTCATACGATGCATATTATGTTAACTCAATCAAACACCCCTCTGAAGCGACTGGTCGCCACCCTGTTGGCTGCTGGCTTGGTTTTGCCCACTGGCCTGGCTTGGGCTGAATACAAGGGTGAAAACCCGATGCAAGAAAGCCGAGATGTGGCCGCAGCCATGCTCAAGGAACTCGGTCAAAAATTGAAGGCGGCCATGGGCGAAGGTGGTCCGATCAATGCCATCGGGGTCTGCAACACAGAAGCGCCAGCCATTGCCTCGCGCATCGGCACCAAAGAAAAAATCACGATCACCCGTGTCAGCACCCGTGCCCGCAATCCGGTTTTGGGTGTCCCCAATGATTGGCAAGCTGAAGCGCTCAAACAGTTTGAAGACGGCCTGGCCAAAGGCCAAGCACCTGCCGAAATGGAATATGTGCAAGCCGTCAAGGCCGGTGGCGGCTCTCGCATGGAGCTGAGGTATGCCAAGCCAATCGTCACCCAAGCCATGTGTTTGGCCTGTCATGGTGACCCTGAGCATATTCAAGCAGACGTCAAGACCAAACTCGACCAGCTCTACCCGAACGACAAAGCCACTGGCTACAAAGTCGGCGAACTGCGGGGTGCGGTGGTCGTCAGCCGTTACATCGGCTACAACATCAATTAGCCTGTTTGAGAGGGTGTTTTTGGTGCCAAACCGCCAAAAACGCCTGTATATACAGGGTGGTTTCTGGCTCTTTGGACTTGGCGGCAAAGTCCAAAGCCGACAGACCCAGTTGGTTGGTTAAACGCGGGTCAGCGCCCTCTTCCAGCAACAATTTTGTCGCCATCGAGCCGCCGTAATGTGCGGCCATCATGAGTGGTGTGGTGCCATTGGGTGACTCGGCATCCAAATATGCATGGTTTTCAATCAGCATGCGCATCATGCCAATGTGGCCTTTGCTGGCTGCGTAATGCAGGGGTGACCAGCCCGGCTTATTCACATCTGCACCTTGGGCGATCAACTGAGCAGCCAAGGTCATTTGGTTGTTGATCGCGGCCAGCATCAAAGGGGTTTCACCTTGCAGGTTTTGGATGCTCAGCTTGGTTGTCGGCCAATTCACCAACACATCTACCGATTTGTCAGAGCCCTTTTGCATCGCCAAAATCAAAGCGGGTTGTCCTTTAGGGTTGGGACTGTTGGGGTCAAAACCACGTTGAAGCAAACCCCGGATGGTGTCGGGATGGTCCAATTCAATGGCTTTGAAAAAGTCCTCGTACGAGCCGGCGTTTGCAGGAAAAAACCCAATCAAAACATAAAGTAAAGCAATGCATTGAATGTAATTTCTCATGCCAAAACCCGGGCAAACAGTCGGTTGAAATTGGCCGAGGTTTGCTCGCCCACGGCTTGCACGCTCAAGCCGCGCAGGTCAGCGATTTGCTTGGCCACCCAAGGCACATAAGAGGGGTTATTCGTTTTGCCACGGTGTGGGGCGGGTGCAAGGTAGGGGCTGTCTGTCTCGATCAGCATCCGCTCCAGCGGCACCCAGGAGGCCACATCTCGCAGATCCTGGGCGTTTTTGAAGGTCAAGATGCCCGAGAAAGAAATGTCAAAGCCCAATGCCAGGGCGGCTTTGGCCACCTCAGCGGACTCGGTGAAACAATGGAAGACACCGCCGACCGAGCCGGCAGAGCCGTCTTCGCCCTCTTCTTTGAGGATGGCCAAGGTGTCTGCGCTGGCGCTGCGGGTGTGGATCACCAGCGGCAAACCGAGTTGCCTGGCTGCACGGATATGGCGTCGAAAACGTTCGCGCTGCCATGCCATGTCGGCCAAGGTCCGCTCACCCAAACGGTAATAGTCCAAGCCGGTTTCACCGATACCCACGACCTTGGGGCTTTGCCCGATGCGCAGCAAGTCTTCCAAGCTCGGCTCTTGAACGCCCTCTTCGTCTGGGTGAACGCCTGCGGTGCACCAAAAATTGTCATGTGCCATGGCCAGGCGATGGACGTCGGGGAAGGTTTCGAGCTGGGTGCTGATCAGCAAAGCGCGTGTGACTTGCGCATCTGCCATGTCTTGGCGGATCTGCGCCAGGTTGGTTTCCAGCTCAGGAAAGTTCAGGTGGCAATGGGAATCGGTGTACATGAAAGGTATATCCGGCGGGTGAGGCGCGGCTCAGTGGGCCAAGCGGGCTGTCATGGCGCGCTGGGCTCGGCTGACCCAGGCTTCCAACAACAAACCTGCTTGGTAGGGATGGTCCACGGTTTTCGCGCTTTGCATCAAATCGCGTGACCATTGGCTCAAGGCCGACAAGGAGCTGGCTGTGGGCAGGTCGCTGGCATCGAAAAACCGCGGCGCCGCGCCACAGGCCAGGTGCTGCATGTCGTGACAGACTTTTTGCAAGGAAGACAAGACCATGGCCGGGCTGTTGTCTGCCAGCACGCCCGGTTCGCCACGCAGCAGGCTTTTGGGCAAGGCACGCCAGGCCTGGGCCTGCACACCGAGTTGGTGCAATTCAAGCGCATCGTCTGGGCGACCGCCGGCAGCGCGCAAAAGCACCTCGGTTTGAGCTTCGGGCACGCCTTGTTGCCTCAACCAGGCCAAGCCGCTCTCGGCGCTGGGCCAGGCCATGGCATGCACCTGGCAGCGGCTGCGTACAGTCGGCAAGAGCTCATGGGCCGCGGCGCTGGCCAAAATGAAGCGTGTGTTGCCCGGCGGTTCTTCCAAGGTTTTGAGCAAGGTGTTGGCGGTCACGGTGTTCATGCGCTCGGCCGGGTAAATCAACACCACCTTTCCACGCGCACCCGCGCCTGTGGTTTGGGTAAAGCCCAGCAACTCGCGCATCGCATCCACCCGGATTTCTTTGCTGGGTTTGCGTTTTTTGTCGTCGATGTCTTTTTGGGCTTTTTCGGCCAATGGCCACTGCAGGGCCAGCATGTCGGTCTCAGGCATCAAGACACTCAGGTCGGCATGCGCTCGCACCTCGATGCCATGGCAGCTGGGGCATTCACCGCAGGCGCCATGCGCTGTCGGTTGGTGGCACAGCCAGGCGGCGGCCAAGGCCAAGCCCAATTCGTATTGACCCAAACCGGAAGGGCCTTGCAACAACCAGGCGTGTCCCGCCCTCGGCACCAAAGCGGTGAGTTGGGTGTCAATCCAGGGGGGCAGTTGGCTCATGTGGCTGGCAAGTATCCACGCGACAGCAAAGCCTGCAAGACGGATTCGCGCACGTCTTCGAGCTGGGCACTGGCGTCTATCTTCACAAAACGTGTTGGATCGGCATGCGCGCGATCGGCATAGCCTTGGTGCACGCTTTGGAAAAACGCCAGGGGCTGGGACTCAAACCGATCCGGTAAACGAGCCGCACTCAAGCGTTCGGCAGCGATGCGCGGGTCCAAGGCAAACCAAACAGTCACATCCGGTTGGCGCAGACCACCTTGGGGCATGGCTTGCACCCAGTGCTCCAACTGGGTCAGCACCTGCCAGTCAAACCCTCGGCCAGCACCCTGGTAGGCAAAGGTGGCATCGGTGAAACGGTCGCACAACACCACCTCGCCGCGCTGCAGCGCGGGTTCGATCACTTGGTTCAAGTGGTCACGGCGTGCCGCAAACACCAGCAGGGCTTCGCACAGCGGGTCCATGGCGTCATGCAACACGATGTCCCGCAGCTTTTCGGCCAGCGGGGTGCCGCCTGGCTCGCGGCTGCGCACCACCTGCCTTCCCGCTTGGGTAAAGGCTTGGGCCAAGGCATCGATGTGGCTGGATTTACCCGCCCCATCGATGCCCTCGAAACTGATGAACAAACCGGTTTGCATGCGGCTCATTGTGCCTGTGTGGTCATGCCGCGCTGGTAACGGTTGACCGCCTTGTTATGGTCGTTGAGGTTGTCACTGAATTGGCTGCTGCCATCACCACGGGCCACAAAGTACATCGCTTGGCTGGTCGCAGGGTGCAAGGCTGCATGCAGGGCGTCTTTGCCAGGCATGGCGATGGGTGTGGGGGGCAGGCCTTTGCGGGTGTAAGTGTTCCAGGGGTGATCGGTTTGCAGGTCAACCCGCCGCAAATTGCCATCAAAACGCTCAAACATCCCATAAATCACGGTCGGGTCGGTTTGCAAGGGCATCTGGATGCGCAGGCGGTTGGTGAACACGCTGGCAATCATCGGTCGGTCACTGACCAAGCCGGTTTCCTTTTCGATGATGCTGGCCAACACCAAGGCTTCGTCCGGGGTTCTCAAGGGCAATCCCATGTCGCGACTGGCCCAGGCTTGGCTGAGTTGCCGGTCCATCGCATTGGCTGCGCGTTGCAGCAAATGCAAATCTGAAGAGCCCTTGCCCACCATGTAAGTGTCTGGAAAAAACCGCCCTTCGGGGGCCAGGCCCGCCTTGCCCAGGTGGCTCATGATCTCTTCATCACTCAGCGCTTGGGCATCGTGCTTCAAAAAATCGGCTTTGTTCAATGCCGCGCGGAATTGCCGCCATGTCCAGCCTTCGACCAAGGTGATGGCGCGCAGCCGTTCCTCGCCACGCACGAGTTTTTGCAACAAAGACCAAGGGGTGGTGTTGGCGTCGAGCTCATAGCTGCCCGCGCGGATTTGGCGAGATTGGCCACTGAACTTGAACAGGTAGTAAAGCGCCAGGCTCGGCTCATCGACACCAGCTTGCACCGCCAGTTGGACGATGGTTTTGACCGATTGACCGGGCTCGATCGACAAATCAACGGGTGTCTGCCGCATCGACAGCGGTTGCAGGGCCCACCACACCGCACCCGCCGCAACAAGCACCAAGGCCAACAGCGCCATGCCGAACCACCGCACCGTGCTGCGCCAAAAACTGGGTTTCACAAGCCTGTCCTGCCCGTCATTCAAAGCGCACATGATAATGGACGCATGAGCCTCACACCCGCCTTACCCCCCCTACCCCAGACCGGTGCCTGCCTGCTGCCGCACCTGGGCGTGATACGCGCCAGTGGCCCCGAAGCCGCTGGTTTTTTGCACAACCAATTGACCTCGGACTTCTTGTTGCTTCCCGATGGGCAAGCCCGCTTGGCCGCGTTTTGCAACGCCAAAGGCCGCATGCAAGCCAGCATGGTTGGCTTCAAGCCCAGTGCCGAAGAGGTGCTGTTGGTGATGCGTCAAGACCTGCTGGCGCAAACCTTGAAGCGCCTTTGCATGTTTGTGCTGCGGGCCAAAGTCAAACTGACCGACGTCTCGGCTGAGTTGTCTGTCTGGGGGGTGTTGGCGTCCGCGGGCGCAACGCCATGGTCATGCCATGCCCTGGCGGCTGAAAGCACACCTGAGTCTGCCCAAGCGGCTTGGTCGGTGGCACTTTACCCAGCCGCAGGCGTGTCGCGCAGCCTGCATGTTCGGCCTGTGGGCGATGTGCCTGGTTTGCCTGCCTTGGCGCTGGCGGATTGGTCGTTGGGCGAGGTGCTCAGTGGCATTGCCGATGTGCAAGCCGCGACTTATGAGGCGTTTGTGCCGCAAATGCTCAACTATGAATCGGTGGACGGCGTCAACTTCAAAAAAGGCTGTTACCCCGGTCAAGAAGTGGTGGCACGCAGCCAGTTTCGTGGCACCTTGAAACGCCGTGCTTACTTGGCCCGGGCTTCAGCGTCGTT
Source organism: Bordetella parapertussis (assembly GCA_945890735.1). Lineage (GTDB taxonomy): Bacteria > Pseudomonadota > Gammaproteobacteria > Burkholderiales > Burkholderiaceae_C > Limnohabitans. The sequence goes on along the minus strand of CAMDCZ010000002.1, from coordinate 24,870 downwards.
GCAAGCAGGGCAAGAAGTGTTCAGCACGACCGATCTCACACAACCTGCGGGCTTGGTCGCGCAGGCCGCGCACCATCCGGCGCATGGCGACTGGGCCTTGCTGTGTTTGCAGACCAGCGCCGCAGAGGAAAGCCTGAAAGTGGGTGAAGTTGATTTGACGGTTCACCCCCTGCCCTACCGTTTGCGCGAGGACATTTGATCTCTTACCGTTTGCCACCCGCGTTTCCTTACATCGAGGCTTGCAGCATGTCCCGGTAATCCTGTACCGAGGCGTCGCGTGGATTGGTTTTGTGAGAATGGTCGGCCAACGCGCCTTGGATGATGTCGTCAAACTGGGCTTGGACCACACCCATGGCGGCCAATCCGCTGGGCAAGCCCAAGCGCTGGTTCATGGCGCGGATCGCGTCTCCCAGGGCTTTGGCAGGGTCATGGCTGGTGGGCAAACCCATGGCATCGGCCATGCGCGCCAAGCGCTGCTCGGCTTGCATCGCCGGGGCGGAGGCGTTGAAAGCGATGACCGCTGGCAAAAACACCGCGTTCAAGGTGCCATGGTGCAAGCGCGGGTTGAGCCCACCCAAGCTGTGGCTCAGCGAATGCACACAACCCAAGCCTTTTTGGAAAGCCAAAGCGCCTTGCACCGAGGCGCTCATCATCTGCAATCGGGCATGGTGGTCTTGGCCGTTGCGGGTAGCGGTTTCGATATGTGCCCAGCCTCGTCGCAAGCCATCCAAGGCAATACCGTCTGCCGGCGGGTTGAATGCCGAGGACATGAAGGTCTCCATGCAATGGGCCACCGCATCCATGCCGGTCGCCGCGGTCATGAGCGGTGGCAAGCCCAGTGTCAATGCGGGGTCACAAATCGCGGCCTTGGGCACCAGGTGCCAAGCGTGAAAACCCAGCTTGCGGCCATCGTCAACGATGATGATGGCGCCTCTGGCCACTTCACTGCCGGTACCGGCGGTGGTGGGCACGGCAATCAGGGGCAGGACCTGGTCGGTGATGCGGCTTGATCCACCTTCGATGGTGGCGTAATGGGTGAGCGGCCCGGGGTGGGTGGCCGCGATCGCCACGCCTTTGGCACAGTCCATGGACGACCCCCCGCCCAAGGCGATCAATCCGTCGCAAGAGTTTTCTTGGCAAAGGGCCGTGGCCGCGCGAACCGCGGCTTCTGTGGGGTTGGAAGGCGTGGCGTCAAACACCGCGCAAGTCACCCCTGGCATGGCATCCAGCGCCTGTTGCAGCAAGCCGGCAGCGCGGATGCCCGCATCGGTCACGATCAGGGGTTGATGGATACCGTGCTTTTGGCATTCGGCAGCCAAGTGTTTCAAGGCCCCGAATTCGAGGTGGATTTGGGTGAGGTAAGTGAAGCTGGACATGGGGTTGAAGGCTCGTTGTAGGATGCGTCGACTTTAACGCCAACACCCCCGACCATGAACCGCCAAGATTTCCGTTTTTTCCACCCCCTTCGTGTGCGCTGGGTCGAGGTGGACTTGCAAAAAATCGTCTTCAATGGTCACTATTTGATGTATTTGGACACGGCGATGGGTGACTATTGGCGAGCCATTGCCCTGCCCTACCAAGACACCATGCACGGCTTGGGCGGCGACATGTATGTGGTCAAGTCGGCGCTGACCTACAAAGCCTCGGCCGAGTACGACGACTTGCTGCACATTGGCCTGCGCTGCGCACGCATCGGCACCTCGTCTGTTCAATTTGAAGCAGGCGTCTTCCGTGGCCAAGCACTGCTGGTCACGGGTGAGTTGGTTTATGTGTATGCCGACCCGAACACCAAAACCTCGATGCCTGTGCCCCAGGCTTTGCGCGACACCATGCTCGGCTTTGAACAGGGCGAGCCAGTGACTGCCTTGGCTTTGGGCGATTGGGCGAGTTTGCAAGCCGATGCCTCACCCTTGCGAACCCAGGTGTTTGTGCAAGAGCAAGGCGTGCCCCCAGCCATGGAGTGGGATGCACAGGATGCGCAGGCCATGCATGCGGTACTTCGCAACCGTTTGGGTGTCACGATCGCCACCGGTCGGTTGCTCCCTTCGGTGCAAGGCGTGGCCAAGATCGGGCGCATGGCGGTGCTGCGTCAAATGCGCGGCAGGCGTTTTGGCGAGCAGGTGCTCAAGGGTTTGATGGACGCTGCCCGCGCCCGCGGCGACACCAGTGTGCGGCTGCATGCACAGTGCAGCGCCGAGGCTTTTTACCTGCGGCAAGGTTTCGCGCGGCAAGGAGAGGTGTTTGAGGAAGCCGGCATCCCACACATCGAAATGCGGCGGTCGCTTTAAAGCGACTTCACCAAGCTGAGGTCAGGGCGCAGCAACCACTGCGCAAGCTCATCAGCCAAGCGCCCAGCCTCGCCCACGGCTGTCTGCCACACCGCGACCCGCGCCGCCAAGTCTTGGCCATAGGTGACAAAGTCGCTGCGGTCGGGTAACTTCCCATTGGGCAAGGTTTTCACCCATTCAGGGTTGGGTGCCAACACAATCGTGCTGTCCAAAAAAGCGGTGCTGCCATGCCGCCAAGTCAGTGCTTTGTCGAGCCAACCCGGCACCACGGCTTTTTGGAAATGCGGGTAGAGCGTGAGGCCTTTGGCGACTCGGTAATCCAGATGCAAGTGGTAGTCGGTGATGCCACCGTCCCAATATGCGCCCTTGGGGGCACCGGCGATGTCGTGCACCGCTTGCAACACAAACGGGATCGAGCAACTGGCTTGCACCGCATCCAAAAAATTGGCTTCACTCAAGGCGTGATGGCGGGTGCGGAAGTCGCGCTTGGCAAACGGCATCGGCTGGGGGGTGCCCATGAAGGGCGACGAAAACACCACCCGCTCGAGCCACAGGCCCATGGCGCGGCGATGCACAGCATTGGTCAGGTAAGCCCCCGCGTAGCCCAGGGGCGTGCGCCAGGCGTTGTCACGCGACAAGATACCGCGCCCATGCGAGGTGACCACGTGCAGGCGGTAGCGCGGGTGTTGCAATACTTGGTGAATCCGTCCACTGTAAAACCCGGTGAGGTTTTGTCTGAAGTCTTCACTCACCTGCCGTGCCGTGGGCCGGGTTTGACCTGGCTCGAGCGCGTAGTGTTGGTGGATGTAAGCGTCTTCCAAGGCCTGAAGTTCGGCGACGGGCTGGGGCAAGCAAGCGGTAGCCATGCGCCATGCGCCGATCGAGGCACCCACCAGGTCTATGGGTTGGCTGCTGCGAGGCAACCATTGGCCAAACAAAAACCGGTCCATCGGACCCAAGATCAAACCCTTGGGACCCCCCGCCGCCCCCGGCACCACGCTGATGTGTTGGGGCAGCAAGCCGTGTTGCGCCATGTGTTGGCGCGCGGTGGGTCCAGCGTAAATCTGAAGGGCTTTCATGGCTTTGCGCGTGGATGGGCCGCGCGTGCTGCTTTCAGCGCCTGAGCGAGCGGTCCCTCCATCGTCTGCATGCCCTCAACCTCGTAACGCTTGTCTCAACTGCACACCGATGTCGGGGCGTTCCGCAAAAGGATCGGGGGGATTGTGTCCGTGCACGATGGCATCGAAACGGGTTTGTGCATTGCCCAAGGCTTTGGGGTGGCTGTAGATGTAGAACTGGTCTTTGTGGATGGCATCGAAAACCATCTGTGCCACTTGCGCGGCACTCACCTTGCCGCTGCCCACTGCCTTGTCGCTCATGGCCTGACCGATCAACTGGCTTTGCGTGGGTTGGGCAGCTGCCAAATGGCCGGGGCGGTTGCGCTCGCTTTGGTTGATGCCAGTCGGCACAAAGTAAGGACACAACACGCTGGCACTCACCTGCTCGCTCACCAGCTTCAAGTCTTGGTAGAGGGTTTCGGTCAACGAGACCACCGCGTGTTTGGTGACGTTGTAGACACCCATGTTGGGCGGCGTGAGCAAGCCCGCCATGCTGGCGGTGTTGACGATGTGGCCTTGGAAATGGGGGTCTTGCTTGGCTGCCTCGAGCATCATCGGGGTGAACAAACGCACCCCATGGATCACGCCCCAGAGGTTGACACCCAAGAGCCATTCCCAGTCTTGCACCGTGTTTTCCCAGACCAAGCCGCCAGCACCCACTCCCGCGTTGTTGAACACGAAGTGCGGTGCGCCAAACTCGGCGTGCACGGCTTGGGCCAGTGCTTCCATCTCTTGGGCACTGGACACATCCACCCGCTTGGCCATGACCCGCACGCCCATGGCCTTCATCTCGTCGTGGGCGGCTTTGAGTGCGTCTTTTTGCACATCGACCAGCACCAGGTTCATGCCCAAGGATGCACCGATGCGGGCGCATTCCAGGCCAAAGCCAGAAGCGCCCCCTGTCAGGACCGCGGTTTTGCCTTTGAAGTCAGAAATCATGCGTCCACCTTTTTCATCACAAAGCCCATGCGGGGGAAATGCACATGCACCGCGCCCACACGATCGTCCTGGCGGCGCAAGGTATAGCGGGTGCGGGTGGCAGCCACCAATTCACCTGCGGTCGGTTCGGTGCCAAAACTTTCGGCGGCAATCGTCACTTGGCTGCCCAAAGCGATGCCGTGTTCGTCTTGAAAATGTCCGTCCAGCAAAGTCTGAGGGGTTGAACCTTTGGCAGTCTGCAAGGCCGCTTCCGCCGTGATGGCTGTCATTTGGCCGTGGCCGAAAGCCGCCATGCGATCCAGCCATGCCTGTACCGCTGGTGTGGCTGCCAGGACCCCCGCCAAGACCGGAACTTGCACCCGGGTGAACCACAGCGAGTGGTAGACCGAGAAGTCTGCCAAACAAGGCTGCTCCCCCAGCAAAAACGGTTGGTCTTCGAGCATGCTGGCGATGCGGCGCAAATGGCTTTTGTACATCGCTGTGCCATCTGCAAAATGCATGCGGGCACCACCACCGCGCATGGCCTGTCGGTCAGCCGCGAACACCTTGACCGTCTCGGGGCTGAAGCTGGCCATCACCTGGGCCGCGCCTTGGGGCTGGAAGTTATAGGCCATGGCCACGGGGAAGAGCACGGTGTCAGCCCATTGCGCCAGGCTGCGCACCAAACCCTTGGGTGCTTGGTTGTAAAGCGATGGTGTGGGGGCCAAGTGCTCAAGCACGTCACAGATCAAAGCCGTGTCGCAATACACATCCGCGCCAATTTGCAGCACTGGGGTTTTGCGGTAACCCCCGGTCAGTGGCATCAGGTCCGGTTTGGGCATGACAGAGGGAATCATCACGCTTTGCCAAGGGAGTTGTTTGAAGCCCAGGATGGCACGGATTTTTTCCGCGAACGGCGAGGCTGGGTAGTGGTGAAGAATCATGACGGCCTAGAGTTGAACAACTTGTTTGCCGAAATTCTTGCCCTTGAGCAAGCCGAAAAAGGCTTCGGGGGCGTTCGCCAAACCCTGGGCCACGGTTTCGCGGGGCTTGAACTTGCCGCTGCCGACCAAGCTACCGAGTTCTTTCAAGGCCTCAGGCCAATCGGCAGGGTGTTCGCTGACGATGAAGCCTTGCACTTTCATGCGGTTGACCAAGATCAGCGACGGGTTGGCCATGGGGATCGGTTGGCCGTTGTAGCCAGCGATCATGCCGCAGACCGCCATGCTGCTGAACTGGTTCATGCGCAACATCACCGCGTCCAACACCATGCCACCCACGTTTTCAAAATGGCCGTCGATGCCGTCTGGACAGGCGGCTTTCAAGGCCTTGGACAGCGACAGGTAGTCGCTGTGTTCCTTGTAGTCGATACAGGCATCGAAACCCAGTTCGTTCACCACGTAATCGCACTTGTCTTGGCCGCCGGCGATGCCCACCACACGGCAACCGCGTGCCTTGGCCAAAGCACCAAAGGCACTGCCAACCGCGCCACTGGCGGCACTGACGGTCAGGGTTTGACCTGCTTTGGGGGCAATGATGCGCACCAAACCGTGCCAGGCGGTCACACCGGGCATGCCCACGGCACCGAGGTAATGGCTGATCGGCACATGGGTGGTGTCGACCTTGCGCAATACGCCTGGGGTGTCGGCATCGACCACGCTGTAGGTTTGCCAACCACCCATGCCGACCACTTTGTCGCCGGGGGCGAACTGTGGATGGCGGCTGTCGACCACCTCGCCCACGGTGCCACCGATCATCACGCTGTTGAGCGGCTGGGGCAAGGTATAGCTCTTGGTGTCGTTCATGCGGCCACGCATGTACGGGTCCAGGCTGATGAAAGCGTGCTTGACCAAGACCTGCTTGTCTTGCAATGCTGGCGTGTCCAAGGTGACGAGTTTGAAATTGTCGGCGGTGGGCTCACCGCTTGGGCGGCTGACCAAATGGATTTGGGGGTTCTGGGGCATGGATGTCTCCTTGTGTTTATCCGCCGGTGATGCAGCTCACGCCGCCATCGATGGCCAACCATTGGCCAGTGATGTGTTTGCCAGCATCCGATGCATAGAGCAAGGTGATGCCTTTCAAGTCTTCGTCGTCACCCAAACGCCGCAAAGGCGCGTGGGAGGCGAGCGTGTCTTCGCCATAGGTCTCGAAGGTGCCTGCAGTCATTTTGCTGGGGAAAAAGCCGGGGCAAATCGAGTTGACACGGATGTTGTGCACGCCCCATTCGCCAGCCAAGGCACAAGAGAAGTTGATGACAGCGGCTTTGGAGGTGTTGTAGGCCAGGGTGTTGATGCCAGTGGGGTTGCCGCCCAAACCGGTGATGGAAGCGATGTTGATGATGCTGCCGCTGCGGCGCGGGATCATGCTGTGTTTGCCGATGAACTGACTCAAGATGAAATACCCCCGCACATTCAGGTTCATCACCTTGTCCCACGCGTCGATCGGGTGGTCTTCAGCAGGCGCGCCCCAAGCCGCACCGGCATTGTTGAGCAAGATGTCGACATGGCCAAACTGCTTCAGGGTTTGCTCACCCAGGTGTTGCAAGTCGGTTTGGTCCGCGCAGTTGGCCGCCATCCAATGGGCATCGATACCAGCCGCTTTCAATTCGGCCACGGCTTGCTCGAGCTCTGGGGCTTTGCGCGAACTGATCATCACCCGCGCACCCGCCTCACCCAAGGCATGCGCCATTTGCAGGCCAAGGCCACGCGAGCCGCCTGTCACCAAAGCTGTTTTGCCAGTCAAATCAAACAGTTGTTTCACGCTACGGGTCATCTCAAAGTCCTTCAAGGTCAAAACCAATCACATTAAAAAGCTTCTTCGGGCATCTGGGCGCAGGTGGGGTCACGCGCAGCCACCACGCCCAGCCAAGCACCGATCTTGGGCAATTCGTAATGGAAAAAGAAACGACAGGCATGGCGTCGGCCGACCGACGCGGCTTCGCTGCCCGTGCTGGCCAAACACAGGTCCAGCCATATCCAAGCCAACACGGTGTGGCCAAAGGCCTGCATGTAGGGCACGGCATTGGCCAGGCTCAAGGCCGGGTCATCACCTTGCCAAGCAGCTTGGGTGGCTTGCAGCACCTCGGCCCAGGCCTGTTTCAGGGCATGGGCATAGGCTTGGGTGACGGGGTCTTGCGCACGGTCCATCGTGGCCTGCATGCGCTCGCCCAGCAAGCGCAAGCCCAGGCCTTTGTCGAGCAAGACTTTGCGGCCCAGCAAGTCCATGGCTTGGATGCCGTGCGTGCCTTCGTGGATCATGTTCAGGCGCTGGTCACGCCAATACTGCTCGACCGGGAAGTCGCGGGTATAGCCATAGCCACCGTGGATTTGGATCGCCAAACTGTTGGCCTCCAAGCACCATTCGCTGGGCCAGCTTTTCACGATCGGCGTCAACACCTCGAGCAGCCACTGGGCGTTGTGTCGGGCTGCATCGTCGCCAGTGTGCAACTCATCGACCAACCGGGCGCAGTACAAACCCAGTGCCAAAGCGCCCTCGCCGTAGGCTTTTTGGGCCAGCAGCATCCGCTTGATGTCGGCGTGTTCGATCAATCGCACGGGCGGCTGCGCTGGGTCTTTGCCAGACGGCCCGACCGGGCGGCCTTGGGTGCGGGTTTGGGCATAGTCAAGCGACGCGTAGTAGCCTGCCAGCCCCAGCATGGTGGCTGCCAAACCGACACCGATGCGGGCCTCGTTCATCATGTGGAACATGCATTGCAAGCCCTTGCCTGGCTCGCCCACCAGGTAGCCGATCGCACCTGCGCTGCCGCGCACCGGGTATTTGCCTTCCCCAAAATGAAGCAAGGTGTTGACCGTGCCACGCCAGCCCAGTTTGTGGTTCAAACCGGCCAAAGCCACGTCATTGCGTTCGCCAGTCAGCATTCCTTGGCTATCGACCAGCTGTTTGGGCACGATGAAAAGCGAAATGCCCTTGGTGCCTGGGATGGTTTGTCCGTCTGCGCCAGGTATTTTGGCCAGCACCAAATGGACGATGTTTTCACTCAACTCGTGGTCGCCGGTGGAAATCCACATTTTGTTGCCTCGGAGGCGAAAGCGTGGCCCCAGCGGGTCTTGCGCATGGTCTGCGCCATCAGGTATGGCGCGGGTGGCCACATCCGACAAGGATGATCCTGCTTGCGGTTCGCTCAAGCACATGGTGCCGCTGAAGCGGCCATTGAATTCGTTGAGCGCGAACACCTGTTTTTGCAAAGGGGTGCCATGGGCCATCAGCAAATTGGCGTTGCCCACGGTCAGCATGCCGCCACCGATGCTCACCGAGGCGCAAGCAAAAAAACCATTGGCCGCCGCCTCCACCGTGAAAGGCAACTGCATGCCGCCGATGTCCTGGTTTTGTGCGGCACTGAGCATGCCGCTGTCCACATAGGCCCGGTGCGCCTCGTGCGTGGACTGAGGCAACACCACCCGCAAGCCGCCTTGACCGTCAGGCTCAGTGCGCGGTTCTTGCGTGTCTGCTTCGCGGTTAAAGGGGGCGAATTTGTCGCGTGCGATGCGTTCGCAGGTATCCAAAACCGCATCAAAGGTTTCTCGACTGTGGTCAGCAAACCGAGGACGCTGTGTCAATTGGTCAATCAACAGCCAGTCGTACAGCAGAAATTGCAGACAAGATGAAAGGTGCATGGCAAGACAAAGAAAGCGTCAGAACAACCACTGTAGCAGTCATTGACTGCCGCGCGTGTCCCCGAAATGCAGGCTCAGGTCACAACTGCCTCCCCCTGCAAACCAACGGGCTTCTACCTTGGCTCGCGGCGAAAACCAGGTTTGCGATACCGTGGCGGAACCACGGCTGACAGAGCCGGTGGCGTGTCCCGTGCCTAAGTTGGGCAGCAGGGCTCGCACCCAGACGTTTGCGCGGGCTTGGCACAGGTGCTCAGGCACGGCTAGCCCCTGGTGCGGCACACTTGCCACGACTTCGACAATCTGTCCCTGTGCATCGGCCATGGCCATCACCGTGGCAGGCATGCCAGCCACCATCCCGGTCACCACTGACTGTTCACGCTCATCACAACCGGGGCCAATTTGCAATGCAGCCCGGTCCATGCTGGCCATGCGCTGGGCAGCCATGTTCAAGGAAGTCCCCAGACGAAAGCTACTGAGGCCTTGGGGGTGAACGCTGATCTCCGCCAGGGCAGTGCCCGCAGCGACAAGATTGCTGGCCAAGGCCAGCAAACACATGCAACCGCGCTTCATGACACGCTTCACCGCTTCACTGCGCAGACTTCACCACGCCGCAGTATCGGCGTGCACCTGCACCACCAATCGGTTGGGCCAGGTGATCGTCACGGTTGTCATGGATCACGATGGCCGCGCCGTTCTCGTCGAGCAGCGCTGGTCGTCCGCCCTGTCCACTCAAGCTGGCCAACATGGTGAACATTTCCACCTCCACCGACCCATCGGCATGCACCATCAGGTTGGGCAGGTCACCTGCATCGGGGCCCTCTGGATTCATCAACCCGTGCTTTTTGCCAGCTGGGTTGAGATGCGCACCAGAGGCTGTGAAGCCCTTGTCGCCGTCAGCACAGGTACCGACCTGGTGAATATGGATGCCTTTGGGTCCGGGTGGCAAACCTTTGGCGCTGACATGCACCAAGATGCCGTGCGGACCATCGGTCAAACGGACTTCGCCAACGGTTTGGCCGGAACGGTCTTGCAGCACGGCCAACGCCTGTCCATTGGCCAGCGCTGTGCCGGTGAACATCAGCGCCAACAAACTGGGCAAGACGGCCATCAGTTGCGATTTCATGGGCATTCCTTGCGTCAAAACGGGTTACAAAACTTCAAACACACCCGCCGCGCCCATGCCGCCGCCGATGCACATGGTCACACACACCCGTTTTGCGCCACGGCGCTTGCCTTCCATCAGGGCGTGGCCGGTCAAACGCTGGCCGCTGACACCGTAGGGGTGACCCACGGCAATCGCGCCACCGTTGACATTGAGCAATTCAGCAGGGATGCCGAGCTTGTCACGGCAAAACAGCACTTGCACCGCAAAGGCTTCGTTGAGCTCCCACAGGTCGATGTCTTTGACAGTCAGGCCCAGGCGTTTCAAGACCTTGGGAATCGCATAGACCGGCCCGATGCCCATTTCATCAGGCTCGCAACCAGCAACAGCAAACCCGAGGAAGCGGCCCAAGGGCTTGAGGTTGCGCTTGGCCGCCAAATCTTCACTCATGATGACGCAAGCACCCGCGCCATCGGAAAACTGCGAGGCATTGCCTGCAGACACCACGCCGCCGGGCATGGCGGGTTTGATGCCAGCGATGCCCTCCACTGTGGTGCCTTCGCGCAGACCTTCGTCCACGCTGACCGTGACCTGTTTGGTCATCATGCCCATGACTTTGTCAACCACACCGGCTTGCACCGTGATCGGGGCGATCTCGTCGGTGAATTTGCCAGCGGCTTGGGCGGCACAGGCTTTTTGTTGGCTGGCCGCGCCGTACTCGTCCATGGCTTCACGACCGATGTTGTAGCGTTTGGCCACTTGCTCGGCGGTTTGCAGCATGTTCCAGTAGATTTCGGGTTTTTTCTTGTTCAGGACTGGGTCCATCAGCATGTGCTGGTTCATTTCTTGTTGCACACAAGAAATGCTTTCAACACCACCTGCCACATACACCTCACCCTCGCCCGCGATGATGCGTTGCGCGGCCAGGGCGATGGTTTGCAAGCCAGAGGAACAAAAACGGTTGATGGTCAAGCCGCTGACCGTGACCGGGCATTCGGCCATCAAAGCGATTTGGCGGGCGATGTTGGCACCGGTTGCGCCCTCGGGGTTGGCGCAGCCCATGATCACGTCTTCGACTTCAGCGGCTTCGATGCCGGCTCTGGCGATCGCGTGTTTGACGGCATGACCACCCAGGGTGGCGCCATGGGTCATGTTGAATGCACCTCGCCAGCTTTTGGCCAAAGGGGTGCGGGCAGTTGAAACAATGACGGCGTTGCTCATATCGGTTCCTTAATTGAATGTTTTGCCTTCGGCGACCAAGCGGGCAAGCAAGGGCGCGGGCTGCCAAAATTGGGCGTCGTCGTGTGGGTTTTGGGCAAAGCGTTTCATGGCTTGCACCACGTTGAACAAACCAAACTGGTCGGCGTAGAGCATCGGGCCGCCGCGGTAAACAGGAAAGCCGTAGCCGGTGATGTAGACCATGTCGATGTCGCTGGCCCGCGCGGCAATGCCCTCTTCCAAGATGTAGGCAGCTTCATTGACCAACGAGAACACCAAGCGTTGGACGATTTCATCGTCACTGATCTTGCGGGCCGTGATACCCAGGCTGGTGCGGTGCTTGGCGATCATGTCCTCCACGTCTTTGTTGGGAATCGCATCACGCTTGCCCGCCACATAGTCGTACCAGCCTTTGCCGACTTTTTGGCCAAAGCGACCCTGTTCACACAGCAAGTCGGCGGTTTTGCTGTATTTCATGTCGGGTTTTTCTTGGTAGCGGCGTTTGCGGATCGCCCAACCGATGTCGTTGCCCGCCAAGTCGCCCATGCGAAACGGCCCCATGGCAAAGCCGAATGTCTCCACCGCTTTGTCCACTTGTTGGGGGGTGCAGCCCTCCTCGATCAAGAAACCAGCTTGGCGGCTGTATTGCTCGATCATGCGGTTACCGATGAAGCCGTCACACACGCCAGAGACCACGGCGGTTTTCTTGATTTTCTTGGCCACATCCATCACGGTGGCCATGATGTCTTTGCCAGTGGCCGCGCCGCGCACCACCTCGAGGAGTTTCATGACGTTGGCCGGGCTGAAGAAATGCAAGCCCACCACGTCTTGTGGACGTTGGGTGAAATGAGCGATCGCGTTGACATCCAAGGTGGAGGTGTTGGAGGCCAAAATTGCACCCGGCTTCATCACCTCGTCGAGCTTTTTGAACACCTGTTCTTTGACACCGATTTCCTCAAACACCGCTTCAATCACCAAGTCGGCATCGGCCAAGTCTTCGTAATTCAAGGTGGTGGACAACAGGGCCATGCGTTGTTGAAATTTGTCTTCTTTGAGCTTGCCTTTGTTGACTTGAGATTGGTAGTTTTTCTCGATGATGGCGATGCCTTTGTCCAAGGCCTCTTGCTTCATCTCCAGGATCTTGACTGGGATGCCCGCGTTCAAGAAGTTCATGCTGATGCCGCCACCCATGGTGCCTGCGCCAATGACCGCCACGTGCTTGATCTCGCGCTTGGGCGTATCGGCTGGCACATCGTCGATCTTGGACGCGGCGCGTTGGGCCACGAACAAATGACGCAAAGCCCGACTCTCTGGCGTCCACATCAGGTTGATGAAGATTTCGCGCTCAGCCAACATGCCTTGGTCGAACTTCATTTTGGTGGCATTTTGCACGGCTTCGATGCATTTCAGCGGTGCCGGGTATTTCCCTTTGGTCATGCCATTGACCATGTTGGTACTGAACTTGAAAAATGCATCGGCATTGGGGTGTTTGCAAGGCAGGTCGCGCACCTTGGGCAGGGGCGAGGTGCCGACCACGCCCTTGGCGAACGCGATGGCCTCGTCCAGCAGGCTGTCTTTGGAGGCAGCCATTTCATTGAACAATTGTTGGCCCGGCAGCATGGCCAGCATCTCGCTTTTGATGGCTTCGCCGCTGACGATCATGTTCAAGGCGGCTTCCACGCCAATCACACGGGGCAGGCGCTGCGTGCCGCCTGCGCCTGGAACCAAGCCCAGTTTGACCTCGGGCAAAGCCACTTCGGTGCCCGGTGCCGCCACGCGGTAATGGCAGCCCAGGGCCAGCTCCAAACCGCCCCCCATCGCCACAGTGTGGATCGCAGCCACAGTGGGCTTGGGGCAGTTTTCCAGCGCAACGATGAGGTTGAGCAAGTTGGGTTCCTGCAGTGCTTTGGGTGAGCCAAATTCCTTGATGTCTGCTCCACCCGAAAAGGCTTTGCCCGCACCGGTGACCACGATCGCTTGCACAGCAGGGTCAGCAATGGCTTGGTCCAGGCCGTGCATGAAGGCTTGGCGTGTGGCCAAACCCAAACCGTTGACCGGCGGGTTGTTCAGGGTGATCACAGCGACATCGCCGTGGACTGCGTAGTCAGCGCTCATGGGAGATTCCTTGTCTGGTGCGGAAAATGAAACAGGGGGGTGCGGGTATAAAAAAGAACGACCGTTCTATTTTATACCTCCAGCCATTCCTGTCGGATGGCGGCGTTTTCCCGCAGTTGGGCGGGGGTGCCATCAAAGACGATGTGGCCATGGCCCATCACCAATGCGCGATCGGAGATGTTCATGGCGATGGTGAGTTTTTGCTCGATCAACAACACGGACACGCCGCGGCGACGCAGTTCCTGCAAAAACTGTCCCACCAAAGCCACGATCTTGGGGGCCAAGCCCTCGGTGGGTTCGTCGATGATGATCAACGCTGGGTCACCCATCAGAGATCGACACAGGGTCAGCATCTGCTGTTCGCCGCCAGACAACACACCGGCTTCCACGTGTTGGCGTTCGCGCAACCGGGGAAACAAGTCGTACATGTCTTCAAAACCCCAACGCCCAGACGGTTTGTTGCCTTTGAGACCCAGGCGCAAGTTTTGATGAACCGTCAGTTTGGGAAAGACATCGCGGTTTTCTGGGACATAGCCCAGGCCCAGGTGGGCGATGTCGAACGGTTTGCGCTTGAGCAAGCTGTGGCCTTGGAAGCTCATCTCGCCATGCCAATCGACCAAACCCATGATCGCCTTGGCGGTGGTGGAGCGGCCCGACCCATTGCGGCCCAACAAGGCGACGATTTCACCTTGGCCGACCTCGAAATTCACACCTTGCAAGACATGGCTTTTGCCGTAGTAGGCGTTGAGTTGGTGGATTTTCAACATGCGTCAGTGGCCCTGCTCTTCCAGCGTGCCCAAATAGGCTTCTTGCACCTTGGGATTGGCGCGGATTTTGTCGGGCGTGTCAAAGGCGATGATCTCCCCATACACCAGCACCGCGATCTTGTCAGCCAGGCCGAACACCACGCCCATGTCGTGCTCCACCGTCAGCAGCGTTTTGCCCTCGGTCACGGTTTTGATCAGTTCAATGAACCGCTCGGTTTCGCTGTTGCTCATGCCAGCCGTGGGCTCATCGAGCAAGACCACATTCGCACCACCGGCCATGGTGATACCGATCTCCAAAGCGCGTTGCTCTGCGTAGGTGAGGTTCATGGCCAGCACATCACGTTTGTCCGCCAGCTGAATGCGCTGCATCCAGGTGTGGGCCAAGTCGTTGGCGTCTTTGAGGTTGCCTAAAAAAGACCAAAAGCTGTAGCCATGCCCCAGGCTCCAAAGCACCGCGCAGCGCAGGTTTTCGAACACGCTCAGCTTGGGGAAGATGTTGGTGATTTGAAAGCTGCGAGACAAACCCATGCGGTTGATTTCAAAAGGCTTGCGGCCATCAATGCGCTGTGCGTTCAACACGATCTCACCACTGGTGGGGGCAAATCGCCCACTGATGAGGTTGAACATGGTGGATTTGCCAGCGCCATTGGGACCGATGATGGCCACCCGCTCGCCTTGGGTGACCTCCAAATTCAGGCCGCGGATGATCTCGGTGTTGCCAAAGCGCTTGTGAACGTTGCGCAACGACAAAGCGATTGAATGGGTCATGGTGACACCGCCTGTGCTTGGGTGATTTCAGTTTGTACGGCAGACCAACGCCATGCAAAACGCCTGCGCACCAGCTCAAAGCACCCCAAGCCGAGGAGAAACACCCCAGCCGCGACCAACCAGGTCATTGGCATGGCGGTGTTCAAGACCAAGCCGGCAAATGACAAATCCGGGCCCACGGCCGCATTGAGTTGAAGGTGGTAGATCATCTCCACCAGCGCGCCTGCACCTGCCAGCATCACCAGGCTCGCCAGGGCCAAGCCCAGGTAACTCGGCAGCAGCGCTGGCCACTTGCCGTGTTTGAAAACCCGCACATTGACCATGATCAAACTGGCCAAACCACCGGGGGCATAGACCACCATGAACAAAAACACCAGACCCAGGTAAAGCAGCCAAGCCTTGGTGATTTCCGACAGCAAGACAAAGGCCAAGACCATCAAGATGCCACCCAAAATCGGGCCAAAGAAAAACGTGGCACCGCCTAAAAAGGTGAAAAGCAAATACGCGCCTGAACGCGCAGGCCCCACCACCTCGGCGGTCACGATCTCGAAATTCAAGGCGCCCAAGCCGCCAGCGATGCCCGCGAAAAACCCGGCAATGATGAAGGCGCGGTAGCGTACCTGTTGGGTGTTGTAACCAATGAACTCCACCCGCTCTGGGTTGTCGCGAACCGCATTGAGCATGCGACCCAAGGGCGTTTGGGTGATGGCGTAGAGCAAAACAACGCTCACAAAGGTGTAGATCGCAATCAGATAGTAGACCTGGCGCTGCGGGCCGAAAGTGATGCCCCATACCGCGGGGCCAACCACCCGGTTGCCAGAGATACCCGCTTCACCGCCGAAAAATTCAGAAAACATGAGCGACATCGCAAACACCAATTCGGCCAATCCCAAGGTGATCATGGAAAACGCGGTGCCGGATTTGCGGGTCGTCACAAAACCCAGCAGAACGGCGAAACCCATGCCTGCCAGCCCGCCAATGATGGGCAACACAGACACCGGCAGTGACAACTGGCCCAGCCCGACGGCGTTCAAGGCATGGATCGTGAGGTAACTGCCCAAACCTGTGTAAACCGCATGGCCAAAGCTGAGCATGCCGCCTTGCCCAAGCAGCATGTTGTAGGACAAACAGGCAATGATCGCGATGCCCATTTGGGACAGCATGGTCAGGGACAAATTGCTGGTGAACACCCAAGGCGCGGCAAGCAACACCAAAGCAAAACCCAGCCAGACCCATGCGCCAGCTGTTGGTTGAGAAGCATGTCGGTTTGAAGTCATGGTTCAGGTGTCCCTGGTTCCCAAAAGCCCACGTGGTCTGAAAATCAGAATCAGCACCAAGAACAGGTAGGGCAGGATCGGCGCGATTTGCGAGACCGACAACTTGGCAAAAGAATTGTTTTGCAAAGCGGACGAGGCAGACACCCCCAAGTCCTTGAGCAATTGCAAGAAGGAGTAATCCACCGCCACAGCGAAAGTCTGGATGACACCGATCAGGATAGATGCCAAAAACGCGCCACTCAACGACCCCATGCCGCCAACCACCACCACCACGAACACCACCGAGCCCACCGTGGCCGCCATGGCGGGTTCGGTGATGAAGGTAAAGCCACCGATCACCCCGGCCAATCCCGCTAAACCGGTGCCCATGGCAAACACCAGCATGAAGATGCGTGGCACGTTATGCCCCAAGGTTTCCACGGTATCGGGGTGTGTCAGGGCGGCTTGGATGATCAAGCCGACGCGGGTGCGGGTCAGCACCCACCACAAACTCACCACCATGGCGATGGCGGTGACCATGATGAAAGCGCGGGTCGCAGGAAAGGGTGTACAGACCACCCGCACGGTGGCCTCAGCGGCGGCGCAAACCTCACCACCACGGCCTGCAACCAAGGACAGGCCCTGCTCTGCATGGTTGATCAGGGTGAACACCGGGCCTTGCAGAAAAACGGGGGGGTTGAACTCCACAGCCACGCGACCCCAGACCAACTGAACCAACTCCAGCACGATGTAGGACAGGCCAAAGGTGACCAGCAATTCGGAGACATGGCCCAGGTGATGGACCCGGCGAAGCACCTGGCGCTCGAACAAGGCACCCATCGCGCCGGTCAGCAAGGGGGCGGCGACCAGAGCCGGCCAAAACCCCATCACACCGGACAAGGTGTAGCCAAGGTAGGCCCCCAGCATGTAAAAACTCGCGTGGGCAAAATTGAGCACGCCCATCATGCTGAAGATCAGGGTCAAGCCCGAGCTGAGCATGAACAGCAGCAAGCCATAGCTCAAACCGTTGAGCATGGAGATCAGAAAGAATTCCATCAGTCCCAGTCCGTGTGTGACACCATGCAAACCATGGGCATGCCCAAAGCCGCTGGCGGCGTCAAGGTTTCTTCATTTGACAACTGGTCGGCGTGCTGGACACATAAGGCTCAAAGGTTTTCACCAAAGCCAAAGTCATGCCCGTGTTTTCAGCGCTGTAGGGGAACTTTTTGTCCGCCTTTTGCCACACCGTGATGTAGAGGGTTTGCTGCAACTGGTGGTCGAGCTTGCGCATTTCCATGTCGCCATTGAAGCCCTTGAACTTCAGCCCGTGCATGGCTGCGGCCACTTTGACTGGGTCGGTGGACTTGGCTTGGGCCATGGCCAAGGTCAGCGCATCAAAAATACTGACCATGGAGCCGGTGAACAGGTCATCGTTGTACTTGGCCTTGAAACCGGCCATGTGTTTGGCCATCACGCCCGGCATGTTGTAGTGGGCATAAGCGACTTGGAAAACCCGCCCCTCGGCGTTTTGACCCAAAGCGGTTGGGGTGCCGGTCACACCGGTGTAGTAAGTGAAGAACTTGCCATTGAAACCACCTTCGTTGGCGGCTTTCACCAACAAAGACAGGTCAGAGCCCCAATTGCCTGTGATGACCGAGTCAGCGCCCGAAGCCTTGATTTTGGCGATATAGGGGGCAAAGTCGCGGACCTGCGCCAAGGGGTGCAGGTCTTCGCCGACGATTTGAATGTCAGGACGCTTGCGCGCCAGGGTTTCTTTGGCGTATTTGACGACTTGCTGGCCGTGGGAATAGTTCTGGTTGAGCAAGTAGACCTTTTTGACCGAGGGTTGCTCCTTGATGAAACTGGTCATGGCTTCCATCTTCATGGAAGTGTCTGCATCAAAGCGGAAATGCCAGTAGCTGCACTTGCTGTTGGTGAAGTCGGGGTCGACCGCTGAGTGGTTCAGGAAGATGATTTCTTTGCCGGGATTGCGTTCATTGTGTTTGTTGACCGCATCCAGCAAAGCGCCCGCGACGGAGGATCCATTGCCTTGGGTGATGTAGCGAACCCCTTGGTCCATGGCAGATTTGAGCTGGTTGAGGCTCTCGGCGGGACTCAGCTTGTTGTCCAAGCCGAGGATTTCAAATTTGACACCCGCAGGGTTGTTTTGGCTGTAAACATCTGCCAGGTATTGCAGGGACTTGAGTTGGTTGGCACCGACCGGGGCCATCAAACCCGACAAAGGATCGATCCAAGCAATTTTGACGGTTTCGCCTTTTTGAGCCCATGCGTTGGATACCAATGCACAGCCCAACATCACTGCAAATGACCATGTGCGAAATCGCATGCTTTTCTCCTCATTCAATATCGCCCTAGCCTACCTGTAAAACAGGGTCACCACGGCTAGGGAATCCCCTAGATGGTCAGATGACCTTGAGAATCATGCGGGTAAGGCATAGCCCGCCAATTGCTCGCGCAAACGGGTTTTCAGCATCTTGCCGGTGGCACCCAAGGGAATCGATTCGACAAAGACCACGTCATCTGGGATTTGCCATTTGGCGATCTTGCCCTCGTAAAACTGGAGCAAGTCTTCGCGTGCCAGCGATGTGCCGGGGCGCTTGACCACCACCACGATCGGGCGCTCGTCCCATTTCGGGTGGGCCATGCCGATGCAGGCCGCCATGGCCACCTCAGGGTGCGCCATGGCGATGTTCTCGACATCGATCGAGCTGATCCACTCCCCCCCGGACTTGATCACATCCTTGCTGCGGTCGGTGATTTGCATGAAACCTTCGGGATCGACAGTGGCCACGTCACCGGTGGGAAACCAACCATGAATCAATGGGGATCCCCCCTCTTGTTTGAAATACTCGCGCACCACCCAGGGGCCTTTGACCAGCAAATCGCCATAGGCTTTGCCATCGTGGGGTTGTTCGTTGCCTTGGTCATCAACAATTTTGAAATCGATGCCGTAGATTGCCCGCCCTTGCTTGAGGCGAATTTTCATTTGCTCGTCTGCTGGCAAGGCCAAGTGCTTGTTCTTCAAAGTGCACAAGGTGCCCAAGGGACTGAGCTCGGTCATGCCCCAGGCGTGCAGGACTTCCACACCGTATTCATCGTTGAACGCATGGATCATGGCGGGCGGGCAAGCCGAGCCACCGATGACCGTGCGTTTTAAATGGCTGAATCGCAAACCGCCCGCCTTCAAATGGCCCAGCAACATTTGCCACACCGTGGGCACGCCTGCTGCCAGGGTGACTTGCTCGGATTCCAGCAACTCATAAACCGACTTGCCATCAAGCGCCGCACCAGGAAAGACCAATTTGCACCCAACCATGGCCGCGCTGTAGGGGATGCCCCAGGCGTTGACATGGAACATCGGGACCACCGGCAAGACGCTGTCGCGCGCCGACAAACACATCACATCCGGCAAGGCACAGGCATAGGCATGCAAGATGGTTGAGCGGTGACTGTAAAGCGCGGCTTTGGGGTTACCCGTGGTGCCGCTGGTGTAGCACATGCATGAGGCGGTGTTCTCGTCCAAGTCGGGCCAGGTGTAGGTGTTGGCTTGAGGCCCCAGCCAAGCCTCGTAGCTGACCAGGCCAGGGATGCCGCTGTCTGCGGGCAGCTTGTCCGTGTCGCACAAGGCTACCCAATGCTTCACGTTCGGACAATGGGCGTGGATGTTTTGAATGATCGGCCAAAACGTCATGTCAAAACACAGGACGTGGTCTTCGGCATGGTTGACGATCCAGCTGATTTGCTCAGGGTGCAAACGGGGGTTCAAGGTGTGCAGCACACGGCCGCTGCCACTGACGCCGAAATAAATCTCTAAGTGCCGATAGCCGTTCCAAGCCAAAGTGGCCACACGCGCACCTTGGCCGACTTCATCGGCGTCCAAGGCATTGGCGACTTGGCGAGCGCGCTTGGCAACCGTGGCCCAGTCGCTGCGGTGGATGTCACCCTCCACGCGGCGGGAAATGATTTCGGTATCGCCGTGGTGTTTCTCGGCAAAGTCGATCAGGGAAGCGATCGACAGGTTCTGGCTTTGCATCAATCCCAGCATGGGAAGTCTCCTTGAATGGCACCTGTTGGCATGTTGTTTTGGCCGTATTGTGCACAATCAGGTCATGCAAACATTGGACAACCCTGTCAACACCCTGCCTTGGCAACACCGTTTCGCCGACTTGGGAGAGGCCTTCTATACCCGTGTGTCGCCCACCCCGTTGCAGCATTTGCATTGGATCGCTCGCAACGACAGTTTGGCCCACGACCTGGGTTTGCCGCCGGCGTTGTGGGCAAACCCAACATGGCTGCAAGCCTTGGGCGGCAGCACCGAACTGCCTGGCAGCCAATGCCTGGCCAGTGTCTACAGTGGCCACCAATTTGGCGTTTGGGCAGGTCAGTTGGGTGACGGGCGGGCTTTGTCTTTGGGTGAAATCGCGACACCCATGGGCAATCAAACCCTGCAACTCAAGGGCGCGGGCATGACCCCTTATTCGCGCATGGCCGACGGCCGTGCTGTCTTGCGCTCGAGCATCCGTGAATACCTGTGCAGCGAAGCCATGCACGGCTTGGGCATCCCCACCACCCGCGCCTTGGCTTTGGTGGGCTCGCCTGACCAAGTGTTGCGCGAAGCACTGGAAACCGCTGCGGTGGTGACCCGGGTGGCCCCTAGCTTTGTACGGTTTGGTCATTTCGAGCATTTCGCTGCCAAGGGACAGGTCGATGCATTGCGCCGTTTGGCAGACTTTGTGATCGAGCACCATTTTTCAGATCTCCTGCCGTTGGCAGGCCCTCAGCGTTACCTGGCTTTCTTGGCCGAGGTCACCCAGCGCACAGCGGCATTGTTGGCGCACTGGCAATCGGTCGGTTTTTGCCATGGCGTGATGAACACTGACAACATGAGCATCCTGGGCCTGACCATCGATTACGGGCCGTTTCAGTTCCTGGACGGCTTCAACCCTGGACACATTTGCAACCACTCCGACCACCAAGGCCGCTATGCCTATGCACGCCAGCCGCAAGTGGCCTACTGGAATCTTTTCTGCTTGGGCCAAGCACTGCTGCCCCTGACTGAGGACCAAGACGCCACAGTAGCAGCGCTTGAACGCTTCAAGATCGACTATCCCCAAGAGTTGAACCAGCGCTTCGCTGCCAAGCTGGGTTTGCCTGAAATGCAAAGCGCTGACCCAGCCTTGATCGACGAGCTGCTGGGTTTGCTGGCCACCGAGCAAATCGATTTCACGATTTTTTGGCGACGCTTGAGCCATGCCGTGGGTCACCTGGCTGCGCACGACGCAGAGCACGCGTTTCAACCAGTGCGCGACCTCTTCATCCAAGCCAGTGCCTGGGACGCCTGGCTGCCCCGTTACCTGGCCAGACTTGACAAGCAAGACCCTTTGAATACCAGCCAAGCCATGTTGCGCACCAACCCGAAATTTGTGCTGCGTAACCACCTGGGCGAGCAAGCCATCCAACAAGCGAAAATAGGCCAATTGGACGAGATCCATGTGTTGCAGCGATTGCTGTCAGCGCCCTGCGACGAACACCCTGGGTTTGACAGCTACGCAGCCTTCCCGCCCGATTGGGCGTCTTCCATTTCCATCAGTTGCTCCTCATGACCTTGCCTGACAACAACGCCGATTGGCGCGCCCACTTGGCTGCCAAAAACGCCGAACCCGTGGCCTTCGAGGTCACCCGCATGGCCGCCACCGAGCGGCCCTACACCGGGCGCTACGAAGCCCATTGGGCCAAGGGCAGCTACCACTGCATCTGCTGCGATGCCAAACTCTTTGACTCGGACACGAAATTCGACGCAGGCTGCGGTTGGCCCAGTTTTTCGCAGGCGGCCTTGCCTGAGGCGATTGAAGAGCGTGTAGACCGGGCCCATGGCATGCTGCGCACCGAAACCGTCTGTGCCCAGTGCCATGCCCATTTAGGCCATGTGTTTGCGGATGGTCCGGCGCCCACCGGCTTGCGCTATTGCATGAACTCAGCTGCCTTGCAGTTTGAACCCGAAGACAAGGGCTGACATGAAACTGCTGCTGGACTTTTTCCCCATCATTTTGTTTTTCGCGGCGTTCAAGCTCGCGGGCATCTTTGTCGCGACCGCGGTCGCCATGGTCGCCACCTTGGTGCAAATCGGGTGGCTTTACCGCAAAAACGGCCACGTTGAACCGATGCACTGGGTGAGCTTGTTTGTGATTGCTGTGTTTGGCGGCGCCACCTTGCTGACCCAAGACGAGACCTTCATCAAATGGAAGCCCACGATCCTTTACTGGCTGATGGGCGGCGCGCTGTTGCTGGGCCACTTTGTGCTCCAACGCAATTTTTTGCGTCAATTGATGGGGACCCAATTGACCCTGCCAGACCCGGTCTGGCGCAACCTGATGTTCAGCTGGAGCGGATTTTTTGCGGTCATGGGCTTGATCAACCTCTGGGTGGCTTACCAGTTCGACACCGCCACCTGGGTGAATTTCAAGCTCTTTGGCGGCATGGGACTGATGGTGTTGTTTGTGATCGCCCAAGCCGTTTTTTTGAGCCGCCATGTTCAAACCGAAGAACCCACACAAAGCCCCCCTGAGCCATGAACATCCACGCTGACCACCTCCACGCGCAACTCACCGCGCAACTCCACCCCTTTGAACTGCAGGTCTTGGATGAAAGCGCAGCCCACGCAGGGCACGCCGGATCGGACGGGTCCGGCCAAGGCACGCATTTCCGGGTGCGCATCGGTGCTGGGGTTTTTCAAGGGCTCAGCCGGGTCGCCAAACATCGGCTTGTGTATGATGCCCTGCAACAATTCACCGATCAAGGCATGCATGCACTGGCGATTGAAATTGTGGATACCCCAAGCTGATATAGCCTCTGTTCTGACAGTGTGTGGCCAGTCGGCCCATTTGACTCCTTAGAAAGTTTTTCATGACCAAATCTTTTTTCACCTCTGCGGCCACGGCTGCCGTATTGGCTTTGTTCACGATGGGTGCTGCGGCTCAAAATGTCGCCATCGTCAATGGCAAAGCGGTTCCCAAGACCCGCTTGACCGCCTTGGCGGCACAACTCGAACGCTCTGGCAAACAAGTCGGCCCCGAGATGGAGCAGCAGCTTCGCGAGGAAGTCATTGCCCGTGAGATCTTCATGCAAGAAGCCCAAAAGCGCGGCATGGAAGCCAATGACGAATTCAAGTTCCAGATGGAATTGGCCCGCCAAAGCCTGTTGATCCGTGAACTCTTCACGGATTTCCAAAAGAACAACCCCGTGACCGATGATTTGGCCAAAGCCGCCTACGACAAGTACATCACTTCAACTGGCGGAGGCAAAGAATACCGCGCCCGTCACATCCTGGTTGAAAAAGAAGACCAAGCCAAGGCCATCATCGCCAGCTTGAAAAAAGGCGGTAAGTTCGAAGACATCGCAAAAAAACAATCCAAGGACCCTGGCTCAGGTGCCAATGGTGGCGATTTGGATTGGGCCAATCCCAGCAGCTTCGTCAAAGAGTTCTCAGATGCCATGGTGGCGCTGAAAAAGGGCCAATTCACCGATGCACCCGTGAAATCGCAATTCGGATTCCACGTGATCCGCTTAGACGATATCCGTGACATGCAGCTGCCCAAGTTCGAGGAAGTCAAACCACAAATCGTGCAGCAACTGCAACAAGAAAAACTGTTGGAATACCAACAAAGTTTGCGCGACCAAGCCAAGATCGAATAAACCAGCCGTCACCCACGCACTGACAAAGCCCTCTTGCGAGGGCTTTTGTCATTTGGAGGGCGGGTTGATCAGGTGCGTCAGGCTGAAGGTTTCGCTGTTGAGCAGTTTGCCCGTGCGGATCTTCTCGAATTCGGTCAGGATGCTCGAGGCATCGGTGTGGTTTTGAATGATCAGCTTGATCACGGTTTCCAGGTTGCGGTGCAACAGGCTGACTTTTTTCAGAGCGTCTGCCAGTGCTTTGTCATGCGCCGTGGCTTCGCTGCCAGTGGCAGGTTGACCCGGGGTGTGGCTGGCATCTGTGTGTGTCAACGCATGTGACTTGTCCTGTTCTGCTTGGGTATGCAGCAGGTCCAGGTCGGTTTTTAACTGGCTCAGGTGGTTGTAACTCGTGTAGAGCACATCTGCCAATTCACGGTCGCGGGTGATGCTCATGGTTGCCTTTACTCGTTGAACTGCTGAAAGGTGTTCAGTCTACCCAACGCCGGGCATTGCGCCAGATGCGCATCCACGGGCTCAAGTCTTCCCGTTTTTGGAAGGGATTGTGGGGCGACCAGCTGAACTGCAAGTGCCTGAACACCCGCTCAGGGTGCGGCATCATGGCGGTGAACCGGCCGTCCGAGGTGGTGACCGCGGTCAAGCCGCCGGGGCTGCCGTTGGGGTTGCTGGGATAAGCCTCGGTGGCATGGCCGTGGTTGTCCACAAAGCGCATGGCAGCGAGCACCTGTTGCGGGTTGCCGCGCTGCGTGAAATT
The DNA here is from genome assembly GCA_945890735.1 of Bordetella parapertussis. Classification (GTDB taxonomy): domain Bacteria; phylum Pseudomonadota; class Gammaproteobacteria; order Burkholderiales; family Burkholderiaceae_C; genus Limnohabitans. The sequence continues at coordinate 222 of CAMDCZ010000002.1, read as the reverse complement.
GGCAAAACCCTCCCCATGGGCGACAGCGATCGGCAAGCGGGAGCCAGCCAAGCCCTGGAAAAACAAACTCGGTGATGTCAGCAGTTCGACCATGGCCAGCCGGGCCTCGAAGCGTTCACTGTGGTTGGTGGTGAAACGGGGCCAATCCTGCGCGCCTGGAATCAAGGAAGCGAGCTCGGCAAACATCTGGCAGCCATTGCAAACGCCCAGCCCAAAGGTATT
>CAMDCZ010000001.1 GCA_945890735.1 Bordetella parapertussis | reverse complement strand
GTTGTTGTTTATCACTCTGGCTACGGCCACACCCAACGCGTCGCCCAATTCGTGGCTGATGGCGCGAAAGCCCAACTCATCGCCATTGATGCCGAAGGCAACTTGAGCGATGCTGACTGGACCGCCATCAACGCCGCTGACGCCATCATCTTTGGCTCACCCACCTACATGGGCATGGCCTCATGGCAGTTCAAAAAATTCGCTGATGCCACCTCCAAGTACTGGATGAGCGGCGCATGGAAAGACAAAGTGGCCGGGGGTTTCACCATCTCCGCCAGCCCCAGCGGCGACAAACTGTCCACCATCCAGTACTTCATCACCCTGGCCATGCAGCTAGGCATGGTGTGGGTGGGACAACCTGCCATGAACGATGGCAACATCAACCGCATCGGCTCTAACTCTGGCGTGATGGCACAAGTCGGGCCCACCAGCCCAGCCGCTGACATTCCCCAAGGCGACTTGGACACCGCCAAAGCCTATGGCGAGCGGGTGGCCATGATGGCGGCCAAACTGCACGCTTGACGCTTCACCCCTGCCTGCACTGCCAAAAGGTGGTACCGGCAGGACGGGTGGGTTAGCATGTCCCCATGAAAATCTTAAGCCTGCTGCCCTGGTCCGATTGGCTGGTGTTGCTTTTTTTCATGGTGGCTTGGATTGGCTACGCCCAATTCGCCACCCGCTGGTCGCAACAACGCCCATCCATCCTGGCGGCCACCAACCGGTTTCGCCTGCGTTGGATTCAAGTCTCGCTCACGCGTGACCCACGTGTGCTCGATGGCATCATCACCCAAACGCTCTCAAACACACCGGCTTTTTTCTCCAGCACCACCATCTTGATCATGGGTGGTTTGCTCGCGCTCATGGGTACCACCGACAAGGCCGTCGAGTTTGTCCGCGAAATACCGTTCTCGCAGGCCACGCCCATCTTGGTGTTCGAGTTCAAAATTTTGGTGTTGATATCGATTTTTGTGTATGCGTTTTTTCGCTTTTCTTGGTCGATGCGGCAATACACCTTCGTGTCGTTGATGATTGGCGCGTTGCCTTCGCACGAGCACTTCAAGGCACACCCGCATGAACAGATGGACTATGCCCAACGCGTGGCGACAATGACCGGCTTGGCCGCCGAAACCTTCAACGATGGCTTGCGTGCTTACTACTTTGCGTTCGCCGTGATGGGCTGGTTTTTCTCACCCATGATCTTCGTTCTGACCACGCTGTTGATCGTGGCGATTTTGTATAACCGCGAGTTTCGCTCGGACGTGCTGGAAGTATTGAACGACGGCAACTAGGCCCACCGCGCACGCTTGGCCTGCGGCGCGGCCATTTTCAGTCCTGGTCTTTCAGTGCCGATAAATCGGGGTGCACGCCGCGGCGCTCATCAAACACAAAACAGTCCCCGCGGTAATGCGCGGCACCGACTTCCTCAAAATATTTCAAGATGCCGCCGTCAAGCTGGTAGACATCCGTCAGCCCCAGTTCGCGCAAATAAATAGCGGCTTTTTCGCAGCGAATGCCCCCGGTGCAGTAACTCACCACGGTTTTGTCTTTCAATGCCTCCAAGTGCTTGGCTGCAGCTTCAGGGAATTCGCTGAACTTGGTGATGCGCCAGTCGATCGCGCCCTGGAAGGCACCAGCGTCCACCTCAAAGTCGTTGCGGGTGTCCAGGGTGACCACTGGTTTGCCTTGGTCGTCGTGGCCTTGGTCCAGCCAACGCTTGACCGTGGCTGCAGGGACAGCTGGGGCGCGGCCCCGCTGCGGCTGGATGGTGGGGTGGTTCATTCGGATGATTTCGTTTTTCACCTTGACCAACAGTTTTTTGAACGGTTGCTTGGCCGACCAACTGTCCTTGGGCACGAGGCTGGCAAAACGTGGGTCCATTCGCAGCCAGGTGACCCAGCCGCGCACATCCGCGGGTTCGCCTGCCAAAAACAGGTTGATCCCTTCTTCGGCAATCAGCACCGTGCCTTTCAATCGGCGAGCCTGGGCTTGCGCCAAACACACCTGCTGCAGGCCATGGGTGTCGTCGATCTGCGTGAACAGATAGGCCGAGATGTTCAGCACCGGCAAGCCACTCATGCCTGCATCCAGCCCAAGCCAGCAGTGGTGCCGCCGGGCTCGATTGCGCGCACCGGGCGGTACTCGCAGCCAATCCAGCCGGGCCATTCCAGTTCGCGCAAGGTATCGAACACCGTGGGGTAGTGCAGCTCGCTGAAGTTCGGTTCGTTGCGTTGCGGCGCACCCGCAATTTGCAGGTGACCGACGCGCCCGGTGGGCAGGTAATGGCGCAGTTGGCTGACCACATCACCTTCCACGATCTGGCAGTGGTAGAGGTCAAACTGCACCTTCAAGTGGTCAAGCCCGATGGCTTGCACGATGGCATGGGCGTCTGCTTGGCGGTTCAAAAAATAATGCGGGATGTCCCGCCCGTTGATCGGCTCGATCAGGATGGTTGTGTTGGCCGCTGCCGCTTGCTCGGCCGCCCAGCGCAGGTTGCTCAGGTATTGGTCCCGCCAAACGCTGTCCGTGGCGGCGTAGGCGTGGCTGGTTTGCAAGGCCACTGGCAGGGCCGAGGCCGCCTGGTGCTCGGGTGGCATCACCCCAGCCAAGACATGCACACTGGGGCAGCCAATGGTTTGGGCATACGACAAGGCCAGTAAAACGCCGTTTTGAAACTCGGCCTCCCGGCCCGGCAAACAAGCCGTGCCACGTGAACCCTGACCCCAAGCCTGAGCAACGCTGCCGCTGTCTTGCCCACCGGGTGGGGCGTTGAGCAACACCACCCGAACACCGGCGTCTTCGGCGGCACGGGCGATGTCTTGGGCGGGGAAGTCATAGCCAAACATGAATTCCACCGCGGTGAAGCCATCCAAGGCTGCAGCTTGGAAGCGCTCCAAAAAAGGCAGTTCCGGGTAGAGCATGGAGAGGTTGGCAGCAAAGCGCAGCATGTGCTTGAAAGGTCTGTGGGCTGGGGTGACGCCTCTCACCTGGCCACCGCTGTCGCTGTGTCTTGTGCATTCAACTCTGGATTGAGTAATTGCGCAAACTCAAACACAAACTGCCTGAGGTAGGCATGCCGTTTGAAGGCAATCCGCGCCAGGTTGTGTCCAAACAGTCGCCCAGCCGGGCGTACCACCAAGTCGGTGTCGGTGATGTCACGCACCGCCATTTCAGCCACGATGCCCACGCCCAGGCCCAGCCGTACATAGGTCTTGATCACGTCTGAGTCGATCGCTTCCAAGGCGATGCGCGGCGTCAAGTGCGCCGCTGCAAACGCCTTGTCGATGCGGGTGCGGCCCGTGAACGAGGGGTGGTAGGTGATGATGGGTTCATTGGCCAGGTCAGCCAATTCGAGTTGCGCCACCTTGGCCAGCGGGTGGTCGGCGGGCAGGACCAGGACGTGTTGCCATTCATAGCAGGGCAGGGTGATCAGCTCGGGGTAGTCGGACAAGCTCTCGGTGGCGATGCCTATTTCAGCGGTTTCATCCAACACCATGCGGGCCACCTGGTCGGGTGCCCCCTGGTGCAGACTGATGTTCACACTGGGGTAGGCGCTGCGCAGTTGCGCCACCGGCAGGGGCAGCACGTAACGCGCTTGGGTGTGGGTGGTGGCAATGGACAAGGTGCCGGTGTCTTGGCTGCTGTACTGCTCGCCGATGCGCTTCAAGTTGCTGACTTCGCGCAGGATGATTTCAATGCTTTTGAGCACATGCTGGCCAGGCTCGGTGACCCGCTTCAAGCGCTTGCCATGGCGACCAAAAATCTCAATGCCCAGTTCGCTTTCCAATTCCAAAATCGCCTTGGACACCCCGGGCTGGGAAGTGTGCAGCACCTTGGCTACCTCGGTCAGGTTGAGGTTGCGGCGCACAGCCTCTTGCACAAATCGAAATTGATGAAGGTTCATGGCTTATTTCATATAAGAAAGGCTTTCATTATGCCTTTCGATGGGGGTTGGCTAAGCCTGCCAATCCTCCAGCGCGATCTGCGCCAACAGCGTCAACAAAGCAGGACGCTCGCCCACGGCAGGCACTGGCTCCAGGCTCAAGGTGGGAAAGCGCTGTACCAATGCGTCCAGCATGCTGGGCAAATCCTCCCGCACATGCTTGCCCACGCCCAGGAACATCGGAACCAAGCGCAGATGGGTGAAGCCTTGGCTCACCAAGTCTTCCACGGCACTGTCCAGGCTGGGACTGCTGAGTTCGAGGTAGGCACACACCACCTTCACCCCAGGCTGCATCGCGGCGACTTGCTCCGCCACGGCTTGCATCGGGCGATGCCATAACGGGTCGCGGGATCCATGGGCAAACAACACAATGGCTTTCATCTTCATGACTTTCTGTTCAGTGTCTGACAACCAGCCAGCCAAAGGCCAGCAAGGAACCTGCCATGTACACCATGCCGGGTGTGGCTGCAGCCAGCCATGGCGACCAGGCGTTGAGGTTGCCGATGAAGCCAAAGAGGTTGTTGATCAGGAAAAAGCTGATGCCCAGCAAAACACCCAAAAAAACCATGCTGGTCATGGGCGTGCTGCGCAACTGCAAGTAGGCAAAGGGCAGGGCCAAGATCACCATCACCAAACAGCTCAAGGGGTAAAAGACTTTTTTCCAGAAATCAATTTCAAAGCGCTGCGAGGCTTGACCGTTGGCGCGCAAGTGCTGAATGTAATGAAACAACTCGACTGTGGCCATGCGCTCGGGCTTGAGCAAAGCCACCGAGACCATGTCCTCGGTCAAGGTGTTGTCCCAGCGCCATTGCGCCAGCTTTTCGCGGCGAATCTGGGGGCGTCCGTTGTCCATGGTGCTTTGAAACTGGTCTCGCTCCAGGTTTCGCAGCAACCAGCCTCCACCGTCGGGCTCGAATTGGCCCAGACCTGCGCGTATCAGCGAAGTGAGCTTGCCTTTGTCATCGAACTCAAAAATGCGGATGCCAACGAGTTGACCATCCGCATCCATGGCAGTCACATTGACCACGCTGGCATTTGGGCCGCGGCTTTCCTTGAGCCAGGCACCTGTGACCCCTTGGCTGCTGGCGACACCCAGGTAACGCGCCTTGAGCAGCTGCGCCTGTCGGCTGGCCGCAGGCGACACATAGTCGCCCAATGCAAACGTGAACACCACGAACACCAAGCCCAGCCCAAGCAAGGTCAACAGCGCCCGGTAAGGGCCCAAGCCACTGGTGCGCAATATGGTGAATTCAGAACTTTGCGCGAAGCGTGCCATCACAAAAATAGAGCCTATCAAGACGGTGATGGGCAGGAGCTCGTAGGCATGGCCCGGCACCAAAAGCAACACATAGGCCAGCGCATGCCGCAAGGCATAGGCGTTTTCCGGGCCTTTGCCGATCCATTTGAGTTCATCCACCAGGTCAAAGAAAAAGAACAGCCCAATGAAGCCCAGCGTGGCAAAGCCCACTTTGGCCAGCACTTCACCATAAATCAGACGGCGAATGGTTTTCATGTCTGCCCGCTCCATGCCGGTGAACCGGCTTGGCGTGCTCGCCTGAACAAGGACGGTTGCTGACGCCAGTACAAGACCGACACCGCCAGCAAAAAGACCGGCAGATGCATGCCCAGCAACAGGGGGCCCATGGTGTATTGGCCAGAGGCAACCCAAGTGCGGCTGAGATTGACCAGGTTGTAGTAGATGAAGAAGGTGATCATCGCCATGATCAGCGAGCCCGAGCGGCCTGTGCGGGGGTTGATGAAGGGGATGGCGATGGCCAACAAAAGCAAATTGAACGAAGCCAAACCCAAGCCAATGCGCCAGGTCAACTCACTCAAGTTGACGGGCGTGGGGTTGCGCCACAGGTCCCAAGGTTGGGTGGCTTGGGCTTCAACCTCGCTGGCCGCCAAGGGTGTGGATTCGACCCTTGATCCATGGGATTCAAAAGCGATCACTTTGATTTCATCTTTGCTGGGATGGATATCTACCCGCTGACCCTGGTTGAGCACCAAGAACCGCTCACCCTCGCGGGTGTCAATGAAGCCGGTCTCGGAGGTGACGATCGACTGGGTGTCTTGGTCTTGCGAAAAGATGAACACCCGGTTCCCTTGCTTTTCCGATTGGCTGTTTTTGTCGATGAAAAACACCCGTTTGCCATTGGCGGACTCCTGAAACTCGCCCGTTTTGATGCGCTCGAGGTCGCCGCGCTTTTCATAGCGCTCGCGCATCTCCAAAATTTGCGAATTCGACCAAGGCCATGCGCACAGGGCCAATCCCAAGATGGTCAACAGCCAAGGCCAGGCAAATCGGAGGGCAGGGCGCAGCAATCGGGTCGTGCTTTGGCCACTGGACTGCCAGATCACCATTTCGCTGTCGGTGTACATGCGCGACATGGTGGCCACCGTGGCGATGTACAGGCTCATGGTCAAGAGGGAATGCACATTCGCCATCATGGTGAAAGCCAACACCAGACTGACTTCTTGGGGGTCGACCTTGCCACCCGAGGCCTGGCCGAGGGTGCGGATCAGCATGACCGTCATCACGATGGTGACCAAGACCACCAGGGTTGCCCAGAAATAGCGCCCCAGCTCGTTGCGAAAGGAGGAATGGAATAACATACAAAGCTGTTGAAAAGGTCAATTATGAACTTGGAACTTCAGTCCCTCTCTTGGGCGCAAGCGGCATCTGTCAAAACCGATGCCTTGGTGGTGATGGTGGCCAAGGCAGCCAGCCCAGAAACCGGTTTGATCGCCAACATGCTGGCGCAAGCAGAAAAGTCCGGAGATTTTTCTGCCGCTGCGGGTCAATGCATGTTGTGGTGGAAGCCTCCCGGCTTGTCCGCCTTGCGGCTGGTGTTGGTCGGCATCGGCGATGGGCGTGCCCAGGATGTCCGGCAAGCTGTCACGGCTGGTATCCATGCCCTCAAGAAAAGCAAGGTGCAACACATCACCCTGTGCGTGCCATCGGCTCAGCTGCCGCATTTGGCCATTGCCGCCCAAGCCGCTGATGACGCTAACTATGTCTACACAGCCACCAAACCGAGCGCCAAAGCCTCGGTGGTGACCACATTGGTGCTTGGCGTGCCTCAAGCTGCCCAAGCCAAGGCGCTATTTGCTGTGGCGCAAGCGCAAGTGGCTGGCGTCGCGCTCGCCCGGGAATGGGGCAACCGTCCCGCCAACCACGCCACCCCAGAGCACCTGGCACAAGCCGCCAAAAAGCTCGCCAAACACGCCCGCGTGACTTGCCAAGTGTTGGGCCCCAAAGAGGTCACCCGCTTGGGCATGGGCTCCTTTGCGGCTGTGGCCCGGGCGTCTGCCGAGCCATTGCGTTTCATCGTGTTGCAATACAAAGGCGCAGCTGCCTCCCAAGCCCCTGTCGTCTTGGTGGGCAAGGGCATCACCTTTGACACCGGGGGTATTTCACTCAAGCCAGGCCCTGGCATGGACGAAATGAAATTCGACATGTGTGGCGCTGCCAGCGTGCTGGGTACTTTTGAAGCCCTGGCCCATCTCAAACCCGCCATCAATGTGGTTGGCCTCATTCCCGCTTGTGAAAACATGCCGGGTGGCAAAGCCCTCAAACCCGGCGACGTGGTGACCAGCATGAGCGGGCAAACCATTGAGATCCTCAACACCGATGCCGAGGGGCGCCTGATCCTGTGTGATGCCCTGACCTATGCCAAGCGCTTCAAGCCAAGGGCCGTGATCGACATCGCCACCCTCACGGGCGCGTGTGTGATCGCGCTGGGCCATCTGCGCAGCGGCTTGTACGCCACCGACGAGGCATTGGCAACGCAACTCTTGGCCGCTGGTGACAAAACCTTGGACCTGAGCTGGCGCATGCCCTTGGACGATGAATATGCTGACGGTCTGAAGTCCAACTTTGCCGATGTGGCCAACGTGGCCGACCGCAGCGCAGGCTCGGTCACCGCCGCCAAGTTTTTGCAGCGCTTTGCCAAGGACTACCCATGGGCGCACTTGGACATCGCTGGTTCGGCCTGGAAAAGTGGCGCCGCCAAAGGCGCGACGGGTCGTCCTGTGCCTTCCCTGCTGGCCTACCTGACAGCGGCAACCGCCGTAGCTGCAGTGCCTGCCAAAAAAGCCTCGGTCAGTCAAACCACGCGACGTCGCCCCTGAGCGCATCACACTGGGCATGACCGAAGTCGCTTTCCACTTCAACGCCACCGAAAAGCTCAACTACGCTTGTCGCCTGTTGCGCAAAGCCTTGAATGCGTCAGCCAAGGTGGTGGTGATCGGGCCGCACGGGCTGATCACTGCGCTCGACACGGCTTTGTGGAACTGGTCGGCGACGTCATTCCTACCCCATTGCCTGGTCGATTCATCGCCTGAGGTGTTGAGCCATTCACCGGTTGTTTTGCTGCCCAGTGATCGCTTGTCTCTGGATTTGCCCCACCACCATGTGCTCTTGAATCTGGGGCCTGATTTGGTGCAAGGGTTTGAAACTTTTGAAAAGCTCATCGAAGTGGTCACCCAAGACGATCAAGACAAGTTGCAAGCGCGTGCGCGCTGGAAGCACTACGCCGACCGAGGGTACCCCTTGGTCCGCCATGACTTAAGTCTCAAGGCCAAGCTGTGACCAAACCCACCATACCCCAACTGCCCGTGCCCATGCTGACCGAGGTGGTGCAGGTCAATGGCAGTTTGCGTCCGGTTGTGCTGCCTTGGGCTTCGCCTAAGAAAGACAGCCCAAGCAACCAATCCGGCACGCTGGGGCCTGACCCTCAAGCCCTGGCTGACCAGGTGATTGCCAGGGTGCAAATGCGTTTGGCAGAAATGATGCCGGAGTTGATGCGAAACGCCGTGGATGAAGTCTTGCGTGAACACGTGGCTGCTGACAGCCAAAGCCCCAGCCGTCCGAAGTAACTGCTGCCAGTGGTGGTCTGCCCCAAGCTGGTGCCACGCCATGGCCGAAGTATTATTCGCTGATTGACTGTTTTTTGATTGGGAGAACACCTTGAGACTTCAACTGACCTTGGCTGCATTGCTGGCCACCACCCTGACACAGGTTTTGGCCCAAGAAGTGGTCAAGATTGGACACATTGCCCCGATCAGCGGACCGATTGCCCACATGGGCAAAGACAATGAAAACGGTGCCCGTTTGGCCATTGAGGAGCTCAATGCCAAGGGCCTGAGCATCGGCGGTAAAAAGGTGAAGTTTGAATTGCTGGCAGAAGACGATGCCGCTGATCCCAAGCAAGGCACGGCAGCTGCCCAGAAACTGGTCGACCAAAAAGTCCATGGGGTGATTGGACACCTCAACTCGGGCACCTCCATTCCTGCTTCCAAGATCTACAGTGACGCAGGCATTCCCCAGATTTCGCCGTCTTCAACCAACCCCAAATTCACCCGCCAGGGCTTCAAGACCGCATTTCGTGTGGTTGCGGATGACGTGCATTTGGGCGGTACCTTGGGACGCTATGCGGTGAAAAACCTGCAAGTCAAGACATTTGCGGTGATCGATGACCGCACCGCCTATGGTCAGGGCGTGGCGGACGAATTTGCCAAAGCCGCCGCCGCTGCCGGTGCCAAGCAGGTTGGCCGTGAATTCACCACTGACAAGGCAACCGACTTCACCGCGATCTTGACCACGATCAAGGGCAAAAAACCAGACGTGGTTTTCTTCGGTGGCATGGATGCGGTGGCCGGCCCCATGGTCAAACAAATGAAGTCATTGGGATTGACCACCAAATTCATGGGCGGTGATGGCATTTGTACCCATGAAATCATCAAGCTGGCGGGTGATGCCATCGGGGACAACCAGGTTTTTTGTGCCGAAGCGGGAGGGGTAGAAGGCCCTCAAGAGAAGGTCATGGCTGATTTCAAAGCCAGGTACAAAAAGCGCTTCAACACGGATGTGCAAATTTATGCGCCTTACGTCTACGATGCGGTCAACATCATGGCCGATGCCATGGTCAAGGCCAACTCCGCTGAGCCGGCCAAATACCTGCCCGTTTTGGCCAAAACCACTGCGTTTAAAGGGGTGACAGGCAGCATCAGCTTTGATGAAAAGGGCGACATCAAAAATGGTGCTTTGACCCTGTACAGTTTCAAGGCTGGCAAAAAGATCAACCTGGCCGTTGTGCGTTAAAGCCCAACCAACCTCAGTTCCCAGCTGGTTTTTTGCCAGGACACCACTTCCTGTTGCAACAAATGGCTGGACTGAGGAAACCGCACGGCCCACATCGGTTCCAGTTGCAATTCAAAGCAACGCGGAACCTGGCTAGACAGGCTAAATTTCATGCCCTCTGTTTCGGGGTCGCGCCGAGCGTGGCACAAAATCACAGCCAACCGAAGGCTCATCAGTTGGTACATGAAAAACACATCCTCGAAATCAATTTCAAGTTTGCGTAATTTTCCTTTGTGACCCAAAACCAGCAGGCTCAGGCGATGCAGTTCATGCATGGCAAAGCCTGGGGTGTCCGTGTTGTCCAGGATGTATGCGCCGTGTTTGTGTGCATCTGTGTGCGAAATTTGGGTGCCGATTTCATGCAATTGCGCAGCCCAATCGAGTTTTTTCAAATACCTTGGCCAGTTTTTTTCAGTGCCCAACGCATTCCTCAGCTGCTCAAGCAAGAAGCAGGCAACCCGGCTGACCCGTTGCGCTTGAACTGCATCTGCGCGAAAGGTTTTTTGCAAGCCTGAAACTGTGATTGCACGAACGTCCTTGTCCTCATCTTCGCGTTCAATCAGGTCGTACAACAGGCCGTGACGCAGAGCTCCCGGGGTGACTTGCAGGGTGTCAATGTCAAACAAATCCATCACAGCAGACAACACACTCAAGCCGCCACCAATCACCGCTTTGCGGTCATCTCGCAGACCCTCCAGGCGCACCTTGTCCACATGCCCTGCATGAATCAATTGCTGTTTGAGCCAATCCAAGCCTTTTCGTGTGACCGCACCCTCAGGCCACCCGGCAGTGGCCAGGGCTTCAGCCACCGCGCCAACCGTGCCAGAAGAGCCCAGCGCGGTATCCCAGGAGTTTCGGGGGATGACTGCCAAGGCCTCGTCCATCACTGCTTTGGCAGCCACCTCTGCGCGAAGGAAGGCCTGGGCCGTCAACTCCCCGTTGGGAAAGTACTTCATGCTCGCGGACACGCTGCCCAATCGGTAGGACTCCAACACCTTCGCCTGCGCCCCTTGGCCCAGGACGCATTCCGTGGACCTGCCTCCAATGTCAATGATCAATCGCCGGTCTTGGGTGGGCGGGAGCAGACGCGTCACGCCTTGGTAGATCAGCCGGGCTTCCTCGCGTCCCGAGACCACCTCAATCGGAAAGCCCAAAATGCGGTTGGCCTTCTCCAGAAAAACCTTGCGGTTTTTTGCTTCTCGCAACGTTTGGGTGGCGACAGCACGCACCTGGGTCGACTTGAACCCCGCCAGGCGCTCTGCAAACCTCGACAAACAGTCCCAGCCGCGCTCCATGGCCTCATCACTGAGGTTGCGCTCTTCATCCAGGCCGCTGCCTTGCCGCACGGTTTCTTTGATGTATTCGATCCGCTGAATCAAGCCGTGGCTGTAGCGGCAAATTTCTAATCTGAAACTGTTGGAGCCCAGGTCGATGGCGGCGAGTAGTGAGCCATTTTTCAAGGAACGCATGCGATCAAAAAGCATTGATTTGGTTGGTAGAGTGTATGTTTAAGGGTCAATTACGCGGCGTTTCACATGCTATTCCTTCAATCATATGAAAGTTATATGACCGATTGGTGAAAGCTGGAGACAATGCGGAAATGGTGGACATGAAACTGTCACAAACCAAGCTTACAGTGAAGATTCTCGACGTAAACGGCTTTTCCCTCAAGTTTTTCCAAGGAGTATTCATGAAATTTGTCAAGCTGGCAGTCTCAACGGTAGGTGCGCTTTTGTTGCTCACCTCAGCACACGCTGCAGACATCACAGGCGCTGGCGCCACATTCCCTTTCCCTATCTACTCCAAATGGGCTGAAGCCTACAAGGAACAGACCGGTACAGGCCTCAATTACCAATCCATCGGTTCTTCCGGTGGTATCCGCCAAATCAAAGCCAAGACCGTGGCATTTGGTGCCACCGATGCCCCCGTCAGCGGCGCTGATTTGGACAAAGATGGCATGGTTCAATTCCCAGCCATCATTGGCGGCACTGTTCCCATCTTCAACGTTGACGGTTTCCGCAAGGGTGAACTTCGCGTGACTGGCCCTGTTTTGGCTGACATGTTTTCGGGCAAGATCAGCAAGTGGAACGACCCCCGTTTTGCTGAATTGAACCCCGGCAAAAAACTCCCTGATGCGCCCATCACCGTTGTTCACCGTGCCGATGGTTCTGGCACCACATTCAACTGGACCGACTATTTGTCATCTGTCAGCAAAGACTGGCTCGACACCGTTGGTCGCGGCGCTGCTGTGAAATGGCCAGCACCTACCTCTGTGGGTGGCAAGGGCAACGAAGGTGTTGCAGCCAACGTCAACCGCATCAAAAACAGCTTGGGCTATGTTGAATACGCTTACGCAAAGCGTAACGCCATTGCAGTCATGTCTCTCATGAACAAAGATGGCAACTACGTGATGCCCGACGACGAGACCTTTGCTGCTGCAGCTGCAGGTGCTGACTGGTTCAGCGTGCCAGGCATGGGTTTGTCCATCGTGAACCAGCCTGGTGCCAAGGCATACCCTGTCACCACAGCTTCTTTCATTCTGATGTACAAATCACCTACCGACAAAGCACAGTCTGCTGAAGTTTTGAAGTTTTTTGATTGGTCATTCAAGAACGGCAAGAAAATGGCTTTAGAGCTTGAATATGTTCCCTTGCCAGACTCACTGACCAAACAAATCCGCGAACGCGTTTGGTCACAAATCCAAAAGTAAGCATCTGTCTCTGTTAGCTTACTGATCTTTAGGCCCACCGTTACGCATCTTGTGTATCGGTGGGTTTCTACATAATGATCTCACCTATGACTGTTCGTATGATTGACAACTGGCCCATGACATCAACCCACACCACTTCAGCACACCCAGATGCGGCCGTTGACAATGCTGCGCACATTGCAAACATGAGATCCGTGGCAAAAAAGCAGCGCTTTCAAGATGCTGTTTTCCACCGACTGACCCAGTCCTTTTCATTGCTCGTCCTGATTGCCTTGGCGGGCATCATCATTTCTCTTTTTTACAACGCACTGCCCACGTTCACCAAATTTGGTATCCATTTTTTGTGGTACGTCGAGTGGGACATCATCAACGAAGAGTTTGGTGCAGCCATCTCCATCGTTGGTACTGTTTTAAGTGCTGGCATCGCCATGCTGATTTCTGTGCCCTTGGCGTTTGGCATTGCTGTTTTTCTAACGGAAACCTGCCCAGCTTGGCTCAGGCGTCCACTTGGCACGGCCATTGAACTGCTGGCCGCTGTGCCCTCCATCATTTATGGCATGTTTGGTTTGTTTGTGTTTGCACCCATCTATGCCGATTACATGCAGGTTTCTTTGCAAACGCTCTTGGGTGGCATGCCTTTGATTGGCTGGATGTTTGGCGGTGCCATCACGGGTTTAGGTATTTTGTCTGCGGGCATCATCTTGTCTTTCATGGTGCTGCCTTTTGTGGCGGCGGTGATGCGCGATGTTTTTGAAATCACCCCAGCGATATTGCGAGAGTCCGCTTATGGTTTGGGCTGCACCACCTGGGAAGTGGTGCGCAAAGTGGTCCTGCCTTTCACCCAAAAAGGCGTGATTGGCGGCATCATGCTGGGCCTCGGCCGGGCGCTTGGCGAGACCATGGCGGTGACATTTGTCATTGGAAACGCTAACCGCTTGCCTACCTCACTTTTCTCCCCGGGAACCTCCATTGCTTCTGTCTTGGCCAACGAGTTTGGGGAAGCAGGTGGCTTGCATTTCAACACGCTTTTCGCGCTGGGCTTCCTGTTGTTTTGCATCACTTTTGTGGTGTTGTCTGCGGCCAAGTGGATGATCAACCGAACTGAAAATGCAAAGGGTCATTGACTCTTTTCACGACTTTGTCAGCGCAGCCGACCCCATTGAACCCTTTGAAATCCAACACCCATCACCATGTCTAACCTCTATCAAAAACGAAAACTCACCAACTTGGTCGGCTTGGCGCTTTCCATGACCGCCATGGCGATTGGACTCGTGGCATTGTTTTGGATTCTTTTCGTGTTGTTTTCCAATGGGCTGTCTGCACTAGAGACATCTTTGTTTTTGAATGACACGCCGGCTCCTGGCTCCGAAGGCGGCGGATTGCGTAACGCCATCGTTGGCAGTCTGATGATTGTGGGTTTGTCCGTGCTTGTATCCACGCCGATTGGCATCTTGGCGGGTATCTACCTGACAGAGTATGGCGACAGCAGTAAAACAGCTGAAATCACCCGATTTGTCACTGACATCATGCTGTCGGCCCCTTCGATTGTTTTGGGCTTGTTTGTTTACTCTGTGGCGGTGTCTACCGTGGGGCATTTCTCTGGCTATGCCGGAAGCATGGCACTCTCACTGATTGCCATCCCTGTCGTCATGCGAACGACAGAAAATATTTTGCGGCTTGTCCCAGGCAGTCTGCGAGAAGCTGCTTTCGCATTGGGTGCGCCGCGGTGGAAAGTTTCCATCATGGTTACCCTGCGTGCGGCCAAAAGCGGCGTCATCACGGGCTTGTTGCTGGCAGTGGCACGGATCAGTGGCGAGACGGCACCTCTTTTATTCACGGCATTGAACAATCAGTTTTTCAGCACCAACATGAATGCGCCAATGTCTAACCTGCCAGTGGTGATCTTCCAGTTTGCCATGAGCCCCTATGAAAACTGGATCCAACTGGCTTGGGGTGGCGCATTGATCATCACCCTGGCCGTGCTTTTATTGAACATCATTGCGCGCGTGGCTTTCCGCGAAAAAGTCAAAGTCTGATTCACCAAAGGTCTCATCACATGTCCAACACTTCCTCTGCCAACCTTGCCAATGCGATTGAAATTCGCCATCTGGATTTTTACTACGGTGCCTTCCAGGGCCTTAAAGATGTCAATTTGGACATCGCCGAAAACAAAGTCACGGCCTTCATTGGTCCCTCAGGTTGTGGCAAATCAACGCTCTTGCGTACCTTGAACCGTATGTACAGCCTTTACCCCGGTCAGCGTGCGGAAGGTGAAATCAAGTTGTATGGCACCAATATTTTGGATAAACGGCAGGACTTGAACTTGCTTCGCGCCCAAGTGGGCATGGTGTTCCAGAAGCCAACACCCTTTCCCATGTCTATCTATGACAACATCGCTTTTGGTATTCGACTCTATGAAAACCTGAGCCGCTCTGACATGGACGACCGGGTTGAATGGGCGCTGACCAAAGGCGCCATCTGGAACGAAGTCAAAGACAAGCTTCATGTCAGCGGTTTGTCTCTGTCAGGCGGTCAACAACAACGCCTGTGTATTGCGCGGTCAGTGGCTGTTAAACCCAAAGTGATTTTGTTGGATGAGCCAACGTCAGCTTTGGACCCGATATCAACTGCCAAAGTCGAAGAGTTGGTCAGTGAACTCAAACAAGACTATACAGTTGCCATCGTGACCCACAATATGCAACAAGCTGCGCGTGTTTCTGACTTCACAGCCTACATGTACCTTGGTAACCTCATTGAATTTGGCGTCACTGATCAGATTTTCTTGAAGCCTGAGCGCAAAGAGACGGAAGACTACATCACTGGCCGTTTTGGTTGATACTTTTAAAATTCTGAGGATTGATATGCCCGATAAACACCTTTCGTCACAATTTGACTCTGAGCTCAACCATGTTTCATCGCGACTCATGGAAATGGGTGGTTTGGTCGAATCTCAAATTCAGCAAGCTGTATACGCCTTACTACTGTTCGTGGAAGATGTGGCTGATCAAGTCATTGAAACTGAAAACCATGTCAACGCCATGGAAGTCGAGATTGACCGCGAGTTGTCATCCATCATTGCAAAAAGACAACCGACAGCCAAAGATTTGCGTTTGCTCATGGCCATTTCCAAAGCGACAGCCAATCTTGAAAGAGCTGGAGACGAAGCAAACAAAATTGCCCGCATGGTCAAGTCCATGATTTCAACTGGCATTTACAAGTCCTTGCCCTCATCTGAACTGCGTTTGACCACCGAGATGGCCAGCGGTTTGATTCGCAAATCCTTGGATGCTTTTGCCAGGTTAGATACATCGACTGCATTGACCATCTTGAAAGAAGATGATTTGATTGACAAGGAATTCGACGGTTTTGTCCGCAAACTCATCACCTACATGATGGAAGATCCCCGCACGATCACACCAAGTTTGGACCTCCTGTTTGTGGCCAAAGCACTCGAGCGCATCGGCGATCATGCTAAAAACATTGCGGAATTGATCATCTACATTGTCAAAGGTGAAGATGTTCGACATGCCAGTATTGAACACATCGAATCAACGCTTCAATAATTCCCATGCGTCATTTGCCTCGTGTTTTGATTGTTGAGGATGAATCTTCTATTGCTGAACTGATCTCAGTGAATTTGCGGCACAACGGTTTATCTCCCATCTGGGCAGAAGATGGTGAAAGCGCGCAAAGAGAGATTGATGCGGTTTTGCCAGATGTGATTTTGCTCGATTGGATGCTGCCTGGACAAAACGGTGTTGTCTGGGCACGCAAGTGGAGGAGTGATCCACGAACCAAGTCAGTTCCCATCTTGATGCTGACGGCTAAAAGTGAAGAGCATGACAAGGTGTCTGGTTTGGATGCCGGCGCGGATGATTACATCACCAAGCCTTTTTCAACCCAAGAATTACTTGCTCGAATTCGCTCTGTGTTGCGTCGCCGTGCCCCTGAACAGGCAGACGACAGTGTCACCATGGGCGAGCTGCATTTGGATGGCGCAACGCACCGAGTCACCTACGCTGGCAACGCACTCAAGCTGGGTCCCACTGAGTTCAAGTTGCTTAATTTTTTCATGCATCATTCCGAGCGCGTTCATTCACGCGCACAGTTGCTTGACAAGGTGTGGGGTGATCATGTTTTCATCGAAGAGCGTACTGTCGATGTCCACGTGAAACGGCTGCGTGAAGCATTGGGAGAAGCTGGCACCATGGTCGAGACTGTCAGAGGCGCGGGTTACCGCTTTTCCAAGTCAAGTGCCAGTTGATTCATCGCCATGTTTGAGCGATTTTTTTTCTATGTATTCTTTTTGATTTTTGGTGGATTCGCCGCCTTCTTTTTGCCTTGGAGCTCTCGCCAACCGTCAGACATTCTGACAGGTATGTTGGCTGCTTCTTCTTTGTTGTATTTGGTGGATGCTTGGCGTGGCCAAAAATTTCTCCGTTGGTTGAATTCAGACCACTTGAACCAAGATTCAGACCTGCCCGGTATGTGGGGCCAATCGTCTGACCGGATACGAAAGCTGTTGAAGTCCAAGGAGATGCTCAGGTTGGTGAGTGAAGACAGCCTGAGGCAATTTTTAGCGGCTATCCAAGCCTCTCCCAATGGGGTGTTGTTGCTTGATCCAGAGTCGCGTATCCAGTGGTGTAACCAAACAGCAGCCAAGCAATTGGGTATTGACCCTCACTTAGATTCACAGCAGTTGATTGGCAACATGCTTCGCAATCCTGTGTTCAGCAGTTATATCAACGGTCAATTATTCGACCATGAAGTCATCATCGAAGGACGATTGCACCGTGTGGATAATCCGCACAAAGTAGGCATTCAGCTCTTTCCATATGGAGATGGTCGCATGTTGTTGCTGTCAAGAGATGTCACCTCTTTGGAGCAAGCAGAAGTGATGCGACGTGATTTTGTGGCGAATGTTTCTCATGAAATACGCACACCACTGACGGTATTGCTGGGGTTTGTCGAGACCTTGCAAAACCTTTCCCTCTCACCCCAGGAACAGGACAAATACCTCTTGCTGATGGCAAACCAAGCACAGCGGATGAAGTCACTGGTGGAGGATTTGCTGACCTTGTCTCGCTTGGAGGGCAGTCCATTCCCCAGCCATCACGAATGGCTGTCCCTTGATGTCATCTCACAGCGATGCAAGGAAGATGCACAAGGTCTGCTTGCGGTGCTCCATCCGGATGGACTGACGTCACACACATTGGTTTTTCACGATGATTTCGACGCCAGTGGCTGGGAGATAGCTGGTTATTTTTCAGAGCTGATCAGCGCTTTTTCTAACTTGATCAGCAACGCCCTTCGCTACACACCAGCCGGTGGCCGTGTAGACATCAGATGGCAGCCATCGAACGGGGGGTTGGTGTTTTCGGTGGAAGACTCTGGTCCAGGCATTGCCCCCGAGCACATACCCAGACTCTCTGAGCGTTTCTACCGGATCGATCGCAGCCGATCTAGAGACACCGGGGGCACTGGTTTGGGACTGGCGATTGTCAAGCACGTGATTCAGCGGCATGGGGGTACTTTGCAGATCGAAAGCAAGCTCAGCCAAGGCTCGACATTTTCTTTGACGTTTCCGTCAGCCCGGGTGCGTCAAAAAATACCTTCAGAGTCGGCGTCAGTCAATTCGCTTTGAGCTTCTTTATCTGCAAGCCAATCAAGAGCAGCAAGCCTGTGCAAACAAAGCTCAGTGCCAATATGTTCATATACCAAAAGGCAGTGGGTGAATGCATGGCGGCAATGGAACCCAAGCCGTCGTAGGCCAATATGGATCCACCTGTCAATCCAATACCCCACAGTGGTATTGAGTAAATCAAGAGGGGTGCGATCGTCACTTTGAAACTCCTCAGGACAAAAAAGCAAATGGTTTGCAACGCATCCAACACATGGAAAGCCCCGATGATGAACAACAGCGTGGTTGCTAGCTCAGCCACATCTTGGTCACTGGTGTACCAATTGGCAATCCACTCGCTGAAAACCCAAAGTATGCTGGCCAACAGCATGGCCAACAACATGACCAGCTGAAATCCAATTTTCAAGCATTGCTTGACAGCTTCATGGTTTTTCGCGCCCCGCCAATAACTCAGTCGAGCACTGATGGCGATTGAAAATGACAATGGAACCATGTAGAGCAGCGCAGCCATGTTGCTTGCAATTTGGTGACTTCCTGCAGCCACTTCCCCCATCCTTGAAATCAGCAAAGCCATCAGGGTAAAGGATGTCACTTCAACGGTCACACTCAATCCATTGGGGATACCCAGACGAAGCATTTGTCCAATGGCATGCCAGTCTGGTGGTTCAGGCATTTTCCACAGTTGGAGGTCAGCATAAAGTTGATGTCTGTGCAAAAGGACAAGTGCAATCAGCATCATCAATGCACTCACCAACACGGTGGCAATCGCGCAACCTAACAACCCCATGGCGGGCAGATTGCCAAATCCAAAGGCGAAAAGCATTGACAAGGGTACTTTGAGTCCCAACCCCCCCACTTGAATCCAAGTCACCAATCGCGGTTTTCCCAGGCTTTGGTTGAGTGAGCTGTAGAGTCTGAAGAAAAGTGCTGCAGGCAGGGCGACTGCAAGCGCAGCCAGGTAATCCATCACGCCACTTTGAAGTCTGATGGGTACTTCGGTCCACCTCATCAAAAAAAGAGGCGACAGCAGTATGGACATCCCAAGCAAGGAAAGTCCCGCCCAGATATACAAACTTTGGCGAAACAAGATACCTATCTCGGGTTTTTTTTGTGCCCCGTTCAGCTCAGCGAACAAAGGTAGCAGTGCTTGTATGACCCCCAACATGGCCACATAGACGGTGATGTAAATGGATGCGCTGATCGACAAAATGGCCAGCGCTTGCGGGTCATGCCTGCCCGCAATCACCGTATCTACGACACCAAACAGCACAACAGCCAACTGACCAACCAAGACAGTTGATGCGTGCTTGACGATGTATTTCGTTTCACTCATGGCTATTGGCCGGAGTACGTTTGAAAATCATGATCTCTTCCGATTTGTCAGCAGGTCTTTTGGATTTTTTCACCAGTGTCCAATAGCGAGGGTTGATGGCATGGTGGTTAGCCACTGACTGTGGACTTGCAAATATCCAATCACATTGCAAATGGCTGTCTTCTTCGGGCAGGGCCTTGAAGGGGATGTTGGCATGAAAGGCCAAGCCTGCCATTTGATTTCTCTGCAAATCAACGGCGTAAATGCATTTTTGCAATGAAAGCGTTTGTGTCAATTCAGCAGCCCAAGGTTTATAGCTGAGTGCGCGGTCCAAAATGGGTAGCCACAGCGTCGTGAGCAAAACCCAGCACAGTGTTGCGCCACTCGCAGGCAAAACCAAACTTTTCCAGATGGCTGAAGGGTGCCTGCCAATTCGCCATATGACCAGTCCGACCCAAATCACACTGACCAAAATCGCCACGGTTAAATGAAATCCGTTGGCGATGTGAACATAACCAGGAACCAACCGCTCGACATTGAGAGCTGGTTGGGCAGGCACACCTGTTTCAAGCGAGATCCACACCCCCCAAATCATGACCGCGCCCCATGTGAAAAACAGCAACGTGAACCAGTCAATCAATGCGGCAACACTGCGACCGAGTGTGGGCAATGCAAAGGCCGCCAGAGCTGCAATGGCAGGCAGAGTGAGAAGGAGTGTGCGGTCGGGATCTTGTGTCGCTATGCTGGCCAGCAAGGTGCTGACAAAGAGAAAGACTGGCAGCACCAGATGCTGGCTCCACGATTGCGTTCCCCAGTGCCCCCGCCAGCGCCACAATGTCCATAAGGCCAATGGCCATGCGGGCCATAAAAACCAGACTGACAATTCGAAACGTTGACGGAATTGGCTGACTAACTCATGCATGGGTGTGATTCGCCATCTCCACAAATCCAAGCCAGACGCAGTCATCACCAAGGCAAGGCATAGCAATCCCATGAAAAGCCATTGCCGGCGACGCGATTGGGGATGTTTGAGCCAAAGCATGGTGCATCCAAGCGCGATGACGATGGCGATGAAGGGTGCGCCACTCAATGTCAACAACAGCAAGCCCAGTCCCCACAAAAGCAAACCGCGTTGAGGGTAAAAGGGCAACATGGCAGCGCCCAGAAATACCAAAGCCATGCAGTCAAATTGAATGGCCATGGGCGTGATTTCATGGATGGGCAATGCCAGCCCCAAGCACGCCAACAAAGCCAGCAATCCCGCATCAGCCAATGAGCGAGCGTAGTCTTTGGGGTTGGCTTCACCGCCAAACGCAAAGGCAACAGGTTGTGCCTGAGGGTTGCGTGCCAATAAATAAATGGCATGCCAAATGCAAACCATGCTCAGCAGTGACAGCAAAACAAACGGGACTCGGGCTGCCATGTCGGCAGGTAGCCATGGCTGAAAAACATGTATGCCAACGGCACCTAACCAGTATGGGAAAAGTGCATCGAGTTCAGGCGGGATTCCCGCCATTTGTAACTGAAGCAGACTGGACTCTAGATTCGCCAAAGACAGCATGTATCCCAGAGAAGCCACATCCATTGGCTTCCAGGGCGAGCGCTCCATAAAACCAAACAACACATAAATCAAACACAATGAAACCAAGGCCCACCGAGGAAGTCGGCGGACTGCACTTTGTGCGACCAAGGCAGGTGAGGGAATATTCACAAGAAACAGTTTGACACAGGCGGTGATGGGGGTGGGGCAAAAAAAAAGCAGCCCAGGAGCTGCTTTTGTTGGCCAGGTTGGTTTTACTTGGCTGTTGTTTTGCCGTACTTGTTGCGGAACCGCTCAACACGACCACCCATGGTATCCACAGATTTTTGGGTACCTGTGTAGAAGGGGTGTGATTCGCTGGAGGTATCTAGTTTGTAGAGTGGCAATTCGCGGCCGTCATCCATCTTGATGGTCTCTTTGGTGTTGGCACATGTGCGTGTGACAAATTTAAAGCCATTTGACAAGTCTTGGAAGCAGACTTCGCGGTACTCAGGGTGAATCCCATCTTTCATTGCTATTTCCTTTTGAGTTGAGAGCCACAAGGGCCGATCCCTTGCACTTTTCAGTAGGTGCATATTATGCCTGAACCAAGACGATCATCCGCCGCGGCGCATCATGTCAAAAAAGTCGACATTGGTTTTGGTGGCTTTCATGTTTTTCAACATCAATTCCATTGATTCAATTTCATCTAAATTGTAGATAAATTGACGCAATATTCTGGTTTTTTGAAGAATTTCAGGTGCCAACAAGAGTTCCTCGCGCCTTGTTCCACTTCTATTGAGTTGAATGGCTGGGAAAACCCGTTTTTCGTAGAGCCTGCGATCCAAATGGATTTCACAGTTGCCCGTGCCCTTGAATTCTTCAAAAATCACTTCATCCATTCGGCTGCCAGTGTCGATCAATGCGGTGGCGATGATGGTGAGCGAGCCGCCCTCCTCAACTTTGCGTGCGGCACCAAAAAAACGTTTGGGCCTTTGGAGCGCATTGGCATCGACGCCGCCTGTCAGGACTTTGCCAGAGCTTGGAACCACGTTGTTGTATGCACGAGCCAAGCGGGTGATCGAGTCAAGCAAGATAACCACATCTTTCTTCAGTTCAACCAGTCGCTTGGCACGTTCGATGACCATCTCTGCCACATGAACGTGGCGTGCAGCGGGCTCATCAAATGTGGATGCAATGACTTCTGCCTTGACTGAGCGCTGCATTTCAGTGACTTCTTCCGGGCGCTCATCCACCAACAGAACCATCATGTGGCTATCGGGATAGTTCGCTGCAATGGCATGGGCAATGTGCTGCATCATCACCGTTTTGCCGCTCTTTGGCGGTGCCACCAGCAAAGCGCGTTGGCCTTTGCCAATGGGCGCAATGATGTCAATGATGCGCCCAGTGATGTTTTCGTCTCCCTTGATATCTTGTTCAAGTTTCATCTGCTCACGAGCGAAAAGCGGTGTCAAGTTTTCAAACATGACTTTGTGCTTGTTGTTCTCAGGCAGGTCACCATTGACTTGGTCAAGCTTGGTGAGTGCAAAGTAACGCTCGCCGTCTTTCGGAATGCGTACCTCTCCTTCAATCATGTCACCTGTATGGAGGTTGAAGCGCCTAACCTGACTGGGGCTGATGTAAATGTCATCCGTGCTCGCTGTGTAGCTGGTGTCAGGACTGCGCAAAAAACCAAATCCGTCTGGAAGAATTTCAAGCACGCCGTCGGCAAAAACCTGTTCACCTGCGCGCGCTCTCTTTTTGATGATCGCAAACATCAATTCTTGTTTGCGCATGCGCCCAGTATTTTCAATTTCGAGCTCTTCAGCCTGCTTCAAGACTTCAGATACGTGAAGTGCTTTCAGTTCATTCAGGTGCATAGGATGTACTCCATCGGGGAGTTTGAGGTGGGTAAAGGGGGAGGGGGTCCGGTTGACAGAGCGCCAACCAAGCGCAACATGTGGCTCAGCTCATCTCAGCTGAATGTTGCGCATGCTTGAAATTATGACAGGAATTGAGGAAAAAAAGAACAGATTAATTCAATTGTTGTTCAATGAACTCTGTCAATTGGGCCTTGCTGAGCGAACCCACCTTGGTTGCTGCAAGCTGCCCATCCTTGAACAGCATCAGGGTCGGGATACCACGAATACCAAATTTGACTGGAATGTCCCGGTTTTCATCGACATTCAGTTTGGTGATTTGCAATTTCCCTTCGTAGGTGGTGGCAGCCTCATCGAGCACAGGCGCGATCATTTTGCATGGACCACACCATTCGGCCCAAAAGTCAACCAGCACAGGGTGTTTGGATTGAAGAACAACGGATTCAAAGGATGCATCAGAAAGATGTTGGATGAGGTCGTTTGCCATGGGATTCCTTGCTTTTCGGCGATTCTACGGGACATTTGACCAGTCAACACCGAAGGGGAAATGGAGATCACCTCACTAGAATGCGCGCATGTTTGTTCATCTGCGACTTCACACCGAATACTCCATTGTCAATGGCACTTGCCGAATAGATGACGTGGTTGATAGAGCGCAGCAAGATGGGCAAGCAGCGCTGGCTATTTCCGACTTGAACAATTTATTTGGGGCGGTGAAGTTTTATTCCGCTTGTCGAAAACAAGGCATCAAACCCCTGATCGCCGCCGAACTGACTTTGACTTCGGCTGACGAGGGCTCGGGCACTGGGACTTCTCAGATACTTCTTTTGGTACAAAACGCAGTTGGCTATTTGAATTTGTGTGAGCTTCTCTCTCAAAGTTGGACCCAACAAAACCTCAAAACCCATGCTGCTGTCGATTGGACATGGTTGACAGCTGAAAGCACGCAAGGATTGATTGCCTTGTCAGGTGCGCAGTCGGGCCCGATTGGCTTGGCCCTCCAAAAATCGGGTCAGCAAAAGGCTGATGAAATTGCCTCGCGCTTGGCGGCGATTTTTGAGGATCGCCTCTATATCGAACTCCAGCGTGCAGACAGAGCTGACGATGAACAGCATGTGATGGAGGCGGTCATGCTTGCCGAGCGTCTTGGGCTGCCCGTTGTTGCAACACACCCTGTCCAGTTCACCACTGAAGCAGACTTTGAAGCGCACGAGGCGCGGGTTTGCATTGCCGAAGGCGAAATACTGGGCAACCCTAAAAGACCCAAACGATTTACCAAGGCACAGTATTTCAAGAGTCAAGCTGAAATGCTGTCACTGTTTGCAGATATTCCCAGTGCGATCAGCAACACGCGTGCAATCGCCCAACGTTGCAGTTTGAATTTAACCTTAGGCAAACCTCAATTACCTGCATTTCCCACGCCAGTGGTTGATGGTAAAGCTTTGGCAACTGATGTTTATTTCAGAAAAGTTGCCTTCGAGGGACTTGAAAGTCGGTTGGCTCATTTGTATCCAGACATGGCTGAACGCGAATGGCAACGTGTACCCTATGAAAAGCGCTTGGAATTTGAAATTCAAACCATTTTGAACATGGGGTTCCCAGGCTATTTTTTGATTGTCAGTGACTTCATCAACTGGGCCAAGAAAAATGCTTGCCCTGTTGGGCCTGGTCGTGGTTCGGGTGCGGGGTCATTGGTCGCCTACGCTTTGAACATCACAGATCTGGACCCACTCAGATACAACCTGCTGTTTGAGCGGTTTTTAAACCCTGAGCGGGTATCCATGCCCGACTTTGACATTGATTTTTGCCAAACAAACCGTGACCGTGTCATTGACTATGTCAAAAACCAGTACGGTCGGAATGCGGTCAGTCAAATCGTGACATTTGGAACCATGGCTGCCAGGGCTGCGATTCGCGATGTAGGTCGAACGCTTGACATGAGTTATCCGTTTTGTGAGGGCTTGTCCAAGCTCATACCCAACAAGCCTGGTCAGCACATGACCATCGAGATCGCGCTTGCACAAGAGCCTGTGTTGGCACACAGATTGGAAACAGAAGATGAAGTCAAGATTTTGCTTCAGTTGGCACAAAAACTCGAGGGCTTGACTCGCAACGTTGGCATGCATGCAGGTGGCGTCTTGATTGCTCCCGGCAAATTAACTGACTTTTGCCCCCTTTATCAACAGCCCGGCAGCCCCTCGGCGGTGAGTCAGTTTGACAAGGATGATGTTGAAGCGATTGGTCTGGTGAAGTTTGACTTTTTGGGGTTGGCCACCCTCACGATTTTGGAAATGGCCAAAAAACTGATTGTTGAGCGACATCCAAGTCAAGCCCATTTCGCTTATGAACTCATTCAATTGGACGATGCACCCACCTATCACCTGTTCGCTGAAGGCAAGACCGAGGCGGTTTTTCAATTTGAAAGCCGAGGCATGCAAGCCATGCTCAAAGATGCCAAGCCAACCCGTTTAGAAGACTTGATTGTGTTGAATGCATTGTTCAGGCCCGGCCCCATGAGCCTGATTCCCAGTTTTGTCGCGCGCAAGCATGGCAGGGAGGAAGTGAAGTATCCCCACCCCTTGGCTGAACCTATTTTGGCGGAAACCTACGGCATCATGGTCTACCAAGAGCAAGTGATGCAGACTGCGCAAGTGCTAGGTGGTTATTCACTTGGTGGTGCCGATTTGCTTCGCCGAGCCATGGGCAAAAAGAAGCCCGAAGAAATGGCGCTTCATCGCTCGATATTCAGAGAAGGCGCGGCTAAAAACCAGATTTCAACCCAACAAGCCGACGCCATTTTCGACTTGATGGAAGAATTTGCTGGTTACGGATTCAACAAATCGCATGCTGCAGCTTATTCTTTGTTGGCCTATCACACGGCTTGGATCAAAGTGCACTTCACTGCTGAATTTTTCTGCGCCAACATGACTGTGGAGATGGACGACACAGACAAGTTGAAAATTCTGTTTGATGATGCGATCAGCATGGGAATGGAATTTGAGCAGCCCGATATCAACCTGGGTCAATATGCCTTTGTGCCTGTATCCAGCTCCATCATTCGCTACGGACTAGGCGCTGTCAAAGGAACGGGTCAGTTGGCAATTGATGCGATCTCCCATGAGCGCGCCGATGGCGGTGAATTCAGCAGCTTCATGAATTTTTGTTCGCGCATAGACCGGTCCCGGGTGAACAAACGAACCGTTGAAGCCTTGATCAGGGCTGGTGCGTTTGACAAACTCCATTCAAACCGAGCTGAAATTTTGGCTTCTGTATCGACTGCATTTGAATATGCTCAATCGCTCGATACCCATGTTCATCAGGTAGGTTTATTTGATGCAGGCGAAGCGCATGGCTCCATGATGCAGGAGCCACCTTTGAGCGCATCAGAACCCTGGGGCATCAGAGAAAAATTAACCAACGAAAAGTCGGCACTTGGTTTTCATCTCTCAGGTCATCTTTTTGAAGAGTCGCAGGCCGAGATCCGGTGTTTTTTGAAGACGAGACTATCGGATTTGAATGAGAGTCGAGAGCCGCAATGGGTGGCTGGGGTGATTCGCGGCGAGAGAAGCATCAACACCGCCAGGGGAAAATTGAATGTGTTTGTGTTGGATGACATGAGTGCAGCTTTGGAGGTGAGTGCGGATGAATCAGTCTTTGTCAAACACCGACATCTGATCAAAGAAGACCAATTGGTCATCGCGTTGGTTCGGGTTCAGCTTGACAGAAGAAATGGTTCGCTACGCATTCAATTGCTTGAGGCCTTGGACCTGTTCAGCGCGCGTTGTCGGTTTGGTAAATACCTGAGGGTTTTGTCTCGCGACGACGTGCCTGATTTTTCGGTTCTCATTGACCGCTTTCCAGCCAAGACCGACCACCATTCTCCGGAAGCGATGCCATCGGGATTGCCCATACGACTTGCAATTCAACGACCGACCTATGCGGTTGAATTACAGCTTGGCATAGATGCGTGTTTTTATCCTTCTGATGCAGCTTTGCAATGGCTGTCTTTTGATCAGCCCACGTGTTCAAGCCAGATCGTCTACGATTAGACATATGTTTTTCAATATACCCACCCTCATGACTTGGACTCGAATCATTGCGATTCCCTTGTTGGTATGGGTTTACCAGTGGCCCATTGACATGGCCACCCGAAATCTGATCGCCACCCTCATGTTCATCGTGTTTGCCCTGACTGATTGGCTCGATGGCTATTTGGCACGCAAACTCAACCAAACTTCTGCATTTGGTGCTTTCCTTGATCCAGTGGCTGATAAGTTCTTGGTCTGCGCTTGCCTTCTGGTGTTGGTTGACCTGGGTAGGGTTGACGTTATCGTGGCGTTGCTGATCATTGGGCGTGAAATTGCGATTTCTTCCCTGCGTGAATGGATGGCGCAGATTGGCGCCTACAAGAGTGTTGCTGTTCACATGATCGGAAAAGTCAAAACCACCGTGCAAATGGTCTCAATCCCGTTTTTACTTTATGACGGATCCGTACTGGGTTTTTTTGATTCTGGATGGTGGGGGCAAATATTGATTTGGATGGCAGCCATCCTCACTGTTTGGTCGATGGTTTACTATTTGCAAAAAGCCATTCCACACATACGTGCAAACATCAAATAGCTGCGATGTGGATCTTGAGGTCGTCAAAACCTACTAGAATGGTGCCCGCGAATGAGACTTTGTCTAGAGTTGCCAACCGTTGAGGTTTACGATTTTTTCAAGCGTGATTTCAACCTTGTGCATCTCAGATCAATTTTTATCTGCAAAAAAATTTGCCTTCCATAACTTAACAAATCACACCTGATGTCAAGGGGATCTTTGTGAACAAAACTGAACTGATCGAACACATCGCTGCACATGCTGATATTTCCAAAGCAGCTGCTACTCGCGCTTTGGAATCCACCATTGATGCAGTCAAAGCCACTTTGAAAAAGGGCGGCTCAGTCTCCCTCGTGGGTTTCGGCACTTTCGAAGTGACTAAACGCGCTGCACGTAACGGCCGCAACCCAGCCACTGGCGCAGCCATCAAGATCAAAGCTGCTAAGGTGCCTAAGTTTCGTCCAGGAAAAGCGTTGAAAGATGCTTTGAATTGAGCTTCGGTTAAGGTGGGGTGCTTAGCTCAGTTGGTAGAGCGGCGCCCTTACAAGGCGTAGGTCGGCGGTTCGAGCCCGTCAGCACCCACCACCAGTCTCAGGCGAACTCAGTTCGCCTTTTCTATTTCAGCGAGTTAAGCCATGTTTGATTTCATTCGTACGCACAAAACGGTCATGCAAATTTTGCTGATCATTCTGATTGTTCCGTCTTTTGTTTTGTTTGGTTTAGATGGTTACAAGCGGTTTAATGAAGGCGGTGAAACTGTTGCTGTTGTAGATGGCTTGAATATCTCTAAGGAAGAGTGGGAGCAGTCTCACAAGAACGAAGTCGAGCGCATGCGCGCTTCCATGCCAGGCATTGATGTGTCCATGTTTGACACACCGGCAATGAAATTTGGAGTTCTAGAACGCTTGGTCCAATCAAAGGTATTGGAGGCAAGCGCCAAGCAATTGCATTTGGTGGCTTCAGATCAAAAACTTGCATTGACCATCTCTGAGATGGAGGCGCTTGCTTCACTCAAACGAGCCGACGGCAGTTTGGATATTGAGGGATACAAACAACTTTTGTCAGCGCAGGGCATGACGCCCGATATTTTTGAAGCGCGAATCCGCAACGACTTGGCCGTCCGTCAGGTTGTCAATGGTGTCACCCAAAGCAGCATCACCTTTCCATCGCAGGTTGAAGCAGCTATGAATGCGTTCATGCAACAGCGTGAAGTGCAGGTTGCCATTTTCTCTGCCTCTGATTACATGGGGCAAGCCAAACCGAGCGACGAAGAACTGGCTGCATATTACGAAAAGCACAAGCAAAGGTACAAATCCATTGAAACAGCGGATATTGAATTCGTTGTATTGAACTTGGATGTTGTTGAGCAAGGCATCAACGTCAGTGAATCTGATTTGAAAACTTATTTCGATCAAAACCAAGCCGCACTCGCTTCTAAAGAGGAGCGACGCGCCAGTCATATTTTGGTCAATGCTGGCAAGGACATGTCTACTGCCGATCGATTGAAAGCAAAAGAAAAAGCCTCAAACCTCTTGGAAATCCTGAAGAATAAGCCGCAACAATTCGCACAGCTCGCCAAAGAAAACTCAGATGATTCTGGTTCGGCCGGCAAGGGCGGTGATTTGGATTTCTTTGCCAGGGGTTCGATGGTGAAGCCCTTTGAAGATGCCGTGTTTGCGCTGCAAAAGGGAGCGCTCAGTGGTTTGGTTGAAACAGAGTTTGGATTCCACATCATTTTGCTGACCGATATCAAGTCCGGCGTTGGGCAAGATTTCCAAAAGATGCGGCCACAGTTGGAGGCTGAGCTTAAAAAGGATTTGGCCAAGAAGAAATACGCTGAATTGGCTGAGCAATTCTCAAATTTAGTTTACGAGCAATCCGACAGTTTGAAGCCGGTGGCACTCAAACTGAAACTGGATATTCAAACTGCGCAAGGTGTGTCCAAAGAGGCTAAAGATGTGGCTCAAATCCCTTGGGCCCATCCTAATTTACTCAAAGCCATTTTTTCCGCTGAAAGTATCAACCAAAAGCGCAACACAGAGGCTGTGGAAACAGCCCCTAACCAACTCACTGCAGCCCGCATTGTTTCCCACCGTCCACCCGTTCTGATTCCATTGAATGATGTCAAGTCGATGGTGGTTCAGTCGTTGCTCGCTGAAAAATCTTTGGACTTGGCTAAAGCCGATGGTCAAGCCAAATTGAAGCTATGGGCTGACAAACCCGAATCGGGAGAATGGCAAGTTCCAGTGGTTATTTCCAGAGAGCAAAGTCAGCAATTGCCCGGCAATTTGGTTGACCTTGCCATGCGAGCTGATGCACAAAAACTGCCTTTTGTAGGCGGTGTGGACCTGGGAGCCAGGGGCTACGGTATTGTCAAAGTGACAAAGATTTTGCCCCTGGATGACAAAAAACTTCGCCCTGAAACCTTGGAACGATTCACGAAATCATGGGCCACTGCTGAAAATTTAGCGTACTTCACGCTGCTCAAGGACCGATTGAAAGTGAGCATGAAAGTCCCACCTCCCGCAGATAACCGCCCGGTGAAATAGGGGCATGCTTTTCAGAGTACTTGTCGCTATAATCATAGACCTACGGTGGCTGTAGCTCAGTTGGTAGAGTCCAGGATTGTGATTCCTGTTGTCGTGGGTTCGAGCCCCATCAGCCACCCCATTTTTTTTGCTCACTGGAGCCATTGATGCCTGGTCTTATTCCTCAAATTGATCCAGATGGCTTGCTCGAATTCTCTGTGGTTTACACAGACCGAGCACTCAATCACATGTCCAAACGCTTTCAAGGCGTGATGTGTGACATTTCAAGCATTCTCAAAGAGGTTTACCAGTCTCACACCTCCGTCTTGGTTCCCGGGAGCGGAACCTTTGGAATGGAGGCCGTCGCACGTCAATTTGCCAGTGATCAAAAAGTCATGGTGCTTCGCAATGGTTGGTTCAGTTATCGCTGGACCCAAATCTTTGAGATGGGTCGAATTCCTTCGGAAACCATCATTTTGAAGGCTCGGCCTGTTTCCAATGACCATCAATCGCCGTGGATTCCATGTCCGATCGAAGAGGTCGTGCAGCGTATCAAACAAGAAAAACCAGCCGTTGTTTTTGCCCCCCATGTGGAAACATCGTGTGGAATGATTTTGCCCGACAACTATCTGAAGCAAGTTGCTGACGCTGTGCATTCTGTCGGCGGTTTATTTGTCTTGGATTGCATCGCTTCGGGTGCCATGTGGGTTGACATGCGAGCAACAGGTGTGGATATCTTGGTCAGCGCGCCCCAAAAAGGTTGGAGTGGGTCTCCATGCTGCGCCATGGTCATGTTAAGCGAGCGTGCACGTCACGCCATTGACAAAACGCAAAGCAGCAGTTTTGCTTGCGATTTGAAAAAGTGGATGCAAATCATGGAGAGCTACGAAAATGGCTCGCACTCTTACCATACAACCATGCCCACTGATGCCCTCACAAGATTGCGTGAAGTCATGCAGGAAACAAAGGCCTATGGTTTTGAAAAGGTCCGTCAAGAGCAAATTGAGCTGGGTGCGCAGGTGCGTCACCTGCTTGAAGCCCGATCCATTCGAAGTGTGGCCGCTGAAGGTTTCAAGGCGCCCGGCGTGGTGGTGAGCTATACAAAAGATCCCGACATCCAAAACAGCAAAAAATTCTTGGCCTTGGGTTTGCAAACAGCCGCTGGCGTCCCTTTGCAATGTGATGAGCCGGCTGATTTCATGACATTCAGAATTGGTCTTTTTGGCTTGGAAAAACTGCACAACATTGAACGCAGTGTGGAGCACATTTCGCTCGCTTTAGACAAACTTGGATTTGTTGAAAATGTGCCTGTGGCTGCTTAAGGCATGCTTGCCCCAATCGGTCTTTTTGTCCTGCAGACCCTGATCGATTTATGGGTTTTTTTATTTCTGCTGAGGTTTTACGTATTCCTTACCCAAGTCAATTTGCGTTTGGGCTACGCGTCTCTTAGCCAAGCTTTGTATGGTTTAACCGATTGGGCTGTTTTGCCCTTGCGTCGTTATATGCCTCGCTTGAGGAAAGTGGACTTCTCCAGTTTGTTGCCTGCATTTTTGCTCAAGGCATCGCTGGTGGCTGTGGTGCCATTCTTTTCAGGTCTTTTTGACATGGATATCAGCCGCATCGCCATGGATGCCGGGTTTCAAATCCTTTTACTTGCCATCAGCGGCATGATTGGCTTGATCATTGTTTATGCCTTATTGAGTTTGTTCCAACCAAATTCTCATATCTTTGACCTGACTGCCAAGCTGTGTGACCCATTGTTAACACCGTTTCGAAAATTCATCCCATTGATCGGGGGTGTCGATTTGAGTACTTTGGCAGCCATCATGTCACTGCAGATACTTTCGATGGTCGTCAAGTCTTTGTATTTCTCTCTGATGTAATGACCCCCTCAAAAAAAAGAGCTGCTTGGTATCTCAAGCAGCTCTTTGGCGTGAATTCAATCTGTGTGTTGGTTACAGACCTGCATTTTGTTGAGCCACCATCATGTAAAGCATTGAGATGGACAGCATGGTGTTGATACGCGAGGTGAGCATGGCGGTTTTGGCTGCCTTTGCCTTTTCAGGGGCTTCAACTGTCACCAAGCCCAATGCTTTCTTTTGGTTAGGCCAAATGATGAACCATACATTAAATGCCATGATCAAAGCGATCCACATCCCCAATCCAATGGCCACCACACCGGGCTGCAAAGTCAGGGCCAGCATCAGGTAGCCCTGCATCCAAGCGACGAGCAATCCGGTGATGACCGTGGCCAGTGCAGCGTAACGGAACCAAAAAAGAGCGGCCGGCGCGATGACTTTGCTGATGGCAGGTTTTTGTTCATCTGGGATGCTGGGCATGGAGGGAATCTGCACGAAATTGAAATACCAGAGCAAACCAATCCACATGACACCTGAAGCGACATGAAGCCAGCGCATCACGAACGTACCCCAAGCATGCCCAAAAGGAATGGCATTTCCTGATATCGACGTATGGACAAGCAAAATAATGATCAGCAGGACCACACCCGCAATCACAGTTTTAAGAAGAGACTGAAGTATTTGAGTCATTTAGTACCCTTTGAGTTGAGAAAAACCTGGTATTGGATTGAATTGACCTGAAACAGGCATGGATGTGGGTAATTTTGCCATTGTTTAATTGGTCATTTTTAGTCAGGGTTGATCATGATCAACTTACCCTGAACCAATCTGGCATTCATGCGCTCATAGGCTTGCTTCAATTGCCCCATGGGCATCGTTTGATCAATGACGGGTGCAATCTTCTTGTCTTCGTACCATTGCATCAAAGTGGTCATCATGTTTGCATTGTTGTTGGGTTCTCTTTTGGCGAAGTCACCCCAAAAGACACCCACAATCGAGGCGCCCTTGAGCAAAGCCAAATTCAAGGGGATGGATGGGATGTGACCTGCTGCAAAACCCACTACCAAATACCTACCGCGCCAGGCAATCGAGCGGAACGCTTGTTCAGAAAAATCACCGCCCACGGGGTCATAGATGACATCCGGTCCTTTGCCACCAGTGATCGATTTAATTTGCTCGCGAAAATTGGGTTCACTGTAATTGATGACCTCATCCGCCCCGAGCTTTTGACACAAGGCGCATTTTTCAGCATTGGACGCTGCCGCGATGACTTTGGCCCCCATGGCTTTTGCAATTTGGATTGCAGCCGTACCAACCCCACCCGCTGCGCCCAAGATCAAAACTGTCTCTCCTGCTTTCAGGTCGCCTCGATCAACCAAGGCATGGTAAGAGGTGGCATAAATCATGATGAATGCTGCGGCATCAACGGCAGAAAAACTGGGGGTCAACGGCAGGCACAGTTGGGCAGGCGCTAACGTGTGCGTTGCAAAGCCCCCCGTACCAGACAGGCATGCAACGCGCTGTCCCACATGCAAATGCTTGACGTCACTGCCAATCGCCTCAATCACCCCTGCATACTCAGAGCCCGGCACAAAAGGCAACGGTGGCTTCATTTGGTATTTGTTCTGCACAATCAGCAGGTCAGGAAAATTCAAGCTTGCCGCCTGAATTCGAACCAAGACCTCTGCCGAACCGGGAGAGGGCATGGGTAACTCCTTCCACGCCAGGGCATCCACCCCGATCGGGTTTTCACACAGCCAAGCTTTCATATGGGTTTCCTCGAAAAAAATGCATAAAAAATTGAGTATCGTCGAACCTGTCGAAGGCGCTGGCCAAAGGGGCAGTCAAACTACAATGGCTTTTTAGATGGAATGTTCATGAGAATTTTGATTTGCAATGACGACGGATATCTGGCCCCAGGCATTATCGCCTTGTACGAATCACTCAAAAATATAGCTCAGGTTGAAGTGATTGCGCCTGAACACAACAACAGCGCCAAGTCCAACGCACTGACGCTCAACGCGCCGCTCTATATCCGTCAAGCAGAAAATGGGTTCAAGTACATGACTGGTACGCCCGCAGATTGTGTCCATATTGCACTCACTGGGTATCTGAATTACCAACCTGATTTGATCGTCTCAGGTATCAACAATGGTGCCAATATGGGAGATGACACCATTTATTCTGGAACAGTGGGAGCCGCCATGGAAGGGTTTTTGATGGGCATACCGGCCATTGCATTCAGCCAGGTTGAGCGTGGCTGGACCCATTTGGATGCGGCGGCTGAAAAAGCGAGGATGCTTGTCACCACGCTGATGAATGACAATGCCATCAAAGCAGCGCCCTGGCTGGTCAATGTCAATATTCCGAACCGTCCCTTGTCTCAAATGGGCGAGATCAAGTTGACTCGACTCGGCCGGCGCCACCCTGCCAAATCTTTCATCACACAAGAAAATCCCAGGGGTGAAACCATGTACTGGATCGGCAGTGCTGGTGCAGCCAAAGATGAGGCGCACGACACAGACTTCTACGCCACTTCTCAAGGCCATGTTTCTTTGACACCTCTTCAAGTTGACTTGACAGACCATGATGCGTTGCCTTTTTGGCGCGATTCCCAATCCGTTTGGAATGAGACGGCATGAAGCCACGCCCTAGCTTTCCTGCGAAGTTAGACAATCCAGCGCCTAAGGTGCAAAAACCGCCACTGTCTTCCAAAACATGGTCAGAGCAGCTGAATGCGCGTGCCAAAGAACCACTGACCCAGCCATCCGCTTCAGGGTTTGGCTTAGATTCATCCGCGGTTCGTCAACGCATGGTCAGCAAGTTAATGGACCAAGGGGTGGAAGACCCCATGCTGCTTTCAGCCTTGGAGAAAATCGAGCGTCATCGGTTCATTGACAGTGCCTTGGTCAATCAGGCATACGAAGACACCAGTTTGCCGATCGGATTTGGTCAAACCATTTCCAAGCCCAATGTGGTTGCCCGGATGATTGAGTTGTTGAGGCAGGGGCGCAATCTGAAAATCACCGGCAAGTTAGGTCGAGTGCTTGAGATTGGCACTGGCTGCGGGTATCAAGCCGCGCTGCTCAGTTTGGTTTCAAAGGAGGTGTACAGCATTGAACGGATTCAAGGGTTACACCTCAAAGCCAGGGAAAATTTACGCCCCATGCGCCTGCCCAATTTGCATTTGCTTTTGGGAGACGGCATGTTAGGGTACGCTGATTGCGCCCCATACGCTGGCATCATTGCTGCTGCAGGCGGGGATGCGATTCCCCAAGCTTGGACAGATCAATTGGACATGGGTGGGCGGATTGTGGCTCCGATGGCCATGGCAAATGGTCAGCAAAGTCTGGTGGTGATCGATAAAACCCCCACTGGTTTGAGCCGAAGTGTCTTGGAACCTGTGCATTTTGTCCCTCTAAAATCCGGGGTGATCTGAATGAAATTTTCCATGACGCGCCTTCGACTTTCGGTTTTGCTCCCGCTCTATTTGCTCGTTTTTTCTCTTTTGTCAGCTTGTATCAGTGCGGGCAGAAGCATGCCTGCGCCGGTTGAAGACAGGGGTAAATCCAAATCAGCATCACCTTCCAAACCACCAGAAAAAACCGCTCTCGAAGCCAAGCCTGCAAGTTCCTCCACTGCCTCTGATGTTGGGCCTAAGTCAGACTTCTACACCGTCAAACCAGGCGACACATTGATTCGAATTGGTCTGGACCATGGTCAAAATTGGCGTGACGTGATGCGCTGGAACGCACTCGATAACCCCAATGTCATAGAAGTGGGGCAAGTCCTTCGGGTAGCGCCTCCTGTCAGTGAACTGGGCAAAGAAGAAGTGGTGGTGAATCCTGTTGCACCGCCAAGCAAAGTGTCACCTGCGCCGACTGAAAGCAAGGCTGCTACTGCCAACCCAACTGGTTCACCACAAGCCGCTTTCCCCCCCGATGTTTCTGATGAGAGCTTGCCTTTTGCATGGCCTGCCCAGGGCAATGTGATGTCAGTGTTTGATGATTCCAAAAACAAGGGTATAGACATTTCCGGCAAGTCGGGCGATCCCATTTTTGCGTCCGCTGATGGTCGGGTGGTTTATGCAGGCTCTGGTCTGCGAGGGTATGGCAACTTGGTGATACTTAAACATAACAATACTTACTTGACTGCATATGCGCACAATCAAACCATTTCGGTCAAGGAAGATCAGCTGGTCAAGCGCGGTCAAAAAATTGCTGAAATGGGTAACAGTGATGCAGACCAAGTCAAGCTCCATTTTGAAATTCGAAAATCTGGCAAACCAGTGGATCCTGTCAAGCTATTGCCTCCCCGCTGATACTTTCTCAATGCCCAGTCAACATGTCTGAAGACCAGTCTCTGCGCGGCCCCAACTGCTTCCTTGTTGAATCAATGGACATCGATGCACAAGGCATTGCACACAGCAGCGATGGAAAAGTCGTCTTTATTGATGGGGCTCTTCCTTTTGAAACAGTCAGTGCCAATATCCACCGCAAAAAGAACAACTGGGAGAAGGGGAGTCTGCGCCAGATCCACCATGCATCATCCCAGCGCGTCACTCCGCAATGCATCCACTTTGGGTGGCATCCCGGTGCCTGCGGTGGTTGCAAAATGCAGCATCTCAATGAGTATGGACAAGTGGCCGTCAAGCAGCGCGTGTTAGAGGATAACTTGTGGCACCTAGGCAAGGTCAAACCTGAGCACATCAATCGCCCCTTGCAAGGTCCAGCTTGGGGCTACCGTTACCGCGCAAGGTTCTCCGTGAAGTTTGTTCGAAAAAAAGACAAGGTTCTGATTGGCTTTCATGAACGTAAAAGCCCTTTTGTCGCGGATATGGAGCGTTGCGAGGTATTGCCCGTCCATGTGAGTCAGTTACTCATGCCCTTGAGAGAATTGATTGGAAGTTTGGACGCCAAAGAAACTTGCCCTCAAATTGAATTGGCCTGTGGCGATTCAGTCACTGCATTGGTTCTTCGGCATCTTCAGTCACTTTCTGTGAAGGACAAGCAGTTGTTGTCACAGTTTGGAGAAGAACACCATGTTCAGTGGTGGCTGCAACCCAGTGGCCCTGATTCAATCGCGTTGCTGGACCCGACTGACAGTCAAGTGCTGTCGTATTCGCTGAAGCAGTTCGACTTGACCATGCAATTTCGACCCACTGACTTTACCCAAGTCAACCCCGAGATCAACCAGGCTTTGGTCGTTCGTGCCATCAATCACTTGGCTATAGACAGCAATGACCAGTTGATAGATTGGTTTTGTGGTTTGGGTAATTTCACCTTGCCGATGGCAACGCAAGCCCGCTCGGTATTAGGTGTCGAAGGTAGTCAAGCACTTTTGGATTGGGCTGCTCATAACGCTTCCTTGAACAGTCAAATGCGGCTGAATCAAAGGGGAGTGCATCAACTGTGCCCCGTCACGTTTTTACCAATGAATCTTTTCGAAATGGATGCCGACAAGTTGATGGCATTTCTACCTGCGACCAAATGGTTGATCGACCCGCCCAGGGAGGGAGCATTTGCCCTTGTCAAAGCACTCTGCAATGCCATCGAGCAAGCACCCCATTGGCAGGCACCGTCGCGTATTGTTTATGTCAGCTGTAATCCCGCCACCCTTGCGCGTGACGCGGATCTGTTGGTCCACCAAGCTGGTTACCGCTGTCTTTCAGCAGGTGTGATCAATATGTTTCCCCATACTGCGCATGTAGAGAGCATGGCAGTTTTTGAGCGGGCATGAAAAAAGACCCCGAAGGGTCTTTGGTTTGGACGGGAAAAGGGTTAATCTCTCTCGCCACCCATCAAGCCCAAAAGCATCAACAGGCTTTGGAACACATTGATCAAGTCCATGTAGAGTGCCATCGTGGCACTGATGTAGTTGGTTTCACCACCGTCGATGATCTGTTTGATGTCGTAGAGCATGTAGGCGCTGAAAATGCCAATGGCGAGCATAGAGATGGCCATCATGCCGGCCGAAGAGCCTACAAAAACATTGATGATGCTTCCAACCATCAAAACAATTGCTCCGATGAACAGCCATTTACCCATGCTGGATAAATCGCGCTTGATCACACTTGCCAAACTGGCCATGAGGAAGAAAACACCTGCAGTTCCACCAAATGCGGTCATCACCAATTCGGTACCGTTTTTGAAGCCCAAAACCATTGCGATCAATCTCGAGAGCATCAGTCCCATGAAGAAGGTAAAGGCCAACAGGACAAAAACTCCTTTGGATGAGTGTTTGGTTTTTTCAATGGCAAATACAAACCCGAATGCCCCAGCGAGAAAGACAATCAGTCCAAGTCCACCCGACAAGGCATAACTGATGCCGGAGGCAACGCCAAACCAAGCGCCTAAAACGGTTGGGAGCATGGTCAGGGCTAAGAGCCAATAAGTATTGCGAAGAACTTTATTGCGTTCTTGGGCGTTCGTTATTGCCTGAGGGTAGGCAATGGTGTGTGTTTGATCGGTCATGTGTAACTCCCTTTGGATACGATTACATGTGGGTTTCATTCTAACGAATTCAAGCCAATCCGTGGTTTTGTAAGCCCATCAGCAGATTGAGGGCTTCTCTGTCAAGTCCATGACTGGTGGCCACTGATTTTCAAGCTATGCTCTTGCCGTCATGTGCAAAATCCAAACCTAAAATGAAAACTAAATACTATTTACAGTCTGCTGATGTCCAATTGATTGCAGCTGCTGCTGAAACCGAGGCCACCAAACACCATTGGGCAGTGACCATTGCCATCGTGGATGATGGTGGTCACTTGCTGTGGCTCAACCGCATGGATGGTGCAGCACCGATATCTGCTCATATTGCCCCAGCCAAGGCGCACACAGCCGCATTGGGCCGCCGCGAAAGCAAAATCTATGAAGACATGGTCAACACTGGGCGCCAGTCTTTCCTGAGTGCACCTGAGCTCAAAGGCTTGTTAGAGGGCGGCGTGCCGATCCTTAAAGATGGGCAAGTGATTGGGGCGGTAGGTGTCAGCGGCGTGAAATCCAACGAGGATGCACAAATAGCCAAAGCCGGTATCGCTGCGCTTGGCTGATAAAGCCCGCTGTCTCAATAGATCAGTCTTTCTGGGCTGATTTCTTGCAGTATGGTGGTTGCGATTTCTTCGATGCTTTTGGTCGTTGTGGATAGCCATCGGATGCCATAGCGACGCATCATTGACTCACCCTCATGAACTTCATGCTGGCAATTGGCCAAACTGGCGTATTTGGAGTTCGGCCTGCGCTCATTGCGTATTTCGCTGAGTCGTTCAGGCAAAATGGTCAGGCCAAATACTTTATCCAAGTAAGGTAACAACGCTGACGGCAATTGCTGACGCTCGAAATCTTCAGGAATGAGAGGGTAGTTGGATGCTTTCAAGCCATGCTGCATGGCCAAATACAAGCTGGTGGGTGTTTTGCCGCTGCGACTCACACCCACCAAAATGACATCAGACTTATCCAAGTCGGCATTTTTTTGGCCATCATCATGGGCCAAGCTGAAATTGATCGCTTCAATCCGATCATGGTAAGCGCGGCTTTTACTGATGTCTGAAAACCGTCCTATGCGGTGGTTTGATTTGATGCCAAATTCCAACTCCAGAGGCTTCACAAAGGTACTGAACATGTCGAGTAAAACGGCCTGACAGTTCTCCGTCAATACATTCAAGACCTCTTCTTTTGCCAAGGTTGTGAACACGATAGGTTTAACGCCTTCATGGCGAAATACCGCATTGATTTGGTCAACCGCTTGGTGCGCTTTTTGGACTGAATCGATGAAGGGCAGTCGAACATGCCTTGGTTGCATTTCGAATTGCGCCAAAATAGCGTTTCCAAATGTTTCAGCAGTGATGCCGGTTCCATCGGAGACGAAAAAAACGGTTCTGTTGGGCATGCCATATCCAGGTCAATTGAAAAGAAATGAAGCCTAAAATAGGCTATTCACCTCATTACAACATGTGCGTGTGATCCATTTTGTGCCAAAAACAACTTCAATAAAGCACCCAAGCACACGCACATTTTCTGCGAAGTCTCTTTTGCGCTGGCTTCGCATGTTCCCCCATTCAACTTTTGGAGTTTTTTATGTCAGCCTTATTCAGCCCGACGGCCTTGGTGGTTCCGTTTGAACAATTGCGAATGACCGATGTCGAGTCGGTTGGCGGGAAAAATGCCAGCCTCGGTGAAATGATTTCCCAGTTGCCCAGTGGCGTCAGTGTTCCTTCAGGTTTTGCAACCACTTCACATGCGTTCAGAATTTTTCTACAACATGCGCAATTGGATCAGCGCATTGATGCCGCATTAATGGCCTTGGACACTGACAATTTGCAAGAGCTTGCTGCCACGGGTGAAAAAATCCGTGACTGGATCATTGCGCAGCCATTCCCTGACCAGTTGGCCAAAGACATTGCCAATGCTTATCTCATTCTCAATGGTCAGGATGAAGCTGCATCTTACGCAGTTCGCTCTTCTGCCACGGCTGAGGATTTGCCAGATGCGTCTTTTGCTGGGCAGCAAGAAAGCTTTTTAAATGTTCACGGTATCGACAACATTCTTTTGAAGATCAAGGAAGTTTTTGCTTCCCTCTACAACGACAGAGCCATCAGCTACCGAGTGCACAAGGGTTTCGCCCACGGCCAAGTTGCATTGTCTGCCGGGGTGCAGCGCATGGTTCGTTCGGATTTGGGTACAGCGGGTGTCATGTTCACGATGGATACCGAGTCTGGCTTTGATGATGTTGTCTTCATCACCGCAAGTTATGGATTGGGTGAGACTGTGGTGCAGGGTGCAGTCAACCCAGACGAGTTCTATGTTCATAAACCGATGTTGTCTGCCGGCAAGCAAGCCATTGTTCGTCGGACGCTAGGCTCCAAATTGATTCAAATGAACTTTGCAACAACCGAGGATCGTTTAAAGACAGGCAAGTTGGTCACTCACCACGAAGTCCCGCTTG
Organism: Bordetella parapertussis; assembly: GCA_945890735.1. Taxonomy (GTDB): domain Bacteria; phylum Pseudomonadota; class Gammaproteobacteria; order Burkholderiales; family Burkholderiaceae_C; genus Limnohabitans. The sequence continues at coordinate 87,851 of CAMDCZ010000001.1, read as the reverse complement.
AATTGCGCAACCGTTATTCCCTCTCTGACACTGAAGTCATTGAGCTCGCAAAGTATGCAATGGTCATTGAAAAACATTACGGGCGCCCCATGGATATTGAATGGGGTAAAGATGGAAATGATGGAAAGCTCTATATCCTTCAAGCGCGCCCAGAGACAGTCAAGAGCCAATTGAAAGGTCAGGCCGAATTGCGTTACCAACTCAAGGGGACAGGGACTGTTTTGGCCCAAGGTCGTGCCATTGGTCAAAAAATCGGTACCGGCCCCGTCCGATTGGTCAGCAGTTTGGCTGAGATGGATCTGGTCAAGGTGGGCGATGTCTTGGTCACCGACATGACCGATCCCAACTGGGAGCCGGTCATGAAAAGGGCGAGTGCCATCGTCACCAACCGTGGTGGTAGAACATGTCATGCTGCCATCATTGCCCGTGAATTAGGGATCCCAGCGGTGGTGGGCTGTGGGGATGCCACCAGCACTTTGCCACCAGACGCTATCGTGACGGTCAGTTGTTCAGAAGGAGATACTGGTTTTATCTACGATGGATTGCTGGAGTCAGAAGTCTCTGAAGTTCAGCGTGGAGAGATGCCCGAGTTGGCCACGAAGTTGATGATGAATATCGGCAACCCAGGCTTGGCTTTCGATTTCGCTCAATTACCCAACAAAGGCGTTGGTTTGGCGCGCTTGGAATTCATCATCAACAATAACATAGGCGTGCATCCAAAAGCTATTTTGGATTATCCGCACATCGATTCGGAACTCAAAAAAGCGGTTGAATCCATTGCCCGAGGACACGCATCCCCCAAGGCTTTTTTTATTGACAAAGTCACTGAAGGCATCGCGACCATCGCCGCAGCGTTTTGGCCCAAACCAGTGATTGTTCGCTTGTCTGATTTCAAATCAAATGAATACAGAAAGTTGATTGGTGGGAGCAGATACGAACCAGAAGAAGAAAATCCCATGTTGGGTTTCAGGGGCGCTGCTCGCTACTTGAGTAAAGAATTTGAAGAAGCATTTGCCATGGAGTGCGAAGCCCTGCTCAGAGTCAGAGGTGAAATGGGTTTAACGAATGTGCAGATCATGATCCCCTTTGTTCGCACACTCGGGCAAGCCGAAAGTGTCATTGAACGCTTGTCCTCTCACGGTTTGCGTCGAGGGGAAAACGGGTTGAAAGTGATCATGATGTGTGAGGTGCCTAGCAACGCGATTTTGGCCAATGAGTTTCTGGCTCATTTCGATGGATTTTCTATTGGATCAAATGACCTGACGCAACTGACGCTTGGTTTGGATCGTGATTCAGGCATGCCTCTCCTGGCGGCCGACTTTGATGAACGAGACCCCGCCGTTTTGTTCATGCTCGCTCGCGTGATTGAGGCTTGCCAGCAACAAGGCAAGTATGTCGGCATCTGTGGACAAGGCCCCAGTGATCATTTGGATTTTGCTCAGTGGCTTGTCTCAAAAGGGATTGAATCCATTTCACTTAACCCAGACAGTGTTGTTTCGACTTGGAAAGCTTTGGCGAAGGGTCAGTGAGCTCACCCGTTTTTGAATTAGAATATACGGCTTTACCTTGCTGCACCTCGTATGACGTCGAGGGCAGCTCAATCCACAAGGAGAATGTATGCGTCATTATGAAATCGTGCTTTTGATCCATCCCGATCAAAGTGAGCAAGTTCCAGCCATGCTGGAGCGTTACAAAAGCTTGATCACCAATGGTGGTGGAAAAGTTCACCGTTTGGAAGACTGGGGTCGTCGTCAATTGACCTACATGATCAATAAATTGGCCAAAGCCCATTACCTTTGTTTGAACATTGAAGCAAACCAAGAAGTCATGGCTGAACTCGAACATGCATTCAAGTTCAATGATGCTGTGCTGCGCCATTTGACTGTTTCAAAGAAAAAAGCTGAAGCATCACCTTCACTCATGATGAAAACGGTTGAACGTGAGGAAGCTCGCAAAAATCAGCACACTGAGTTTCAGGCCTGATAAAAGAAGGGTGTGAACCTGGTTCAATTGCATGGGCGTATCGCCCAGATTTCAGATGTGCGCTACTCCCCGTTTGGCTTACCTCTGATTGACTTGCTGATTGAACACGAATCTCAGCTTGAAGAAGCTGGGGTTCAACGGAAGATCCAGTTGCGTTTGAAGGCCCTTGCCGTAGGTGCTCAAGCTGAGAAAATTTTGCAGCTTGACCTCCAAACCAACTTGTATTTTGCCGGGTTCCTTGCTTCATCCCAACAGTCAAAATCTGTTCTTTTCAACATTCAAAGTTTTCATACAGTTTCATAGGAGCCCTTGCAATGGCCACTTTTAAAAAATTCAACAAGGACAAGCGTCCCAAGCGCAACACCCAGTCTCTGCTTTTCAAGCGCAAACGGTTTTGCCGCTTCACTGTCACGGGTGTAGAGGAGATTGACTACAAAGACATCGATACCCTTCGTGATTTCATCGCTGAAAACGGCAAAATCATTCCAGCCCGCCTCACTGGAACCCGTGCCATCTATCAGCGTCAACTCAACACTGCCATCAAGCGTGCACGGTTTTTGGCCATGCTGCCTTACACCGATCAACACAAAATCTAAGGAGCGAAAACATGCAAATTATTCTGCTTGAAAAAGTCGTTAACCTGGGTAACCTTGGTGAAGTTGTGCGTGTCAAAGATGGCTATGCACGCAATTTTTTGATTCCCTCCGGCCAAGCCCGTCGCGCTACCAACTCCGCCATTCAAGAGTTTGAAGCGCGTCGTGCAGAGCTGGAAAAAGCGGCCCATGAAAAGCTGCTGGCCGCTCAATCACAAGGTGAAAAATTGGCTGGCACCACAGTCAAAATCACGCAAAAAGCGGGTGTAGATGGGCGTTTGTTTGGCTCTGTCACTAACTTTGATATTGCCGAAGAGCTGGTCAAAGCTGGCTATGCTGTTTCAAAAGCCCAAATTCGGATGCCCAAAGGGCCCATCAAAGTTGTTGGCGACTCTGAGGTGAGTGTTGCTCTTCATACCGATGTGCTTGTCGATATCAAAGTGTCAGTTTATGGCGAATCAGCCTAACTGCTGCACTGATTGATCACTCAAACCGCCCCATTGGGCGGTTTTTTTCTTCATGCCCGCGAAGTTATGAACATGCTCAACCAGGTTGCCACAAGCTTATCCACAACTTTGTGCAATGACATATTCATAGGTTTTCACTAGGATGAACTGTTTCAGGGGTATTGATGTCTGTCGTTTTTTCCAATTTAGAAAATAGGGTGTCTGAGCCTGATCGGCAAGTTGCCCAATTGAGGATACCGCCGCATTCACTTGAGGCTGAATCAAGTGTTTTAGGTGGCTTGTTACTGGATAACAGTGCTTGGGATCGGATGGCAGATATATTGAGCGATGGCGATTTTTATCGTTATGAACATCGCTTGGTATTCACAGCTGTCAAAACCCTGGTCAACAGCAACCGAGCAGCAGATGTCATCACTGTTTTTGAGCATATGCAAAGCCAAGGCAAGGCAGAGGAAGTTGGCGGCCTGGCCTATCTCAATTCATTGGCTCAGTACGTCCCTAGTTCCGCCAACATCAGACGCTATGCCGAAATTGTTAGAGAGAGGTCCATACTCCGAAAATTGGTAAGCGTCAGTGATGAGATTGCAACTTCAGCACTCAACACCAATGGGCGGCCAGTACCTAATATTTTGGATGAAGCCGAGCAGAAAATATTCAACATCGGCGAAGAAGGTTCGCGCATGCGACAAGGCTTTCAGTCGATGGGAAATTTAGTGATTGAATTGTTGGATCGTGTGGATGAAATGTCCAAAAATCCCAATGACATCACTGGTGTGCCAACCGGTTTTGTTGATCTAGATCGAATGACATCTGGGATGCAAGCGGGCGACTTGATTGTTCTTGCCGCCAGACCTTCTATGGGAAAAACGGCTTTAGCAATCAATATTGCCGAGAATGTCGCGCTGAAAGAGGGCCTGCCGGTTGCCGTTTTTTCGATGGAAATGGGAGCCTCTCAATTGGCCATTCGTATCGTAGGTTCTATTGGCCGTATTGATCAAAGTCGATTAAGAACAGGCAAGCTCCAAGATGAAGAGTGGCCAAGATTGGCTGAGGCTGTGGAAAGATTAAAAACAGTTTCTTTGTCGATCGACGAGACGCCTGGGTTGACCCCAAGTGAACTTCGTGCCAGTGCTCGACGTTTGTCTCGCACTTGCGGGAAATTGGGATTGGTCGTGGTTGATTACCTGCAGTTGATGAGCGGTAGCAGTGGTGGTGATGGTGACAACCGAGCGACAGAGTTGGGTGAAATTTCTCGTGGCCTCAAAATGCTGGCCAAAGAACTCCAGTGCCCCGTGATTGCTTTGTCCCAGCTGAATCGCGGAGTTGAGCAACGCACAGATAAGCGTCCCATGATGAGTGATTTGCGCGAATCCGGCGCGATCGAGCAAGATGCAGATGTCATCATGTTCATCTACCGAGATGACTATTACAACAAAGACTCTAAAGAACCCGGGGTGGCGGAAATCATCATTGGCAAGCAACGTAACGGACCAACGGGTACCGTGAAACTCACCTTCCTTAAGCCCATCACAAAATTTGAATCTTATGCTGGTAGCGGTTCAGACTATTGAGAACCTACAGGACTTCGCTGGCAAAGTCAGCCAATCTTGAGCGTTCACCACGTGCAAGGGTGATGTGTCCTCCGTGTGGCCAACCTTGAAAGCGATCAACAGCAAAGGTCAGTCCTGAAGAACCTTCTGTGAGGTAGGGGGTGTCGATTTGCGCCAAGTTACCCATGCAAATAATCTTGGTTCCAGGACCTGCACGCGTGATGAGTGTTTTCATTTGCTTAGGGGTCAGATTCTGCGCTTCGTCGATGATGACGAATTTGTTCAAAAACGTTCTGCCACGCATGAAGTTCAGGCTTTTGATTTTGATTTTGCTGCGAATCAATTCGGTGGTTGCAGCGCGTCCCCATTCACCTGCATTGGTATCTGTTTTTCCGAGCACCTCAAGGTTGTCATCCAGAGCACCCATCCAAGGTCCCATTTTCTCTTCCTCAGTGCCTGGTAAAAAGCCGATATCTTCTCCAACACTGACGGTAGCGCGTGTCATGATGATTTCTGTGTATCTGCGTTCGTCCAACACTTGCAGCAAACCGGATGCAAGTGCCAAGAGTGTTTTACCTGTACCTGCTGTTCCAGTGAGCGTGACAAAATCTATTTCAGGGTCCAAAAGCAAGTTAAGCGCAAAATTTTGCTCGCGGTTTCGAGAGGTGACGCCCCAAGCCGCATTTTTGAGGTGACTGTAATCTTTCAGGGTTTTCAAAACTGCCGTTTTTCCGCGAATCTCCGTCACACGCGCATACAGACTGGGCTCTCCCGGTGTTTCAAAGTACACAAATTGGTTGATGTGCATGTTGGCAACGACCGCACCACCGATGCGGTAGTAGGTCTGCCCACCTGATTGCCAGCTTTCGACGGTTTTGGCTTGCTTGGACCAGAAGTCAGATGCCAGCGCCAAACAGCCCGAGTAAAGAAGGTCGCCATCCTCTAGCGTTTTGTCATTTTGGTAATCTTCAGCTGCCAGTCCAAGCGCTCGGGCCTTGACTCGCATATTGATGTCTTTGGAGACCAGGACCACCTGCCGAGGCGATTCAGCCTCTCTTAATGCATGGACGACACCCAAAATTTGGTTGTCAGCCTTACCCTGGGGGAGACTTGAAGGCAGATTGAAGGCCAGCGGGGTAGTCTGAAAAAACAGTTTTCCGGTGACGTCTTTTTGCCCGGTGCTGCTCAGGGGAAAGCCACTGGAAATATCTGTGCTGTTGGCGCCCACCAAGGCATCTAAGGTTCGACTGGTTTGACGGGCGTTTCGCGCAACCTCAGTCATCCCTTTTTTGTGGTTATCCAATTCTTCCAGAACAATCATCGGAAGAAATACATCGTGCTCTTCAAAACGAAACAGACACATGGGGTCATGCATCAGTACATTGGTATCGAGCACAAAAAGTTTGCGCGGTCCGGTGGAGCGTTTACCAAGCTTGGGAGACTTGCGGTCTGAGGAGGTCAGTGACCGCACAACTTCATCAACAGGCGAGACGACGTGATGATGGGTCGTCTTCTGGCTGTTGACTTTGGGTTGAATGGAAGACGTTTTTTTAGCTGGTGCGCTTTTGTAAACAGTCGACGTAGAGTGAGGTGTTTGCGGAACTAGATCAGTGGCTTTGGGCTTGAAACGGTCTGCACGTTTTTTGGGGGCAGGTGGCAGGGGCATTGGATTAAGTGGATGCTATGGATGCTTTTTTGAGCGCTTTGACGGCTTTGAGTACTTCATCAACATGCCCGGGAACTTTCAGCCCGCGCCATTCTTGCTTGAGTAAACCATCTGAACCAATCAGAAATGTGCTGCGCTCGATGCCTTTGACTTTCTTACCGTACATGATTTTGTTTTTGACGACGCCAAACATGTGGCACATCTTTTCTTCAGTATCTGCAATCAATTCGAAAGGGAGTTCGAGTTTTTCCTTGAAACTGTCGTGTGAGCGCATGTTGTCTCTGGATACGCCAAAAATAACAGCGCCGGCTTTTGTGAAGTCTTTGAACTTATCGCGGAATTGCATGGCTTCCGTCGTACAACCAGGCGTGTTGTCTTTAGGATAAAAGTAAAGAATAACTGTCTGACCAAGGTGTGATTGATTCGATACTTTGACGCCACCAGTGGCGTTTGCTTCAAATTCGGGTAGGTGTTTGTTGACAACAATCGCCATGGTTTTCAGTCCGTTATGCCAGATGTGCGCGAAGTAAAACTCCGAAGATTGTCATTTTATCTCTAAAACGGAAATGAACTTTTGGGAACCTTCGAATGAAGGCAAAAAAGCTTACATGGTGAAACTCAAGCTTTGCTGGCTAACAGCAAAATGGCTGTCACTTTACGGCCCTCCGCAGAAAGAATATTGAATGTCCTGCAAGCAGCAGCAGTGTCCATCGATTCAACACCAATTTGTCTTTGCGACAGTGGCACCAGCCAAGTTTGAGGAACAAATCGCTGCGTGCTGCCCGAGCCCAGCAAAAGTATGTCAGTGTCGATGTTTGTGAATGCCTGAAAATGCAAAGCGGTTAATTCGTCAAAGGTTTGGCAATGCCATGGCTGGCAAGTGCCATCATGGGAAATCAACATGCTGTGAGCAAACTTTGCTCTGTTTATTTCGATCCAATGAAGGTCATGGGCTGTGACGGAAATGACGTCAACACGGTCAGGCTGTAATTTCATTGAATCTTGCCCCTCGCAAGGGTGGTTGGGCCTAGAAGTATGGTCAAATTATAGGTTTTCACGGTCTGTTCCGGTGGAGTTACTTTGAAAACCATTCAAAAATCAGCCAAGCTTGCCAATGTTTGTTACGACATTCGTGGCCCCGTTCTGGACAAGGCTCGGCAAATGGAAGAAGAAGGGCAAAAAATCATCAAGTTAAACATTGGTAACTTGGCGGTTTTTGGTTTTGATGCCCCTGAAGAAATCCAGCAAGACATCATCCGTAATTTGCCTGGTGCTGCTGCTTATTCCGACAGCAAAGGCATTTTTGCGGCACGCAAAGCAGTCATGCATTACACGCAACAGCAAGGTATTGATGGCGTTTCGTTGGATGATATTTACCTTGGCAATGGCGCAAGTGAATTGATCGTGATGGCCACCAATGCCTTGCTCAACAACGGTGATGAATTGCTTTTGCCAGCGCCAGATTACCCTTTATGGACTGCCGCGGTCAGCCTGTCTGGGGGCACGCCCGTTCACTACATGTGTGACGAGTCCAATGGTTGGATGCCCAGTATCGAAGACATCAAATCGAAAATCACGCCCCACACCAAGGGCATTGTGGTGATCAATCCCAACAACCCTACTGGCGCACTTTATTCAGATGCGTTGCTGAAAAGCATTGTTGAATTGGCAAGAGCGCATGGATTGATCATTTTTGCTGATGAGGTTTACGACAAAGTGCTGTACGACGGTGTCCACCACACCGCCATTGGCAGTTTGTCCAAAGATGTGTTGACCTTGACATTCAATTCTTTGTCCAAGAGTTATCGGTCATGCGGGTACCGCGCGGGGTGGATGGTGGTCTCAGGAGATAAAAAGCCAGCCAAGGATTACATCGAAGGGCTCAACATGTTGTCCTCGATGCGTTTGTGTGCAAATGTTCCTGGGCAAAGCGCCATTCAAACCGCTTTAGGTGGATACCAGAGCATCAATGACCTGGTCAAACCGGGAGGAAGGTTATGTCGTCAGCGTGACTTGGCATATGAACTGATCACCGCGATCCCCGGAGTGACATGCGTCAAGCCACAAGCTGCTCTGTACATGTTTCCCAAGCTAGATCCCAAGATGTATCCGATCAAAGACGATCAGCAATTCATCAACGACTTGCTTCAAGAAACAAAGGTTTTGTTGGTTCAAGGAACGGGATTCAATTGGCCATCAACAGATCACTTCAGAATTGTTTTCCTTCCCCATGAGGATGACTTGCGCATTGCGATTGGTCGCATTGCCAAATTCCTTGACCACTATCGAAAGCATCCAAGCGCATGAAACCCATCCAAATTGGGCTGCTAGGCCTGGGCACCGTTGGCAAGGGTACCTATGACGTGCTCTTGCGCAATCAAGCTGAAATCCGAAGACGAACTGGCAGAGAGCTTCGCATAACGATGGTCGCTGATTTGGATGTCGAGCGCGCTCGTGCGTTGGTGGACCCGTCATGCATGGTTGTTTCAGACGCCAATCAAATCATCGCTAATCCAGAGATTGACATGGTGGTTGAATTGATCGGTGGCTATGGCATTGCCCGTGAATTGGTCATGTCCGCGATTGCCGCAGGTAAGCATGTGGTCACCGCTAACAAAGCGCTTCTGGCAGTACATGGCGAGGAGATCATGTCTGCCGCCCAAAAGCAAGGTGTGATGTTGGGCTATGAGGCCGCTGTAGCGGGTGGTATTCCCATCATCAAATCATTGCGAGAAGGGTTGACAGCCAACACCATCGAATGGCTTGCGGGCATCATCAATGGAACCACCAATTTTATTTTGACCCAAATGCGTGAAAAGCAATTGAGCTTTGAAGCTGCCCTCAAGGAAGCCCAGTCCTTGGGTTACGCTGAAGCAGATCCGAGTTTTGACATCCAAGGGGTGGATGCTGCCCACAAATGCAGCATCATGTCAGCGATTGCATTTGGCATCCCCATGCCATTCACCCAAGCATACATTGAAGGCATTGACCAATTGCAAGCAGAAGACATCGCATTTGCTTCGCAATTGGGTTACAGGATCAAGCTCCTGGGCATTTCAAAGCGAACTTCTCAGGGCATTGAACTTCGTGTGCATCCTACGCTTGTGTCTGAAAAGTCACTGATCGCCAATGTAGAAGGTGCGATGAATGCAGTCATGGTTCATGGAGATGCAGTCGGCACGACACTTTTTTATGGCAAGGGTGCTGGCGGTGAGCCAACAGCCAGTGCAGTGATCGCGGACATGGTGGATATTGCACGACTGGGTTCATCACCGGCGACGACGCGTGTGCCTTACATGGGATTTCAGCCCAATGAAATGCTCGATACGCCAATTTTGTCCATCAATGATGTAGTGACTTGTTACTATTTGCGACTGGGTGTCGCTGATCAAGCTGGCGTGTTGGCCAGCGTGACTGGTGTGCTGGCTGAGTTTGGCATCAGCATTGATGCCATGCTTCAACAACCAGCTGCCATTGGTCAAGACAGAACTGAATTGATCATCTTGACCCATTCGGCCAAAGAATCCGTGCTGAACAACGCTATAGCCCAAATGCAGCAATTGCCCACGGTGCTGTTACCCGTCATTCGCATTCGCAAGGAAGACTTGAACTGATGCAATACATCTCCACCAGAGGACATGCAGCAAAGCAGTCGTTTTGTGATATTTTGCTAGAGGGATTGGCTCCAGATGGCGGTTTGTATTTGCCGGTTAGCTATCCCCGAATGGATTCTCAAGATTTGACCCATCTGAGAAGCGTCTTTGCGACAAAGGGCTACCCATTTTTAGCCTTTGAAATTTTGTCCCGTTACATTGACGACATACCGCCTGCAGATCTTCTTGCGCTGTGTCAAAACACCTACCGGTCTGAAGTGTTTGGTTCGAATCTCATTGCGCCTGTTCGCACCTACACAGATCAAATAAAGATACTGGGCTTATCTAACGGCCCCACACTGGCCTTCAAAGACATGGCCATGCAGCTCCTGGGGCATTTGTTCGAATACGAATTGAATCGAAGATCAGCAGAGCTCAATATTTTGGGCGCCACTTCTGGTGACACTGGCAGTGCCGCCGAGCACGCCATGCGCGGTAAAAAAGGGGTCCGCGTGTTCATGACCAGTCCCTATGGCCGAATGAGTCGTTTTCAGCAGGCTCAAATGTTCAGTCTGCAAGATGCAAACATTTTTAACATTGCCATTGAAGGTGTTTTTGATGATTGCCAGGACATAGTGAAGGCTGTGTCCAGTGACCTGACGTTCAAAAAACTTTACAAAATTGGCACAGTCAATTCAATCAATTGGGCACGCTTGTTGGCTCAAGTGGTTTATTACTTTGCAGGTTACTTTCAGGCCACCAAAGGCAATCATCAACAGGTCAGCTTTGCCGTTCCCAGTGGCAACTTTGGCAACGTATGTGCCGGTCATGTCGCCCGAATGATGGGGTTGCCGATTTCCAAGCTTGTGGTGGCTACCAACGAAAACGATGTTCTCGATGAGTTTTTTAAAACAGGTTCTTACCAAGTTCGAGACACGCTTCACACATTTGAAACCTCCAGTCCGTCCATGGATATTTCAAAAGCCAGTAACTTTGAACGCTTCATCTTTGATTTGCTGGCCCGAAATGCAGATCAAACCAGCCAACTCTTTGGCGACGACTTGGTCAAAAGTGGGCAGTTCAGCCTTGCTGAAAGCAATGCTTTTGCCAAGATCCAATCCCAATATGGGTTCTACAGCGGCAAAAGCTCTCACCAAAATCGAATTGAAACGATTCAATACGCCTACGCTCGGCACGATCAACTTTTGGATCCCCACACGGCAGATGGCTTGAAAGTCGCTCAAGACTTTCTCGAACCGCATGTCCCAATGCTGGTATTGGAAACAGCGTTGCCGATTAAATTTGCCAGCACCATTGAAGAGGCACTGGGATTTTCTCCACCTGTACCGCCTCAGTTTTCGAATTTAGAAAAGTTGCCTCAACGGGTTGAAACCATGCCTGCCAGCGTTTCTCAGGTTAAATCGTTCATCGAGGCACACTGCAAGCCATGAACAAACAAGCCTTGATCGCATTGGATGATGCATTGCTGCAATTGCTTGGCGGATTGCAACCGCTCGCATCACCCGAGATGGTTTCCACGTTCGATGCAGATGGCCGCATCCTTGCTGAAGACGTGCGCGCGGAATTGAATGTCCCTTCTTTTGACAATTCCGCCATGGATGGATACGCGTTTAACTGTCAGGATTTATCTGCGCACCAAGGTAAATTGAAAGTTGGACAACGAATCGCTGCCGGTTCTCAACCAAGTGTTTTGGCCGCTGGTCATGCGGCGAGAATTTTCACAGGTGCGCCTGTACCTTTGGGCGCTGATGCTGTGGTCATGCAAGAAGAGTGTGAGGCAACAGAGGACGGGCATGTGCGGGTCAAGCTGGTCCCCTCGGTTGGTCAATGCATCCGCCGCCAGGGTGAAGACATCTCCGTGGACCAAGTTGTCCTTGCCAAAGGTCTTCGTTTAACACCTACCGGCCTAGGGATGGCTGCGAGTATTGGACGCTCTTCGCTCCTTGTCAGTCGAAGCCCTAAAGTGGCTTTGTTGTCTACGGGTGATGAGTTGGTCATGCCTGGCGATGTGGCGCCTGCCAATTTGCCTGCAGGTTCCATCTTCAACTCCAATCGATTTTTTCTTCGCGCGCTGCTTCACCGATTGGGCTGCACTGTGACTGACTTCGGCAACCTACCGGATGATTTAGAAGCAACCAAACAGATGTTGTCTTTGGCGTCCACATCCCATGATTTGATTCTCACCAGCGGCGGTGTTTCTGTGGGTGAAGAAGACCATGTCAAGCCCGCGGTGAGCGCACTGGGGCAACTTCATTTATGGGCACTTGCGGTCAAACCAGGCAAGCCTTTTGCCTATGGTCATGTTCAAAATGCACAAAATTCACCCACGCATTTCATCGGCTTGCCAGGAAATCCAGTGTCTAGTCTGGTGACCTTCATGTTGTTGGTGCGTCCTTTTGTGCTGGCCTTGCAGGGCGCTCAACAGGTTGGCTTGAAATCGTATTCAGTCCGTGCAGACTTCGAATGGCCTAAGGCCGACAAGCGACGTGAATTTTTGCGCGTTCGTCGTAACCCGCAAGGGGGAATTGATCTTTTTCCTAATCAAAGCTCAGGCGTATTGACCTCTGCTGTCTGGGGCGATGGCCTGATTGACAATCCACCCAACCAATCTATTCGCAAGGGTGATATGGTTGAATTCATCCCCTTTAATGATTGGATGTCATGAGAGTCACCATCCGTTATTTTGCGGCCATACGCGAACAAATTGGCCTGAGCACAGAAGAAATCGAAACCCAGGCCTTGGACTTGAATGCTTTGCGTTCTGAATTGATGGCCAGAGGCGAACCCTATTCTGTTGCTTTGGAAGAGGGCAAGGCCATACGCATGGCTTTGAATCAACAAGTCAGTGATGGACACAGTGTTTTGGTGCCCAACGCAGAGGTGGCTTTTTTCCCTCCAGTCACAGGCGGTTGACAATGCAGTTTTCTGTGCAAATTCAGACTCAGGATTTTGATGTCAGCCATGAGTTAGGACTACTCCGCCAAGACCAAGCTGGTGTGGGCGCAGTTTGTAGCTTCGTTGGGACTGTGCGTGATCGAAATGAAGGAGATCATGTCGCCACCCTGGAGTTGGAGCACTATCCGGGGATGACGGAAAAGTCGATTGAACGGATGATCGCTGAAGCGCGGTCTCGTTTTGATATTTTGGGCGCACGTGTCATTCACCGGGTAGGACTGCTCAAGCCACTGGATCAAATCGTTTTGGTTGCCGTGACTTCCCCCCACCGTGGGCAAAGCTTTCAGGCTTGTGAATTTTTAATGGATTACCTGAAGACCCAAGCACCATTTTGGAAAAAAGAAGCCACACCTCAGGGCCACCGCTGGGTAGATGCCAGGGTTTCAGACGACCAGGCCCTGGCTCGCTGGGGCATCAACGCTCCAAATGCATCTGCTGAGCATTGAGCCTTCTTGAATTTGGGCTTCATGGCCTCAGATGCTTCTTCATACAGAAGGATGGAGGTGGCCTATGCGTGTTGACAAGTTGACAACCAAGTTTCAAGAAGCGCTGTCTGAAGCGCAAACACTGGCCTTGGGTGCAGACCATGCTTACATTGAAGTTCCCCACCTGGTGGCCGCCATGCTCCGCCAAGATGATGGTCCACGCGCGCTGTTGATGCGTGCTGGGGTGAACATAGCTGCATTACTCAAAGATGCAGAGGACGCTGTGCAGCGGCTGCCTGAAGTTCAGGGTCAAGAGCAAGTTCAAGTCAGTCGTGATTTGATTTCACTGCTGCAAGCTGCTGAAAAAGAGGCCATCAAGCGCGGCGATAAGTATGTGGCAAGTGAACTGTTTTTATTGGCATTTGCAGACAGCAAGTCTGAATTGGCGAAGCAAGCCAAAAGTCATGGATTGAGTCGACAAAATTTATCCACAGCCATCGATGCGTTGAGAGGTGGCGAAAAAGTGCAGTCAGCTGATGCCGAAGGTCAGCGTGAGTCATTGCTGAAGTATTGCGTCGATTTGACTGAGCGCGCTCGTTCAGGTCAATTGGACCCGGTGATTGGACGCGATGATGAAATTCGTCGCGCTATTCAGGTGTTGCAGCGGCGAACCAAAAACAACCCGGTTCTCATTGGCGAGCCAGGCGTGGGTAAAACAGCCATTGTCGAAGGATTGGCCCAAAGGATCATTTCAGGTGAAGTGCCAGATTCACTCAAAGGCAAGCGGGTTTTGTCTTTGGACATGGCATCTTTATTGGCGGGAGCCAAGTTCAGAGGCGAGTTTGAAGAGCGCCTCAAATCCGTTTTGAATGAGCTGGCCAAAGACCACGGGCAAACCATCGTTTTTATCGATGAAATCCACACCATGGTCGGCGCAGGAAAAAGTGAAGGGTCTATGGATGCTGGCAACATGCTCAAGCCAGCACTGGCGCGCGGTGAATTGCACTGTGTGGGCGCTACCACTTTGGATGAGTACCGAAAGTACATCGAAAAAGACGCTGCATTGGAGAGGCGATTTCAGAAGATTTTGGTGGGAGAGCCTTCGGTTGAGGCCACGATTGCCATTTTGCGCGGGCTGCAAGAAAAGTATGAGGTACACCACGGTGTCGAAATCACCGATCCCGCCATTGTGGCTGCCGCAGAGCTTTCGCACAGATACATCACCGACCGATTCTTGCCTGACAAAGCCATTGACTTGATTGACGAGGCTGCGGCCAAGATCAAAATTGAAATTGATTCCAAACCAGAGGTCATGGACAAACTCGACAGACGCTTGATTCAATTGAAAATTGAGCGCGAGGCTGTCCGCAAGGAGCAAGACGAGGCGTCACAAAAACGCATGGGCTTGATTGAAGAAGAAATCGTCAAGCTACAAAAAGAATTTGCGGACTTGGAAGATATTTGGAAGTCTGAGAAAGCCCAGGCTCAAGGTGGCGCCCAACTCAAGGAAGAAATTGAACGATGCAAAATCCAGATTGAAGACCTGAAGCGGCGAGGTGACTTCAACAAAGTTGCTGAACTGCAGTACGGAAAACTACCTGAGTTGGAAAAGCGACTCAAGGAAGCCAATGCCAGTGAGGAAAATTGGGATTCCGCTACACAGGGGAGCCGCTTACTGCGAACGCACGTCGGCGCAGAAGAAATTGCAGAAGTTGTTGCGCGCGCAACGGGTATACCGGTGTCTAAGTTGATGCAGGGGGAGCGCGAAAAGCTTTTGCTCATGGAATCGCATTTGCACGCCAGGGTGGTAGGGCAAGACGAGGCCATCACGGCTGTTTCCAATGCCATCCGGCGGTCAAGGGCAGGCTTGAGCGACCCCTCCAAACCCACAGGCTCGTTTCTTTTTCTAGGCCCGACAGGCGTAGGAAAGACCGAGTTGTGCAAAGCTTTGGCTGGCTTTTTGTTCGACTCCGAAGATCATTTGGTTCGCATTGATATGAGTGAGTTCATGGAGAAGCATTCCGTGAGCAAGCTGATAGGGGCACCACCCGGATATGTTGGATATGACGAAGGCGGTTATTTGACTGAATTGGTTCGGCGAAAACCCTATTCTGTGATTTTGCTCGACGAGATTGAAAAAGCGCATCCTGATGTCTTCAACATTTTGTTACAGGTTTTGGATGATGGCCGCCTGACTGACGGACAGGGAAGAACGGTCGACTTTAAAAACGCCGTCATTGCCATGACGTCCAACATTGGATCAAAGATTATTCAGGCGATGGTTGGCCAAGAAAGTGCCGACATCAAAGATGCGGTGTGGGAAGAATTGAAGCGTCATTTTCGTCCTGAGTTTCTCAATCGGATTGATGAAACCGTGGTGTTTCACGCCCTGGATGCAGCGCAGATAGAAAAAATTGCGGCCATTCAATTACAGGTTTTGAGCAATCGTTTGGCGCGAATGGACTTGCAGTTGATGGTCACGCCAGCAGCCCTGCATGAATTGGCAAAAGTTGGATTTGATCCGGTTTTTGGTGCCCGCCCGCTTAAGCGAGCTATCCAGCAGCGCATTGAAAACCCACTGTCCAAACTGTTGTTGGAAGGGCATTTTTTGCCAAAGCACTCGATCTCTGTGACTGTTGACCCGATACAAGCGCCTGGCGAATTCATTTTCAGTTCGGTGACTGCTTCTTCTACCTAGCCAACTGTTGGCCAAAAAAAAGCACCTGCTTTGCAGGTGCTTTTTGGTTTCACAGAGACCAATCTCAGTGCAGGTGCTTGCCAATCAGGCTGGCAAGTTCAAACATGGTGACTTGCGCTTTACCGAAGACTGCTTTGAGCTTGTCATCTGCATTGATATTGCGCTTGTTGGATTTGTCTTGAAGATTGTGCTTCTTGATGTAGACCCACAACTTGCTGACCACCTCGGTACGGGGTAGGGGTGTGCTACCCACAACAGCTGCAAGCGCTGCGCTCGGTGTCAGGGGCTTCATGAAAGCCGCATTCGGCGTGCGTTTCTTTGCAGGAGATTTTTTAGCGGCTACCTTTTTGACTGCTTTTTTAGGCGCAGCTTTTTTGGCTGTTACTTTTTTAGCAGGTGCTTTTTTGACAGCGGCTTTTTTAGCAGGTGCTTTTTTGGCGGCCGGCTTTTTAGCTACCACTTTTTTAGCAGGTGCTTTTTTAGCGGGTGCTTTTTTGGCAGCAACTTTTTTTGCTGCGGGTTTTTTGACTGCGGTTTTTTTAGCCGCTTTTTTTGCAGTTGCCATTTTCATTTTCCTTCGTGAAGTGATTGAAATGCCGCCAGTTTTATGCTTTTGTCGACAGCCCATATCGTAAGGGACAACGGCTGTTTTTTTGCATTGTTTTTTCGTGCATTTGGTTTTCACAACGGGCCTTTGCATCTCTCATTTTGTCCGTGTTTTTGTTCGATCAAAGAACTTGAAATGAAATTGCGTATTGTGAAAAATGAATGGTGATCATCGCCTTTTTCTTTGTGCTGATGTCAGGCTTTTCCTTCAATTGATTTGGTTTATTCATTTAAGCCATTGATATCATTGGATTTTATTTATTCTTATATAAGATACAAGATCGAAAATTACTCTTATATAAGACATAGAATATGCCCTGTGCAGCCTTGACGGTTGTCCTACTTTCTAAACCTTCTGGAGTCATGACATGTCTAAATCACCCATCAGCCGCGCTCAGCAAATTGCCGACCTTGAACATGACTGGGCAACCAACCCCCGCTGGAAGGGCGTTAAGCGTGGTTATTCCGCTGCCGATGTGGTGCGTTTGCGGGGCAGCATGCCTATTGAGCACACCTTGGCCAAGCGTGGAGCCGAAAAATTATGGGAAAAGGTCAATGGCGGGGCTAAAAAAGGCTATGTCAATGCTTTTGGCGCGATCACTGCCGGTCAGGCCATGCAACAAGCCAAAGCAGGGCTGGAGGCGGTCTACCTTTCGGGCTGGCAAGTTGCCGCAGACGGCAATACGTCTGAGACCATGTATCCAGATCAGTCTTTGTACGCCTACGACTCTGTGCCAACGATGGTGCGCCGCATCAACAATACTTTCAAGCGGGCAGATGAAATCCAGTGGGGCCGTGGTGTTGAGCCAGGTCACAAAGAGTTCATTGACTACTTTCTGCCCATCGTTGCTGATGCCGAAGCTGGCTTTGGCGGTGTGCTGAATGCTTTTGAGTTGATGAAGAACATGATCACCGCAGGTGCTGCGGGCGTTCACTTTGAAGACCAACTCGCCGCAGTCAAAAAATGTGGCCACATGGGCGGCAAGGTCTTGGTGCCCACCCAAGAAGCATGCGAAAAACTGATTGCTGCTCGATTTGCTGCTGATGTCATGGGTGTTTCCACCATCGTTTTAGCACGCACAGATGCTGAGGCCGCCAACTTGATCACCTCTGATCACGATGCCAACGACAAACCATTTTTGACTGGTGAGCGGACGCAAGAAGGCTTCTTTCGAGTGAAAAATGGACTTGAACAGTCCATCAGCCGTGGCATTGCTTATGCCCCTTACGCTGACTTGGTGTGGTGTGAAACCGGGGTGCCTGACATTGGTTTTGCCCGTGAGTTTGCACAAGCCGTCCATGCGGCCTGCCCAGGCAAATTGTTGTCATACAACTGTTCTCCTTCATTCAACTGGAAAAAGAACCTCAATGACAAACAAATTGCATCTTTCCAGGAGGATTTGTCTGCTTTGGGGTACAAGTACCAGTTCATCACTTTGGCGGGCATTCACATCAACTGGTACAACACATTCCAGTTCGCCAATGCGTACGCCAACGGCGAAGGCATGAAGCATTATGTGAACATGGTGCAAGAGCCTGAGTTTGCTGCACGAGACAAAGGCTACACCTTCGTGTCACATCAGCAAGAGGTTGGCGCAGGCTATTTTGACGATGTCACCACGGTCATTCAAGGCGGTTCGTCTTCCGTCAAAGCGCTGACCGGTTCCACCGAAGAAGAGCAATTTCACTGAGAGGGCTGAAGTGACACCGAGAGCGTA
The DNA here is from genome assembly GCA_945890735.1 of Bordetella parapertussis. Lineage (GTDB taxonomy): Bacteria > Pseudomonadota > Gammaproteobacteria > Burkholderiales > Burkholderiaceae_C > Limnohabitans. The sequence continues at coordinate 69,576 of CAMDCZ010000001.1, read as the reverse complement.
AAATGCGCTCTCGGCGTTTAAGTCACTTACCTAAGCGCGGCCTTTGCCGCGCTTTTTTCATTCTTCATCATGGTTCAGATCACACTTCCAGACGGTTCATTGCGTGAATACCCCGGCCCAGTCACGGTGGCTGACGTGGCGCTGTCCATAGGGGCAGGACTGGCCAAGGCGGCCTTGGCTGGCAAGGTGGATGGGCAAGTGGTCGATACCAGTCACTCACTGACTCGCGATGTTTCACTGGCCATCGTGACTGCCAAAGATGCGGAAGGTCTTGAAGTCATCCGCCACTCCACTGCACACTTGCTTGCATACGCGGTCAAATCCTTGTTTCCCAAAGCGCAAGTGACGATTGGGCCAGTCATTGAAAACGGCTTTTATTACGACTTTTCTTTTGAGCGTCCATTCACCCCAGAGGACTTGTCGGCCATTGAAAAACGCATGGCTGAGTTGGCAAACAAGGATGAGCCAGTGTTGCGCAGGGTTTTGCCCCGTGATGAGGCTGTGCTTTATTTCAAATCTTTGGGTGAAAACTACAAAGCCGAGATCATCGCCAGCATCCCAAGCGGGGAAGATGTCAGTTTGTACCGCGAAGGCGAGTTTGAAGATTTGTGTCGCGGCCCTCATGTGCCCAGCACAGGCAAGCTCAAGCACTTCAAACTGATGAAGGTGGCGGGTGCCTATTGGCGAGGGGACAGCAAAAATGAAATGCTTCAGCGTATTTATGGCACTGCCTGGGCAACCAAAGAGGACTTACAGCAATACCTGACACAGCTGGAAGAAGCTGAAAAGCGCGACCACCGTAAGCTCGGTCGCGAACTCGATTTGTTTCATATCGATGAGCACTCGCCTGGCACGGTGTTTTGGCATCCCAAAGGTTGGACGTTGTGGCAAGAGGTCGAGCAATACATGCGTCAGGTCTACCGTCAAAACGGTTACCAAGAAGTCAAAGCGCCTCAAATTTTGGACCAAGGTTTGTGGGAAAAAACCGGGCATTGGGACAAGTACCGGGAAAACATGTTTGTCACCGAGTCTGAAAAGCGTGACTTTGCGCTCAAACCCATGAACTGCCCTGGTCACATCATCATTTTCAACCAAGGCATCAAGAGTTACCGCGATCTGCCTTTGCGGTTTGGTGAGTTTGGCCAGTGCCACCGCAATGAACCATCTGGCGGTCTGCACGGCATCATGCGTGTACGGGCCTTTACCCAAGATGATGGCCACATTTTTTGTACCGAAGAGCAAATCCAATCGGAGGTGATCGCTTTCACCACCTTGCTTCAAAAGGTCTATCAAGATTTTGGCTTTAACAACATCATTTACAAGCTTTCAACCCGGCCTGAGAAGCGCATTGGTTCCGAAGAAAGCTGGGACCGTGCTGAAAGCGCCTTGGCCGAAGGTTTGAAGGCTTCTGGTTGTCAGTTTGAATATTTACCGGGCGAGGGCGCTTTTTACGGGCCCAAGATCGAGTACACCTTGAAAGATGCCATTGGTCGGGAGTGGCAGTGCGGCACGATTCAGGTTGACCCCAATATGCCAGAGCGCTTGGATGCGGCTTACGTGGGAGAAGACGGCGCTCGTCACCGCCCCATCATGCTTCACCGCGCCGTTGTGGGCAGCTTGGAGCGTTTCATCGGCATTTTGATTGAACAACACGCTGGTGCTTTGCCTGTTTGGTTGGCGCCTGTGCAGGTCGCAGTGCTCAATATCACCGATTCACAGTCTGATTACGTCGTGGATGTGGTCAAAAAGCTGAAAAATCAAGGGTTTAGGGTGACCCAGGATCTCAGGAACGAAAAGATCACGTATAAAATACGCGAGCAGTCAATGCAAAAGTTGCCATACATCCTGGTCATGGGTGACAAGGAGAAGGCAACCGGTACCGTCGCAGTGCGCGCCCGAGGCAATGTTGATCTTGGGGTCATGCCACTCGAAGCTTTCTTCCAAAAGTTAGCCTCTGACATCGCTGCCAAGCAATGAATTTTCATGGTTTGGTAGCTAGACGGTGTTTCCTGTCTTTGATGACAGTTTTTTTTGAAGGATTGAACCATCGCTACTGAATTTCGCGATCGCCGACAACGCGAGGAACGCAAACACCGCCTGAACCGGGAAATCATGGCCCCCGAAGTCCGCGTGAGCGGCCCAAACAATGAAGCCATAGGCGTGCTCAGTCTTGCTGAAGCGCTGCGGATGGCCGGTGAACTCGATGTTGATTTGGTTGAAATTTCGCCAACAGCCGTGCCCCCTGTGTGCCGGCTGATGGACTACGGAAAGTTCAAATACCAAGAGCAAAAGAAAGCAGCGGAAGCCAAGTCCAAGCAAAAAGTCATTGAAGTCAAGGAAATCAAATTTCGTCCTGGGACGGATGACGGTGACTACAACATCAAATTGCGTAACATCAAGCGCTTTTTGGATGAGGGAGACAAATGCAAAATCACGCTGCGGTTTCGCGGTCGTGAAATCACCCACCAAGAAATTGGCATGGCGTTGTTGCAAAGAATTCGGGATGAACTGGCTGACCTGATCGTGGTTGAGCAGTTTCCAAAGTTGGAGGGCCGGCAAATGATCATGATGATCGCGCCGGGCAAGAAGAAAACGGGTAGCGTGGCCAAACCCGCTGTAGAAGTTGTGCAAGCAACGGCTGCATAAAAGGCAACGCAAAAAGTGTCTCGGGGCTAACAAGTCTGCGTCAGGTTCGCAGCGCCTCACGAGCACATACAAAAAGGAGCATTCACATGCCCAAAATGAAGACCAAGAGCAGCGCCAAAAAGCGTTTTCGCGTTCGTCCAGGCGGTACCGTTAAACGCGGTCAAGCCTTCAAGCGCCACATCCTCACCAAAAAAACCACCAAGAACAAGCGTCACTTGCGTGGTCCCACAGGTGTGCATGAAACCAATATGGGTCACATGGCGCAAATGCTGCCCATGGCTGGCCTGTAATCAACGGACGAACAAGGAGAACTTCACATGCCTCGCGTAAAACGTGGTGTTACGGCTCGCGCCAGACACAAAAAAGTACTAGCCCTTGCCAAAGGTTTCCGCGGTCGCCGCGGCAATGTCTACCGGATTGCAAAACAAGCGGTCATGAAAGCGGGGCAATACGCCTACCGCGATCGCCGTGCGAAAAAACGCGTGTTCCGTCAGCTCTGGATTGCGCGTATCAACGCAGCTGCCCGTGAATTTGGTCTGACATACAGCCAATTCGCCAATGGATTGCGCAAAGCCGCGATCGAAATCGACCGCAAAATGCTGGCTGATTTGGCTGTGCACGACAAAGCAGCCTTTGGCCACATCGTTGACCAAGTCAAGGCGCGTTTAGCAGCTTGAGCCGGTCAAAGGCCTGCCCCTTGAGGGTCCAGGTCTGCGAGTTGATCCCAGGGGATTGAGGCTGCATCAAGCTTCAATCCCTTCTTCATTTGTAACCGCGAGACGACATGAACGAGCTTGACTCTTTGGTTCAACAAGCCCAAGATTTGTTTGCCAATTGCAATTCACCAGTCGAACTTGAAAACGCCAAGGCCGCATTTTTGGGTAAAGCTGGGCGTATCCCCGAGCTGATGAAGGGCTTGGCCAAACTCGATATCGAAGCCAAAAAAAGCCAAGGCGCGGTGATCAATGCGGCCAAGCAAGCCATTGAAGCTGCGCTGACTGCCAGGAGAATACAGCTGAGCGAAGCAGAGTTGGATATTCAGCTCAAAGCCGAGGCTTTGGATGTCTCCTTGCCCAGCATGAAGCGCATGCCCGGCGGTTTGCACCCCGTGAGTTTGAGTCTTGAGCGCATCGAGATGATTTTCACGTCCCTGGGATTTGAAGTGGCGCAAGGGCCTGAAATTGAGACCGATTGGTTCAATTTCACGGCATTGAACACGCCACAAGACCATCCAGCCCGGTCGATGCATGACACCTTTTATGTGGAAGGCGGTCATTTGCTTCGCACACATACCAGCCCGATGCAAATTCGACATGCCATGGCACATGTTCAGCATTACCAGCATCGCTTGGATGCCGGTCAGGACATGCCTGAGATACGTGTGATTGCTCCGGGGCGGACCTACCGTGTCGACAGCGATGCCACACACTCACCCATGTTCCACCAATGCGAGGGCCTGTGGATTGGTGAAAACATCAGCTTCAAAGACTTGAAAGTGGTGTTCACCGACTTTTGCAAAACATTTTTTGAAAACGATGATTTGGTTCTGCGCTTCAGGCCAAGTTTTTTTCCGTTCACTGAACCCAGTGCAGAAATTGACATTCAGTTCCCCAGCGGGCCTCTGGCCGGGCGATGGTTGGAGGTCGCAGGTTCTGGTCAGGTTCACCCCAATGTGGTGAGAAACATGGGCCTTGACCCTGAGCGGTTCATTGGCTTTGCTTTTGGCATGGGGCCTGATCGGCTGACCATGCTGCGTTACGGCGTGAATGATTTGCGCCTGTTTTTCGATGGCGACATTCGCTTTCTCAGCCAATTTCAATGATTTTCGCAAGGCCTATTCATGCAGTTTCCTGAATCCTGGTTGCGCGAATTTTGCAACCCACCACTGACCACTGAGCAACTGGCTGACAAGCTGACGATGGCTGGTCTGGAAGTCGAAGACATGCGTCCTGTGGCGCCCCTTTTTACCAAAGTGGTGGTGGGAGAGATCGTATCTGCAGAGCAGCATCCTGATGCAGATCGTTTGAGGGTTTGCCAAGTCAATGTCGGCCAGGCAGCCTTGTTACAAATCGTTTGCGGCGCACCCAATGCCCGTGCCGGCATCAAAATTCCTTGTGCCATGGTCGGCGCCCAATTACCCCCTGCAGAAGACAGCAAAGCGTTTCACATCAAGCTGGGCAAGTTGCGCGGCGTGGAAAGTCAAGGCATGTTGTGCTCTGCTCGGGAATTGAAGTTGTCTGATGACAGTGCTGGCTTGTTGGAACTCTCCTTGGATGCCCCTCTGGGTCAAGACATTCGCCAGCACCTGAATCTGGATGACACGCTGTTTACCCTGAAATTGACACCTAATTTGGCTCACTGCTTGAGCGTGTATGGCATCGCTCGAGAGTTATCTGCACTGACGGGTTCGCCTCTTCACACACCCGATTTCACGCCTTGTTCTGTGCATACGCAAGATGCCCTAGCGGTTGACATCCAAGCACCTGATTTATGTGGTCGTTTCAGCGGCAGGGTGGTCAGACACGTCAATCCCAAAGCCAAAACACCCACATGGATGGTCGACCGCTTGGCTCGTTGCGGTCAACGCAGTGTCAGCCCTTTGGTGGATATTTCCAACTATGTGATGTTTGAGTTTGGTCAGCCGTCACATATTTTTGACTTGGCCAAAATCCATGGAGGTTTGCAGGTTCGTTGGGCCCAAGAAGGCGAGACCTTGCGATTGCTCAACGGCAACACAGTGACCTTGGATGCTCAAGTCGGTGTCATTGCAGATGCGCAACACGTTGAATCTTTGGCGGGCATCATGGGTGGGGACGCCACGGCTGTTTCAGACCAAACACAAGACATCTTCATTGAGGCTGCGTTCTGGTGGCCACAGGCTGTCGCGGGCAGGTCCAGACGTTTTCATTTCTCTACAGATGCAGGTCATCGGTTCGAGCGCGGTGTTGACCCTGCATTAAGCGTTGCGCAACTAGAACGCATCACCGGTTTGGTTGTGTCGGTATGTGGCACACCTGAGACCCAAGTTGGCGTGGTGGTCGACCAGCAGATCAACATGCCCCAGGCGGCGCCAGTGACCCTTCGGGTTGAGCGTGTGTCCAAGGTTTTGGGTATGCCACTGGGTCAGCCAGTCATCGCAGATGCGCTCAGGTCTTTGGGCTTGACTGTCACCGAGTCTGCTGGATCGTTGAGTGTGCTGGCTCCTTCCTTCCGTTTTGACCTCAAGTTGGAGGAAGACCTGATTGAAGAAGTGGCGCGCATGGTGGGTTACGAGCATTTGCCCTCGACACCGCCGAATGCACCGATGACCCCGCGATTGATGCCTGAAAGTCGCCGCCACCCGTTTGCGGTTCGGCGGCAGTTGGCTGCATTGGGCTACCAAGAGACGATCAATTTCAGCTTTGTCGATGCCACCTGGGAGCACACCCTGGCTGGCAATGCCAAGCCGATTGAGTTGCTCAACCCCATCGCCAGTCAAATGAGCGTCATGCGTTCTTCTTTGATGGGCTCATTGCTGCAAGTGGCGAAGTTCAATCTGGACCGTAAAGCATCCAGGGTACGTTTGTTTGAACTGGGTCGGGTGTTCCTGCGGGATGACCGGGTCAAAGATTCCCTTCAGTCCATCGCTGGCATCGACCAACCGATGCGCGTGGCTGGTTTGGCTTTGGGCCCGAAAGAAGCCATGGGCTGGAACACTGACAAGACCCAGATTGATTTCTTTGATGTCAAAGCTGATATCAGTGCCTTGATGGCAGGCCATTCGCTGACTTTTGTGGCCGCAGAGCATCCTGCATTGCACCCTGGTCGCAGTGCTCGTATCGATACAAATGGTCAAACCATCGGATGGATCGGCGAACTTCATCCCAAGTGGCGTCAGCAGTGGGATTTGTCGCACGCACCGGTATTGTTTGAGCTTGAATTGGATGCAGTGCTTTCGAAGCCCGTGGCTCAGGCCAAACCCGTGGCCAAGCTTCAGGCTGTTGAGCGTGACATCGCCGTGGTTGTCTCAGAGGCAGTCACACACCAAGCACTGATCGATGCGATTTGGGGTGCCTCTGTAGACGGTTTGCTGGAAGACACCGTGTTGTTTGACGTCTATCGGCCCCAAAAGCCTGGGGGCTCTGTCGCCATGGGCGAGAAAAGTTTAGCGGTGCGTCTGTTTTTACAAAGTCAAAATGACCTGACTTTGACGGATGCGCAAATTGAATCTGCGGTGCAAGCGGTTGTTTCGCAGCTGTCCGTGCAATTGCACGCCAAACTCAGAGCCTGAGGGAGAGTGAACATGGATTTGTCTTTTGAGAGCATTGAAACACCCGCCTTGACCAAGGCGCAGTTGGCTGAATTGTTGTTTGACCAAATTGGATTGAACAAGCGGGAATCCAAGGACATGATTGATGCTTTTTTCGACCTGATTTCTCAGCGCTTGGTGACCGGTGAGGATGTCAAGATTTCGGGCTTTGGCAATTTTCAAATCCGCACCAAGGCACCACGACCCGGACGCAACCCTCGCACCGGTGAGGCCATTCCTATCCAAGCCAGGCGTGTGGTTACCTTCCACGCCAGCCACAAGCTCAAAGAGCATATTCAGGGTGTCTTGGGTCCTGCTGCCGAAACGAACACTTAGCGATTCATTTTGGCTGCGTAGCTTCTAAAATCCTTTGAAAACTTGCGGCAAGGGTGATTCCTTTCTCGGCCTGACAGACTTTATTTTCATGATTTGCGGTCGATACGCTTAACTATGGCATCGACTTCGTGTAACCTCTTACTCCTTTTGACGACTGACTGAGTTCATGGAGACTTCTCTCCCTTCTATCCCTGCCAAGCGCTACTTCACCATCGGTGAGGTCAGTGAGCTGTGTGGTGTCAAGCCACACGTGCTTCGCTATTGGGAACAAGAATTCACACAGTTGCGTCCCATGAAGCGCAGAGGTAACCGTCGCTACTACCAGCATCACGAGGTGCTGATGATCCGCCGTATCCGAGACCTGCTGTATGAGCAAGGATTCACGATCAGCGGCGCGAGAAACAAGCTCCAAGAGCTGGTTCAAGCCGAAAGAGACAAAAAGCGTGCGGGTGAGGTCATGCTCGTTGGGCTCGATGAGCTAGAAGACAACCTGTCTCTGGCCGAAACCAAATTAGAAGAAGCATGGCCCCTCCATTTGACAGATGCGGATGCCAGCAAACTGCAGTTGCTCAGGCAAGAATTGTTTGAAATACGCGGCTTGCTAGACTGAGCATCAACCGCAGGCGGCTATAATTCAAGTCTCGGCGTGTAGCGCAGCCTGGTAGCGCACTTGCATGGGGTGCAAGGGGTCGCGAGTTCGAATCCCGCCACGCCGACCAACATCAACTCAAAGGGTTGGTTCTCACAAGGAACCGACCCTTTTTCACATCCGTATCACCTGCTTTGAGGCTGTCATGAAAAAAACCCTGTTATTGCTTTGCTTGTTGAGTTTGAATGCCCAAGCAGATTGGCGTTTGCTGCACACAGAAGCAGACCAATCGCAATACTTCATCGAGCCGACCAACATCGCATTGGTTGATGGGTTTCGTCGCGTGTGGGTACTCAACAATTTGTCTCAATCCAATCCTCACGGAACGCGGTCATTTCGTTCCATCGAAGAATATGACTGCAACCTTGGGCAAGCCCGTTTGATGCACATCACCGCTTATGCGGGTGAAATGGGAACCGGTGAACCTCTGGGCAGGCGATCGGGCACGGGCGCATGGGCCAAACCAGAGGCCGGATCGGTAGATCAATTGATCATGTCAAGTGTTTGCAAAAACCCATGACGGATGGTTTACCTGACGAGCACTTCGGCCGTCTGCACTGAAAACGGCCGGGTGGCACTTTCTGGGGCCTGTCCATAGCGGGGTACTTCAGTGTGGGGGCGAGGTTTCACACCGTGCGAGCGCATCCATGCATGGTTGTAGGCCGGGATGTCACTCGACTGTTCAGTCTTTGCGCCCAAGCTCGGGCCCACCAGCCATTGCTTGCAAGGGTTGGTCAACGGGGCGTCAGGTGCGCAGTATCGCCAGTGCTCTGCCAGTGCCATGGTCGGGAAAAGCAAGCTGGCCATGACTGCTAGAGTTTTCAGTGCGCTCATGATTTGAATCCTTAAAGATGAATGGGCCAAGCCCCTGTCAGTTATCCCTGCGTGTCTGCACAAAACGAGCAATTTCAATGCCCGGGCTTATCGACAGTCCATCCCAGGGACCTTGGGCAACCATGACGAGATTGCTTTAGCGTCAGCAGGAAATTTTTCCTTGCTCTCGATAATTGGAGATGTACCAATGGCTTCCATGGTTTGCCTGAAATGCGGGGTGGCGTCTGATGAAGTCAAACCGATGCGTTGTGCCAAATGTGGAGGCAAGGCGTTTTATGAGTCCAAAGGTTCGGTATTTGCGAGCAAGCCCAACCCCGACACGCAAGCGGTCGTGACGGGACAGCAAGCACCTGAGAATGCTGATTCATCTGCCAACACCGTCACTTTGTTTGATAAATACGGCGGGGTTCCCACCATCGCCAAGTTGGTCCGGGCGTTTCACAAGGAGATCATGGGTCGCCAGCATTTGGCAGCCTATTTCGACGGCATTGACATGGCGCATTTGGCCGAACACACCGTGGAATACATGGCCTATGTCATGGGCAAGCCCGCCGAGATTTACACCGGGCGCGACATGTACTCAGCCCACGCCAAATTCCATATCCATGGCATGCATTTCGACGAAGTGGCCGACGTGCTGAAAGACACTTTGATTGCCGGTGGCGTGGCCAAGCCTGATGTGGCTTTGATCATGCGCCGTGTCGAAAGTTTGAGAGAAATGATCGCTGTTTGAGGCTTTTGCCTCGTGGTCCGCAGCCAGCCTGGCTGGTGTTTGGGTATCACACGGCTAAGCCATGTCTGGCGTAAACTTGGCCCCCCTGAAGCCATCCTGTAGGAACACCATGCGCAGTGACATCGACATCGCCCAGGCGGCAAGCCTTGAACGCATTCCCCAACTGGTTCAAAGCCACTTGAACATTTCCGATGAGCATTTGTATGCTTACGGGCACCACAAAGCCAAGTTGTCGCTCAAGCACATTGCCGGCATGCCCGCCAAGCAAGACAGCAAGCTGATTTTGGTCACGGCGATTTCCCCCACGCCCGCTGGTGAGGGCAAAACCACCACCACGGTCGGTCTGGGTGACGCGTTGCGAAAGATTGGTAAAAACAGCCTGATTTGTCTGCGAGAGCCTTCACTCGGCCCGGTTTTTGGCATGAAGGGTGGTGCCACTGGAGGAGGCATGGCACAGGTGGTGCCGATGGAAGACATCAACCTGCATTTCACCGGTGACTTCGGCGCCATTGCCCTGGCACACAATCTTTTGTCTGCCATGCTGGACAACCATATTCACCATGGCAATGCCTTGAAGATCGATACCCGCCGTATTGCTTGGAAGCGGGTCATGGACATGAATGACCGCGCGTTGCGTCAGATGGTGGTTGGACTGGGTGGCACAGCCAACAGCGTTCCCCGTGAAGATGGTTTTGATATCGTGGTGGCCTCCGAGGTGATGGCTATTTTCTGTTTGGCCACGAGCGTGTCCGATCTCAAGCAGCGATTAGGCCGTATCGTGGTGGCTTACAACACCGAAGGCGCGCCGGTGCTGGCCAGTGATTTGCAAGCCCATGGTGCGATGACCGCTTTGCTCAAGGATGCTTTGGCACCCAACATCGCGCAGACTCTGGAGAACAACTTGGCGTTCATCCATGGCGGCCCGTTTGCCAACATTGCCCACGGATGCAATTCAGTGATTGCCACCAGCACGGCGATGAAATTGGCCGACTATGTGGTCACGGAAGCCGGCTTTGGTGCGGACTTGGGCGCGGAGAAATTCATTGACATCAAGTGCCGCAAAGCAGGGCTCAAGCCTTCGGCTGTGGTGCTGGTGGCGACGGTCCGGGCCCTCAAATACCACGGCGGCGTTGCAGTCAAAGAACTGGGCTCTGAAAACCTGCAAGCTTTGCAACAAGGCATGGTGAATTTAGAGCGACATCTGAAAAACATCCGCACCCACTATGGCTTGCCTTGTGTGGTTGCGATCAATCACCGTACCGAAGACACGGCTGCAGAGATCGCATTGCTGGAGAAAACCTGCGCGCAATATGGTGCGCAAGTGGTGGTGGCCAAGCATTGGGCTCAAGGCGGGGCCGGCGCGGTCGACTTGGCGCATGCCGTGGTGGCTTTGTGCGATGGACCGAACCAGTTTCAGTTTGTCTACAGCGAACAAGCCACTTTGTGGGAGAAAGCCCAAACCATTGCGCAAAAAATTTATGGTGCCCAAGGTATCTCGGCTGACGCCAAAATCCGCACCCAAATTGAACAACTGCAATCCCAGGGTTACGGTCACTTCCCGGTGTGTATCGCGAAAACCCAATACTCCTTTTCAACCGACCCCAAGCAGCTCGGTGCGCCTGAGGGGCACACCATGAACATCCGTGAAGTTCGCTTGGCTGCAGGTGCCGAGTTCATCGTGATGGTTTGCGGCGACGTCATGACCATGCCTGGCTTGCCCAAGATACCTTCTGCGCATGCGATTGATGTCGATGACCAAGGCAACATTGTTGGCTTGTTTTAAGACAAACATGAAAAACATCCTTCGACCAGCAGTCTTCTCCGCTTTAACGCTGTCAACCCTGATCGGTATGGGTCTGCCCCTGATGGCGGCCGACGCCGACCAGGCATTGCTGACCCAAGCCCAGCAAATCTTCAAACCCTTGCCAGACACAGCGGCTTTGGAAAACACCCCACTCACACCAGAGCGTGTTGCCCTGGGCAAGGCTTTGTTTTTTGAAACCCGGGTATCGGCTGACGGACGCTTGGCTTGCGTGACCTGCCACACCCCTTCCTTCTATGGCGCGGACACCTTGGCCCTGTCGGTGGGTGTGCAAGGCAAAGTGTTGCCACGCAATGCTTCCACAGTATTCAACACCCCTTTGTTGGTGGCCCAGCATTTCGGGGGTAACCGCGCGACGGTGGAAGAACAAGCCGTCAAGGCTTTGCTCAGCCCATTGGCTTATGGCAACACCAGTTATGAGCAAGTCGAAAAAAAGCTGGTTCAATTGGGTTACCAAAGTTGGTTTGACAAAGCCTATCCGGGTGAGAACAAGGCCTTGAGCGTGGACAACTGGGGCAAGGCCATTGGTGCCTTTGAGCGAACCCTGCTCACACCATCCCCCTTTGACGCCTACCTCAAAGGCGATACCCAGGCGATCTCTCAGCAAGCCAAATTGGGCCTCGATCAGTTCATGGCGGTTGGTTGCGCCAGTTGCCACAGCGGGGTTGCCGTGGGCGGGCAGATCTACCAAAAATTTGGCATCACGCAAGACTACTGGTTGGCCACAGGCAGCACGCCGAAAGACGCTTTCAAGGGCTACGACAAGGGTCGTTTCCACGATACCCGCAACGAAGCCGATGCTTTCATCTTCAAAGTCCCTCAACTGCGCAACGTGGCTGTCACGCCGCCGTATTTCCACGATGGCTCTGTCGCCTCTTTGCCCCAAGCCGTGCGTATCATGGCCCAACTGCAGCTAGGCAAGACCCTGACCGAAGAGCAAGTCGCCAACATGGTGGCTTTCTTGGAGACGTTGACAGGTGCGGTGCCTGCAGACTTTGCGCTGGCACCTCTGTTACCCGTGGCGCCCCATTGAATGGCCTCGACGCTTAGCCGATGGTGTTTGTGTATTGGCTTGTGCACAGGGTTGACCAATGTGCAAGCTGGCTGGACTTACCTTGGCAACATTGACGGTGACACCGTGCTGCTTGACCGAACCACCCTGGTGCAAACGAAACGCAATGCCACCATTTGGATGCTCACCAACCATGGGAGCTACACCATTCAAGAGGTGTTGTCGGTCAGCAAGTGGGTTGAATTTGACTGCGACAAAAACAAATACCGGTTTCTGGCGGTTTACGGTTACGAGGGGCAAATGCAAACGGGTGCCAAGTTGATCCACAACCCCACCACCAGTGCATGGGGTGATGTGACTCACGGCAGTATCTACAAAAGCATCCAAAACATCGCCTGCTTGCGCAAGCCCTTGCTCAGGCAAAGATGACATTCACAGACACGTCGTGTCTGAACCGCCATGGCTTTCAACAGGCCCAATGGGGCGCAAGTGGTTTTGCAGTCTGACCAACACTGCGGGCGGCGTGCGTGTTGATCAATTCTCAAGCCAATGGCAAATGGCTTGCCATTGCTGCAGGTCTCTCTCTACTTTGCTGCGTGTGATGTCAAACAAACTCAGTCCGTGTGCTGCCAAGTGCAGGTAGTACTGGGTGTCGCGCAAAAAGCTGATGATGGGGACATCCAAGGTGTCCATGAACTCCCGCAGCTTGCTGGCAGCGATGGTGCGCTCATCGACCCGCATGCCAACGATACCCAACTTGGTTTTATGGCCTTTGGTGATGTCGCGCAGTTGGGTGATGAAGGCTTGTGCGGCATACATGTCGAAAATACTGGGCATGATCGGGATCATGACTTTGTCAGCGCGAGAAACCACTTCTTTGAAGCGCCAACCACCCAGACCACCGGGCGTGTCAATCACCACATGGGTCGTCCCACGTGGCGGTTTGGCTGTCAAGACCAAATCGGCCTGCAACTCCCAGGTCGAGATCGCGGCCACCTCGGGTGGTCGCAGATCCAGCCACAATTTGGAAGATTGCTGCACATCCGCATCCCCGAGCATGACCGCATGCCCTTGCGTGGCGAAATAACCAGCCACGTTGGTAGACAAAGTTGACTTGCCAGACCCCCCCTTGGGGTTGGCGATCACGATGACTGGCATATCAAGACAAATCCCATCCTTGGCCGTTTCGGCAATGGGTCAAGGCTTGGTTGAACAAGGCCTGACCCTGTTGAGTACCCGCTGTAGTCAGCAAGTACTGGCGAAGCGGCATCATATCCACAGACCGGGCGCAATCGAAACCTTTGCCTTTTTCACCACTGAGGTGGATGACGACGCGGCCATTGGCTTGCACTTGTTTGCGCTGGGCACCCAAATAAGCCACAGCACAGGCTGATTCACACACTTGTCCTTCGGTCACGATCGCCTCAATACCCTTGGTTTGAAACCATTGACCCAATTGGGTACCCAGCATCAGTTCGCCATGGGCTGAATTCAGATAGACCGGATTCACAACCCGTCTGCCATCTTTGCGGATGCATGGCTGAAGCGTGTTCATCAAGCTGTGGAGTGCGCGCAAGCTGGTGGGGTTGATGGCCCCCGAAAACTCCACCATGTCGAGTGAGCCCGAGACGCAATCGGGGAAGCGCAACTGGGTATGACGCGCCTCAAAATCCACGCCTTGAACCGCACTCAGCACCCTGACATTGGCGCTGGGGTAGCCGTAGCTGCTGGATCCCAAAACCACATGGTGAGATTCAGGGGTGGGCGTGGCACACCCCAGCAATGCCAGCAGACAAAGCAACAGCAGACGAGGGGCGAGTGACTTCATGGGAAACCTTTGGACAGAGTAAATCAAATCGATCATCACATTGTCGACCCGGCTGAGCCAAACTTGAGCCGCGTCCATGAAAAAGCCGCCCCGAAGGGCGGCTCATGGTTTTGCAGTGATCTCAGTGAACCACCATCAAGGTGAAGGGGAATACATAGGCTTGCAAGGTAACCAAAATACCGACCAAGCAGGCCAGTGCAATGGAGTGGAAGAAGACATAGCGCAAGATATCCCCTTCATGGTTGAACCAACGGGTGGCGGTCGATGCCACCACGATGGATTGGGCATCAATCATCTTGCCCATGACCCCACCGGAGCTGTTGGCAGCACCCATCAGATTGGGCGATAACCCCAGTTGTTCAGCGGCGACTTTTTGCATTCCACCAAACAGCACGTTGGACGCGGTGTCTGAGCCAGTCAATGCAACGCCCAACCAGCCCATCAAGGTGCCGAAGAACGGATAGAACACACCGGTGTTGGCAAACGCCAGACCCAAAGTGGTGTCAGTGCCTGAATAACGTGTCAAGTAGCCCAGGGCCAACATCAAGACGATGGTGAGGAGTGAGTAGCGAACCAGCCACAAGGTAGAGAAGAAAATCCGAAGCATGTGAAGCGGGTTGTACTTCATCACCAAGCCACCCACAATCGCCGACAACAAAATGCCGGTGCCCGTGGAGGACAACAGGTTGAGGGTGTAGATGGCGCTTTCGGTTTTGGGTGAGGGGACAACTGGGGGCATTTTCTCAATCAGGTTGTGCAAACCATCCATGGCGAATTGCGGTGCAAAGATGCCGTTGAGATAGGCTTTCACCGATGGCAGGCCCCAAATGAAGATGAACACCGTCAGGATCGCCCAAGGTGTCCACGCACGGATGATTTCATCACGTGAATGAACGGTGACAGCGCGGGGTGCCTGGGCTTGGCCACCACTGGCTTCATGACCCTTCAAAGAGACAGATGTCCAAATGGTTTTGGGTTGCCAGAAGCGCAAAAAGGAGACCAAACAAGCCATGCTCACAACGGCTGCAATGATGTCGACCAGTTCGGGGCCGATGTAGTTTGAAACCAAAAACTGCATGATCGCAAAGCTCAAGCCGGTGACCAAAATCGCAGGCCAAACTTCCCACATCGCGCGGCGTCCTGCAAAGGCCCAAATCAGCCAAAACGGAACCAACAAAGAGAAGAAGGGCAACTGGCGACCCACCATGGCGGAGACTGCCATCACGTCATAGCCATGCACTTTGGCCAAGGTGATGATGGGGGTGCCCAAAGCGCCAAAGGCCACCGGCGCGGTGTTGGCAATCAAGGACAAACCTGAGGCGGCCAGAGGCGAGAAACCCAGGCCAATCAAGATGGCCGCGGTCACAGCCACCGGTGTACCAAAACCAGCGGCGCCTTCAAAGAAAGCGCCGAACGCGAAAGCGATCAACAACAGCTGGAGGCGACGGTCTTCGGTGATGCCGGCGATCGAGTCTTGCAGTACCTTGAAACTGCCGTTTTGCTCCGTGAGTTGGTGCAAGAAGATGATGTTGAGCACGATCCAGCCAATCGGCAGCAAGCCAGTCAAGCCGCCGTAAAGGGCTGCGTTGGCGGCCATTTCGCTGGGCATGCCATAGACCAAGATGGCGATCACCAATGCAGCAAGCAAACCAGCGCCAGCTGCGATATGGGCTTTCATGTGGAAAAAACCCAAGCCTGCCAACATGACAACCACAGGCACCGAGGCGAGCAGGGTTGATAAAAACATGTTGCCCAAAGGGTCGTATATTTGCTGCCACACCATGAGGTCATCTCCAAAACTAAAAAAAAATTATAGAAACCCCTGCTCCAGGGTTTACCCGGACATTCAAAACAGCGAGCCAACATGATTGAAAGAACGCTTTTCTCACCAGACCACGAGGCTTTTCGTGACAGTTTCAAGCGTTTCATGACCGCAGAAATCGCGCCTCACCATGCCCAATGGGAAACCCAGGGCTATGTCGACAAGTCGGTGTGGCGCAAAGCCGGCGAACTGGGTTTCTTGTGCATGAGCTTGCCAGAGTCGCTGGGAGGCTCAGGTGCCGACAAGTTGTATTCCATCATCCAGATGGAGGAGCTGAGTGCAGCCGGCTTCAGCGGTATTGGCTATGGCTTGCATTCTGAAATCGTTGCGCCCTATGTGATGCACTACGGCACAGCCGCGCAGCAAGCCAAGTACCTGCCACGGTTGGCCAGCGGCGAGATGGTGGGGGCGATCGCCATGACCGAGCCCTCCGCAGGCAGCGATTTGCAGGGCATCCAAACCACGGCTCGCCAGCAAGACGACGGCAGTTTTGTGCTCAACGGCAGCAAAACCTACATCACCAATGGCTGGCATTCAGACCTGGTGATCGTGGTGGCCAAAACCAATCCCAGTGCCGGAGCCAAAGGCACCAGCTTGTTGTTGCTGGAAGCCGGCACACCCGGCTTCACCAAAGGCAAGCCTTTGCACAAGCTGGGTTTGAAGGCGCAAGACACCTGCGAGCTGTTTTTCAACGATGTACACCTGCCTGCTGACGCCTTGCTGGGCGGCGCCGATTACCTCCACAAGGGCTTCATTGGTTTGATGGAGCAACTGCCATGGGAACGCTTGCAAATCGCGATTGGTGCGGTCGCCGCGTCCCAGGCCGCCATTGGCTGGACCCTGGACTTTGTGAAACAACGACAGGTGTTTGGACAGGCTGTGGCCGCATTTCAAAACACCCGGTTCAAGTTGGCAGAAATGCAAACCGAGGTGCAAATAGCTCAGGTGTTCGTCGACAAGTGCACCGAGTTGCTGCTCAAAGACCAGCTGGACACGGCCACTGCCAGCATGGCCAAGTACTGGTGTTCGGATTTGCAGTGCAAGGTGATGGACGAGTGCGTTCAGTTGCACGGTGGCAGTGGCTACATGTGGGAATACCCGATCACCCGCGCCTATGCGGATGCCCGCGTGCAGCGCATTTATGGCGGCACCAACGAGATCATGAAAGAGGTCATCACCCGCAGCATGGGGTTGGGCAACCGCTGACCTTGCACACCCTCCAACCGGGCTGTCAGGCTTCAGTGGATGGTCAGGGTGTGAAACCCATATGACTGCTTGGCTTGGTCGGCGAAATACAGGCGCAGGGTTTCTTTGACAGTGCGAAATGCCAGTTCGTCCCAAGGCACTTCGGCTTCAGAAAACAAGCGTGCTTCCATGGTTTCGTGGCCGGGCTTCAGGCTGAGGTTGCGCATGGTGGCGCGGAAGAAAAAATGGACTTGGCCCACCCGCGGCACGTCCAGCACCGAAAACAGCCCTTGCATCTCGATGTCTGCACCGGCTTCTTCATCGGTTTCACGCGCCGCGCCTTCGGCCAAGGTCTCGCGCAACTCCATGAAACCTGCAGGCAATGTCCAAAAGCCTTTGCGGGGTTCGATGTTGCGTTTGCAAAGCAAAACCTTGCCCTCAAACACCGGAATGGTGCCCACGACATTCAGGGGGTTCTCGTAATGCACCGTGTGGCATGTTGGACAGATGGCACGCAAGCGGGTGTCACCGTCGTCAGGTAATCGGCGCACCACGGCGGTGCCGCAGTTTTTGCAGTGTTTGATGGCACTGGACCAAGCGTTGTCCATGAAGAGGCTTTCTGGCTAGCGGGCAAAACATCCCTGGCCAGCAGTTTAGGCCAAGCCACCCGGTCAGCGCCCGACGAGGCTTGTTATCCTTACGCGCATGAAGCTACACAACTATTTCCGCTCTTCTGCATCCTTTCGTGTGCGCATTGCCCTGGCCCTCAAGGGACTGTCCTATGAGTACCTGCCGGTGCATTTGCCCAAAGGCGAGCAATGCCAAGCCCCTTTCACCGAACTCAATGGCGACGCGCTGGTGCCCTTGCTCGAGGTCGATGGCTTGCGCCTGACCCAGTCCATGGCGATCATCGAGTACCTGGATGAAACCCATCCCACGCCTGCTTTGCTGCCCGCTGATGCCCCAGGCCGCGCCAGGGTCAGGGCCTTGTCCCAATCGATCGCCTGCGAAATTCACCCGGTCAACAACCTGCGTGTTCTGAAATACCTCAGCGGCACCTTGAGGCTCGATGAAGACACCAAAAACACCTGGTATCGCCATTGGGTGGGCCTGGGTTTGCAAGCGGTTGAAAAGCAGTTGTGCTTGCAACCGCACAACCGCTTTTGCCATGGCGATACGCCCACTTTGGCCGACTGTGTCTTGGTGCCCCAGATATTCAATGCGCAACGCTTCCAGGTCGATTTGAGTGGTTTTGCGCGCACCCTGGCCGTGTTCGAGGCATGCATGGCCTTGCCCGCTTTTCAGCAATCACAGCCCAGCGCCTGTCCTGACTTTGAGCCCTGAGCCTTCCCCCCTCTTACCCCATTGGCCTGGGGCTCAGGTGTTTTGCAGCACCCGCCGGGGAGGCGTGTCTGCGCCCCCTTTTGACAGCCTGAACCTGGGTGACCATGTGGGGGATGACCCCCAAGCCGTTGACACAAACCGCCGGTTGTTGGCCAACCAGTGGGGCATGCAAGCTGTTTTTTTGAAACAGGTACACGGCACCCGGCTGCTCGAGTTGAACCATCACACGCCCCATGGCTGGGAGGCAGACGCCAGCTGGACCCGCGAACAAGGGCTGGCCTGCACCATCATGGTGGCGGATTGTTTGCCTTTGGTGTTTTTCCATCCCGGCGCAAAGCTGGTGGCAGCCGCTCACGCCGGTTGGCGCGGCTTGGCTGCTGGGGTGATCGAGCAGACCTTGTCGATTTTCGAGCCTTGGGGTGACCTGGCCGCTGTCAAGGTCTGGCTGGGGCCATGCATTGGCCCGGGCGTTTTCGAAGTGGGTGAGGATGTCAAAGCGGCTTTCATGGCCCACGGTGCTGGCTGTGAACAAGCGTTCCAAGCCTTGCCAGCCCCACACAAATACCTTGCGGATTTGCCCGCTTTGGCCCGGCAGCGGCTGCATGCCGCAGGGGTGCGTGAGGTGCAAGGCAACGACGGTTCACTGTCTTGGTGCACTTTTTCGAGACCAGACACCTTTTTTTCGCACCGCCGAGATGGACCCAGCGGGCGTCTGGCCATCGGTATCGGTTTGGTTTGACGGGCGCTGTGTCAGGGGTTTGTAGGGGTGGTGAAATCTAATGAAGGGCATACGATCCACCCATGTGTCCTGTTGAGACAAACATCCCATGACGTCACTGCCTGCACTGAATATTCCCGCCGATAAGCTGCTTGCGCTGCAGGCCGGCTACGCCAAGGAACTGCAAGCACTGTGGCAGCAAGGCTCTGATCACCCCCCCGCCATCAAAGACAGGCGCTTTGCCAATCAGGCTTGGCAACACCACCCCAGCGCCGCTTTCACCGCGGCCCTGTACCTGCTCAATGCGCGCACCATGATGGCCTTTGCCGAGTCATTGGAGACCGACGACAAAACCCGCGCCCGCATTCGCTTTGCGGTCGAACAATGGGCGGCCGCTTCTGCGCCCAGCAACTACTTGGCGCTCAATGCCGAAGCGCAGCAAAAGGCCATCGACACCCAGGGCGAAAGCCTCAAGCAAGGCCTGCACAACCTGCTGCACGACGTGCGCCAAGGCCATGTGTCGATGACCGATGAGAGTCAGTTTGAGGTGGGCAAAAACGTGGCCACCACCGAGGGTGCGGTGGTTTTTGAAAACGAGTTGTTCCAGCTGATCGAGTACAAGCCGCTCACCGCCAAGGTCTACCAACGGCCTTTCCTGATGGTGCCGCCATGCATCAACAAGTTTTACATTCTCGATTTGCAACCCGCCAATTCACTGGTTCGTTATGCCGTGGCTCAGGGGCACCGCACGTTTGTGGTGAGTTGGCGCAACCCCGATGCCGAGTTGGCCCAGGCCACCTGGGACGATTATGTGGAAAACGGTGTGATGCAAGCCATTGAAGTGGCGCGTCAAATTGGCAAGATGCCGCAAATCAATGCCTTGGGTTTTTGTGTGGGCGGTACTTTGCTGACATCCGCCTTGGGTGTGCTTGCCGCACGCGGGCAAGACCCGGTGGCCAGTGCGACCTTGTTGACCACCTTTGTTGACTTCACAGACTCGGGGGTGTTGGATGTGTTCATCGACGAGGCATTTGTCAAATTCCGTGAAGCCCAGTTCTCTGAGGGTGGTTTGATGACGGGTCGTGACATGGGGCAGACGTTCAGTTTTTTGCGTCCCAACGACTTGGTTTGGAATTACGTGGTTGGCAACTACCTCAAAGGCGAAACCCCGCCGCCATTCGATTTGCTCTACTGGAACAGCGACTCAACCAACTTGCCAGGCCCATGGTACGCCTGGTATTTGCGCAACACCTATTTAGAAAACAACCTGACCAAGCCTGGCAAAACCACCGTCTGTGGCGAAGCCCTGGATTTGCGCAAAGTGGATTTGCCGGTGTACATCTACGGCTCCCGCGAAGACCACATCGTCCCGATCGGGGGTGCCTACGCATCGACCCATGTCTTTCCTGGCCCCAAGCGTTTTGTGATGGGCGCGTCTGGCCACATCGCAGGTGTCATCAATCCGCCTGCGGCCAACAAACGCAGCCATTGGATTCGCACCGACAGCGCGTTTCCCAAGACCTTGGACGGCTGGCTCTCCAAAGCCAAAGAGCATCCCGGCAGCTGGTGGACCGATTGGTCCACCTGGCTGAAGAAACACGCAGGGCAACAAGTGGCCGCCCCCAAGGCCTATGGCCGGGGCAAATTCAAAGCCATCGAGCCTGCCCCTGGCCGCTATGTGAAAAAGCGCGTCTGATTCCATTTTGAAAAAACCACAGGAGACAACTTCATGAGTCAAAAAATCGCCTACGTGACCGGTGGCATGGGCGGCATCGGTACCGCCATCTGCCATCGCTTGCACAAGATGGGCTACAAAGTCATCGCAGGTTGTGGCCCCAGCCGCGACTTTGACAAGTGGCTGGGTGAGCAACAGGCCCTGGGCTACACCTTTTACGCGTCGGTGGGCAATGTGGCCGATTGGGCGTCCACCACCGAAGCCTTCAGCAAAGCCGTGGCCGAGCACGGCCCGATCGACGTATTGGTCAACAACGCAGGCATCACCCGCGACCGCATGTTCTTGAAGATGACGGTGGAAGACTGGAAAGCCGTGATCGACACCAACTTGAACGCCATGTTCAACGTCACCAAACAAGTGGTGCCTGGCATGGTGGAGAAGGGCTGGGGGCGCATCATTCAAATCTCTTCGGTCAATGGCGAGAAGGGCCAGTCGGGTCAAACCAACTACTCGGCAGCCAAAGCCGGGATGCATGGTTTCACCATGGCCTTGGCCCAAGAAATGGCCAACAAAGGGGTGACCGTCAACACCGTGAGCCCCGGCTACATCGGCACCGACATGGTCAAAGCCATCAAGCCCGAAGTACTGGAAAAAATCGTCGCCACCATCCCTGTTAAACGCTTGGGCACCCCCGAGGAAATCGGCTCGATCGTGGGTTGGTTGGCAGGCGACGAATCAGGTTTCACCACCGGCGCAGACTTCTCCTGCAACGGCGGCCTGCACATGGGTTAACGCATGAAAGCCGCTTGGTACGAAAGTAACGGTGGTGCTGCTGAGGTGATGGTGGTGGGCGACATGCCCACACCCGAGCCTGCAGCGGGTGAGGTGCGGGTGCGCTTGCACGCCTCTGGGGTCAACCCCTCGGACGTCAAGTCCCGCATGGCACGCCCCCTGGGCGGGCCGCGCATCATTCCCAACAGCGACGGTGCAGGCGTGATCGATGCCGTGGGTGAAGGGGTTGCCGCCACCCGAATGGGCGAGCGGGTCTGGACTTGGAACGCGCAGTGGCAACGGCCCTTTGGCACCTCGGCGCAATTCGTGTGCTTGCCCAGCGCGCAAGCCGTTCACTTGCCAAACAACGTCTCCTTCGAGGCAGGCGCTTGTATGGGCATCCCAGGGCTCACGGCCTTGCAGGCGATGCGGTTGGCTGGCGATATGCGCGGCAAACAAGTCTTGGTGACGGGGGCCTCCTCAGCGGTCGGTCACTACATCACCCAAATGCTGACCCAGGCTGGCGCGCAGGTGATTGGCACCGTGGGCAACCCAGCCAAGGCTGACCATGCCCAAGCCGCTGGCGCGGCGCACTGCATTTTGTACAAAACCGAAGACGTGGTGGCGCGTGTCAAGGCGCTCACAGACGGGCAGGGCGTGGACGCCGTGATCGACATGGACTTTTCCACCACCGCAGGCTGGTTGGCGCAGGGTTTGGTGAAACACCACGGTCAAGTCATTTGCTACGGCTCCAACCCGCCGCCCGACATCAGCATCAGTTTCAGGCCCTTGTTATTTGCCTCCATCGGCTTGAAGTTTTTCTTGGTCTACGACCTCACGCCCGCTGACAGGCAAGCTTGCTTGGCACAGTTGTCTGAGATGCTTACCCAAGGCCAGCTGACACACACCATCGGGGCTGTCTTTGCGTTAGAACACGTGGTGCAGGCGCATCAAACCGTGGAGGCGGGACAGACCATTGGCAATGTGGTGCTAGACACGGCGAACTGAGCTTGGCTGGCAGGACGCATGAAGAAAACCATCGCCCTTTTTTTGCACCATCCCACCTGCTCCTCGGACTCGGTCAATGGCGTGATCTCGGCCTTCAGCCCGATGGCCCGCCTCAAAATCTTCACCAAACACAAGGTGCCAGAGGGTTTTTTCGACGATGTCGACCTGGTTGTGTTTCCCGGCGGTGACGGTGAAGCCACGGCTTTTCGCAGCGTTCTCAGGCCCAACTTGACTGAGGTGCGTGCATTCATGCAGCGTGGGGGCAAGTATTTGGGTATTTGCATGGGTGCTTACTGGGCCGATGCCTATTACTTCAACCTCTTGCAGCGAACACGCTGCGTGCAATACATCAAACGGCGGCGCGCCGAGATCCGTTCGTCTTATGGCACGGTCGCTGCCGTGACCTGGATGGGGCAACCCCAACACATGTATTTTTACGATGGTCCAACCTTCATTGGCGGCGATTTTCAAACTGTGGCCACCTACGCCAATGGCGACCCCATGGCGATCGTGCAGGGCAATGTGGGCCTGATTGGTTGCCATTTGGAGAGCCAACAACACTGGTACACCAAAAAATACATGCAACCGCTTTGGCATGAAAACCAACATCACCCGATGTTGTGGCGATTTGTGGTGAACCACCTGTTGAACCAAAGCCAACTGCAGCTGTTTTAACCACGCGCGCAAGGGCAGGCGCCCAAGCGCTCGGTTTAGCGGGTGTCAGGCCCGGGCAGCGATGGGCTGCGCAAGGCGCTGATTTGACCGGGCGACAACACCGGCATCAAAAAGTTGATTTGCGCCTTGGTCATGGAGGCCAATTGAACGGGTGTCAGGGCTTGGATTTGAGAGTTGCTCAAACCCGCCAGGGTTTGCAAGTCCATCTTTGACAAGATCTGGGGGTTGATGGCGCGGATTTGCAAATCGGCATCGAGCAATCGGATCACTTGTTTCAACTGCGGCGCTGCCAATACAGCCACTTGGTTGGCGGGCAGGGATTGCACTTGCGCATCACTCCATTGGCTCATGGTCTGCGGCGTCACAGCTTGCATGGCTTGTTGGGCCAGGCTGCTTTTCAGGCCCGGCAGGACAGGGCTGGGGCTGGGTGCAGGGGGTGTGTTGTTGCTCTCAACCAATGCCTGGAGGGCCTGTGAAACCACCACGCTGTCGGCATTCACGCCCAAGGCAGCCACGCCAGTGGCCGCTGTCTTCAAGTTGGGGGCCAGACTCAAGGTCGATGGATCCACGTAATCACTGATCGTCACAGGCTTGGGGTTGATTTGACTGCTCGCATTGGCGATGAAGCTGGGTTGGTAGTTGCTGCTCATGTCCTCATTTGCACCATCGGCAATCACCACCTGCGACACCGAGACGGTTTTGTTGGTGCCAACCCGCGCCGAGTCAAAGCTCAAATGGCTGGAGACCAACAAGTCGCCTGCGACCAAACTGCCGCTGGTGACCAGCGGCAAGCCGTCCACACTGGTTGTGCCGTCGTAGGTTTTGCTCACCACCGGTGCTGTCAGGGTGACTGCCCGCGGTGTGATGTTGGCTGCCACGGTTTGTCCTGTTGGCAAGGTGTAGTTGGTGGCCAGACCGCCATGGCTGCCACTGACCAAGCTGGTGCTGTTGACCGTCACCAGATGGGCGCTGGCGACATTTTTCGAGTTGAAACTGGCGGTTGCTGTGGCGGTGACGGTTTCAGTGTTCACCAAGCCGCCCGTGATGTTCAGGGTGGGCGTGGCGGTGGTGGTGCCGTCATAGATTTTGCTGGGTGCCGTGACAGTGGCCGTCAAGGTTTTTGGCGTGATGCTCGCGGCCACGGTTTTGCTGGTGGCATCGATCGCATAGTCGCTCACCACACTGCTGTTGTTGCCCGTCACGTGGCTCAACACCAGGCCATTCACGGTGATTTGGTGAGCGCTGGTCACATCCTTGCTGTTGTAAGCAGAACCCGTGTTGCTCAGGCTGGCGGAGGTGTCGCCACTGACCAAGCCCGACCATGTGTAGGCCGGTGCAAAGCCCGTGGGCACATCGGTGGTGCCGTCGTACACCTTGCTCACCCCCGTGTTGCTCAGGGTGGGGGTGAGGGTTTTGGGGGTGATCGTGGCTACCACGGTTTTGCTGGGGGTGTCCATCACATAGTCCGAGCCCAGGCTGGCGTTGGTGCCAGTCACGCCTGTGATGGTCAAGCCGTTCACCGTGATTTGGTTGGCACTGTTGACCCGGGCGCTGTTGTAGTCTGCCGAGGTGCTGCTGGTGCTGGCGGCGCTGTCACCTGCGATGAATCCCAACCAAGTGAAGCTGGGCACAAAGCCAGTGGGTGCCGCGATGGTGCCGTCGTACACCTTGGTCACGCCAGCATTGGTCATGCTGCCTGTCAAGGTTTTCGGGGTGATGCTGGCCGTCACCGCTGTGTTGGTGGCGTCCAGCACATAGTCGCTGACCAAGCTGCCTGCGCTGCCAGTGATGCCGGTGATGGCCAAGCCATCGACGGTGACACGGTTGGCGGTGCTGACATGGCTGCTGTTGAAGCTGGCACCGGTGTTGGTCACGCTGGCTGCGTTGTCACCTGTGACCAAGCCCGCCCAAGTGAAGCTGGGCGCAAAACCGCTGGGGGCCGTGGTTGTGCCGTCATACTCCTTGGTCACACCGGTGTTGCTCAGGGTGGGCGTGATGGTTTTGGGGGTGATGCCAGACGCTGCCGTCTGACCCGCAGCCAAGCTGTAGTTGGTGGCCAAACCGCCGTTGCTGCCATTGGCCAAGCTGGTGGTGTTGACCGTCACCAGATTGGCTGTGCTGACGTTTTGGCTGTTGTAACTGGCCGTGCCAGTGGCGATCACGGTTTCTGTGCCCACCAAGCCGCTGGTGATGCTCAGCACCGGCGTCGCGCTGTTGGTGCCATCGTAGGTTTTAGGGGCTGCCGTCAGACTGGCGGTGAGCGGTTTCGCCGTGATGGTGGCCGCCACAGGTTTGGCTGTCGCATCCAACGCATAGTCGGACAAGGCACTGCTGTTGCTGCCAGTGACGCTGCCGCTCAAGGCCAAGCCATTGACAGTCAGGTGGGTGGCCGACACCACGTTCGGGCTGTTGTAGCTGCTGCCGGTGTTGGTCATCGACACGGCTGTGTCACCACTGATGAAGCCCGACCAGGTGTAGGTGGGGCTGAAGCCAGCAGGGGCATCCGTGGTGCCGTCGTAGACCTTGGTCACGCCGGTGTTGCTGACCAAGGGCGTCAAGGTCTTGGGTGTGACCGTGGCAGCCACGGTTTTGCTGGTCGCGTCAAGGGCATAGTCGCTGCCCAGGCTGCCATTGCTGCCGGTGATGCTGGTCAGGGCCATGCCACTCACCGTGAGGTCAGTCGCCGCGGCCACCCGTGGGCTGTTGTAGGCCATGCCAGTTTGGCTGACCGCTGCGGCGGTGTCGCCGGTCACCAGACCTGACCAACTGAAGGTTGGGGTGAAACCCGCTGGGGCCGAGGTGCCGCCGTCATAGACCTTGGTCACCCCGGTGTTGCTGAGGCTGCCCACGATGGTTTTCGGTGTGATGCTGGCCGAGACCGATTGGCTGGTGGCGTTGAGCACGTAGTCGCTTGCCAAGCTGGTGTTGCTGCCGGTGATGCCGGTGATGGCCAAGCCGTTCACGGTGAGTTGGTTGGCGGCGCTGACATGCGTGCTGTTGTAGCTGGAAGACGTGTTGCTGAGCGTGGCTGCGCTGTCGCCGGCAATCAAACCAGACCAGGTGAACGTGGGTGCAAAACCTGCGGGTGCGGCGGTGGTGGCGTCGTAGACCTTGGTGACGCCGGTGTTGGACAGGCTTGGGGTCAAGGTGGCTGGCGTGATGGTGGCCGCGACGGTTTTGCTGGGGGTGTCCAACGCATAGTCGGTGGCGACGCTGCTGTTGCTGCCGGTGACCGCCGTGATGGCCAAGCCACTGACGGTGATTTGATTGGCCGTGCTGACGTTTTTCGCGTTGTAAGCCGATGACGTGTGGCTCAGGTTGGCGCTGGTGTCGCCGCTGATGAAGCCGCTCCAGCTGAAGGTCGGCGTGAAGCCCGAAGGTGCATCCGTGTTGCCGTCGTACTGCTTGGTCACGCTGCTGTTGGTGATCGTTGGCGTGAGTGTTTTGGGCGTGATCACGCTGGCATTGTTGGCGTTGAGGGTGATCGTGTAGTTGCTGTTCATCACCTCGCCTGCGCCGCTGTTGTCGCGGATCACCAGGTTAGAGGCGTTGACCACCTTGGCGGTGCCGGCACGCGCACTGGCAAACGCCAGATCGCTGGCGGTGATGGCGTCACTGGTGCCCAAGCTGCTGCCTGTGTCCAAGCTGGGCAGCAAGGGTTCGATGGTGGCGATGGCAGATGACACCGTGGTGCTGCCGTCATAGGTTTTCGTGACCGTGGGGGCGTTGACGGTGATGGCCCGCGCTGTGATGCTGGCCGCCACGGTTTGGCCTGCTGCCAAACGGTAGTTGCTGGCCACGCCATCGTTCGTGCCATCAGCCAAGGTCGTGGTGTTGACTGTCACCAGGTTGGCGGTGGCCACATTTTTCGTGTTGAACGTGGCTGTCCCGGTGGCCGTGACGGTTTCACTGCCGACGAAACCCGTTTGGTCGATGCTCAATGTGGGGGTGGCCGTGCTGGTGCCGTCATAGGTTTTGCTGGGTGCCGTCACGGTCGCGGTCAAGTCTTTGGGCGTGATGGAAGCTGCCACGGTTTGACCTGCAGTCAAGCTGTAGTTGGTCGCCAAACCGCCGTTGCTGCCATCGGCCAATGCAGCGGTGTTGACCGTGACCAAGTTGGCCGTGGCTACATTCTTCGCATTGAAGGTGGCCGTCCCCGAAGCGTTGACGGTTTCTGCGCCTACCAAGCCACTGGTGATGGTCAGCGTGGGCGTGGCGGTGGTGTTGCCGTCATAGGTTTTGTTGGGCGCGGCCACGCTGGCAGTCAATGCCTTGGGGGTGATGTTGGCGGTGGTGGTGGTGGTCGGGTTGCTCAGGCTGTAGTTGTTGGCATCCGTCCCAGCCAGGCTGATGCCCCCCACGGTCACGGTCTTGCCGTTGGCCGCGTTTTTGTCGCTGAACAAACCCGATGTGGCGGTGATGTTCAACACGTCGGTCAGGTACTGGTCGCTGCTGAGCACATAGGTGGCGGTGGCGGTGCCGTCATACACCTTGTGGTTGGCGGCGGCCGTCACCGACAAGCTTTTGGCCGTGATGTTGGCGGTGGTCGTGAAGCCGTTGGCCAAGCTGTAGTTGCTGGCCGCGCCACCGTTGGCACCATCGGCCAAGACCACGCTGTTGACGGTCACGGTTTTGCCCGTGCCGACGTTTTTGTTGTTGAAGGTCGCGGTGCCTGTGGCCGTGACGGTCTCGGTGCCGACCAAACCGATGAAGCTGTCAATCGTGGCGCTGGCTGCCGTGGTTTGGTCATAGACCTTGTTGCTGGCAGTCAAAGTCGCCGTCAGCGTTTTCGGTGTGACCGAGCCGGTGGTGCTGGTTTGGTCGACGACGTTGTAGTTGCCCAAGTCGGTGCCGGTGTACACATTGGTCAAGTTGACGGGCTTGTTGCTGCCCACGTCCTTGCCGTCGCTGAACACGCCGCTGCTGCTGCTCAGGCTCAGGCTGTCGCTGCTGACCTTGTTGCCGTAAACAATGCCCGAGGTGACAGGCGTGGCGTTGGTACTGCCGTCATAAGCGCGGCTGGGGCCGGTGATGCCGCTGATGGTCAGCGTGCGTTGGGTGATGTCGGCCGTGGTGCTGCCCGTGCTGCTGCTGAGGGTGTAGTTGCCGCTGTCGGTCCCCGAGAGCGTGGCGCCAGACACGGTCACGGTTTTGCCAGTACCCACATTTTTATCGGCAAACACCGCGGTACGCCCAATGGTCAGCACATCGCCAGCGACCCGATCATCGGTCACGGTCACGGTGCCCGCGGTGGTGCCGTCGTAAACCCGGTTCACACCCGCAAAGCCCAGGCTCAGGGTTTTGGCCGTGATGTTGCCGCTGGAAGTGGTGCTGGTGCTGCTCAAGCTGTAGTTGGCCGCATCAGCCCCGGTCAGGCCCAAGCCAGTGGCGGTGATCAACTTGCCTGTGCCCACGTTTTTGTCAGCAAAGAAAGTGCTGCTGGGCACCGCGGTCACCAGGTCGTTGTCAAACTTGTTGGTGCTCAACTGCAAGGTGGCGGCGGCCGTGCCGTCATACACCTTGTTGTTCGCGGCGGTCACCAAAGCTGTCACGCTCAAGGCTTTGGGTACCACGGTGAGCGTGCCTGCCGTACTGCTGGTGCGGTAACCCAAGAGGCTGGTGTAAGCAGGCGTGATGGCATAGCTGCCGGCGTTGGTGTAGCCCTGTGTCGACAAGCTGTTGCCGCCCATGGTCTCGGTCAGGCCTTGAAGTGCCAGGGCAGAGGTATCCGCATTCACCAAACCCGACACCGAGGGGGTGAGCGCGCTGAAGCTGTTGCCGTAGGTGATGCTTCGGTTGCTTGAGGTGATGGTCAGGAGCGGGTTTTCGCGGTAAATCAGGTTCAAGCCGGTGCCCAAGGCTTGGGTGTAATTGGCGGTGCTGGCATTGCTGTTGTAGCGGAACCGGCCGCTGCCCGAACCCACATAGGTGGTCAAGGTCTGGCCACTGCCTGCCACTGAACCGCTGTAGAGCTTGCCCGTGCCACCACTGCCCAGCGTGATGGTTTTGCCGCTGCCCAAAATGATGTTGAAGCCATAGGGGTTGACACTGCTGGTGGCACCCGTGTACGCCCCGACCGCCAAGTTCGCCCCGGCGTTGACGGTGAGGGCGGTGCTGCTGGTGCTGGTGGTGGCGATGTTTTGATTGACAAACACATTGCCATCGGTTGCGGCGATGCTGACATCGCCTCGCGCGTTGATGCCGCTCAAGCCATCGACCGTGCCGATGTACAAACCCGTGCCATACGGGTCAGCCAAATTCGCGCCGATGTTGCTGGTCAGGGCCAATGCATTGACATTGGCGGCCACGGTGCCTATCCGGTTGCCGGCGTTGTTCAAGGTCACGTTGGAAGCGGTGCCCACCAATTTCAAGTTGTTGACATCGATCGCCGCTGATTGCGTGACCGTGCCCACGCCGGGCACCGACACGCTCAGGGTGTCGACCGTCACAGCGGCATTCAGGGCCACCCCGCCAGTGCCACCGGCGTTCAGGTTCAGGTTCGAACCACTGCCGCTGATGTTGACCGTGCTGTTGATGCTGATGTGGTTGTCGGCATTCAAGGTCAGATTGGCCGAGCCGGTGCTGCTGCTGCGGGTGATGGGCGCACTGACGGTGATGTTGCCCGCGTCTGTGCCGATGCCGGTGGTGCTGACCACCACGTTGGTGCCGGCCTCCAACAAACTGTTGATGGCCGTGTTGGCAATGGTCGAGCTGCTACCGCTGGCCGTCCAGGTGCCGCTGCTTTGGTTGTTGTTGGCCGTGGCTGCAGTGATTTCCACGTTCCACGGGTCAAACAACCAAGTGCCTGCTTGACCTGCGGGCGCACTGGCATCGCCTTGCACACCATGGGTGTTGAGCTGGTGGCCGGAGGTTTCAATGCGGCCACCGTCGCCGCCCAGGGCACCACCGCGCGCCAGCAACTGGCCTTGTACCTGCGTGCTGCCAAGCGTGTTTCGGGTGTTGGACCAGACCACCACGGTGCCGCCGTTGCCCTGGCTCAGGGCCGAGGCGTTCAGCACTGCGCCGGGCTGGATCAAGACTTGATTGGCTTGTCTGATCAGCGGGTTTTGGCCTTGCCAGTCGCCGCCGATCAGGACCTGGCCACCGCCGGCTTGGCCACTGGCATCAACCCGCGCCTGGCCCGAGAGGGTGACTTTGTCGCCGGTCACCACCACCTCGCCGCCCTTGGTGCTGGCGTCCAAGCCAGCGGCGCTGATTTGTCCGCGCATGTCGACCACACCTTGCGTGCCGCCATCCAAAAACACACGGCCTTCGCGACTGACCAAAGACAGGGTTTCAATCGTGCCGCTTTGCTGAATCACACTGCCCAACATCGCATTCGCACTGCGGGCCGACAAAATCACCAAGCCGCCATCGGCTCGGATCACTTGTTTGTTGACAACCAAGGCATCCATCACCGAGTGATCGACCAACACCGACACCAGCTTGCTGTCGGCAAATTGCAAAAGGGTTTTCGAGCCTGCAGCCAGGGCCACTGTGCCTTCTCGCGCCAGCAACACGCCTTCGTTGCGCACCTCGGGGGCGAGCAGGGCGATGTAGCCGCCCAAGGCTGCCGTGATCTGGCCTTGGTTCACCACCGCGCCTTGGTGGCCGCTGACCGCCAGCGCTTCGCCAAATTGCTTGAAGTCGTCCACCCCAATGGCTTGCGTGGTGGCCACCAAGCCAGCCACGTTCACTTGCGCGGTCGAGCCAAACAACACCCCGGCTGGGTTGCTGATGAAAACCTGGCCATTCGCGCTCAAGCGACCCAGGATTTGCGTCGGGTTGGTGTCCAGCACCCGGTTCAACACCACCGCATTTGCATGGGGTTGGTTGAATTGCACCGCGGCCTGGCTGCCAATGTTGAAGCTGTTCCAGTCCAGCACGGCCCGTTGGCTGGATTGCCCAATCGATAAGACATTCGGCGCGGTTTGTGTCACCGTGGCCTGTCCTGACACCAGGTTGGCACCTTGCGGCAAGGCGCTGGCGGCCACTGGCGGCGTTTGCGCGTGCAGCTGCAAGCCGGCGAGGGCCAAGCAAGAGACCAAGGTGGTGTGACGGTGGCGTGGTTTCATGTCAAAACGCATGGTTGATGTTGAGCAAATACCGGTCCAGCACCAGGCTGCCATCTTGGTCCAAGCCACTGCTGTTGGCATTGGGGTTGTGACCCATGCGCCGCGCCCAGGTCAGTTTGAAATCGGTTTGGCCCAGGCCCGTGTTCAGGCTGCTGCTCAACCACAGACCCGCACCCTGCAATTGGTAACGGTTCAAGGCGGTGGTGAAATCACTGAATTTGTTGACCTGCACATCGCCCCAGTCATAAAAGCCCGCCACGGTCAGGTGATTCCCCGCCAAGGGCACAAGTTGTTGGTACTCCAGGTTCAACAAACTGCCTTGGCTGCCACCGGCTTCGTTGGTCGGGTAGGCACGCACTCCCTGCGCACCGCCCAAATACAGCTTTTCAGCGCCGTCGAGGTTTTTGTTGGCCCATTGGGTTTGGAATTGGCCCACCAAGGCGCGCTGCTCGTCCAAGGCATAGCGCTGGGAGTGGTTCAGGCGCAGCCGTTGGTAGTGCCCAGCGGTTTGCGTGGTGGCCAAATCGCCTTGGATATGCGCCGTCGTGGACTGACTCAGGTCGATCTTGCCCAGCACCCATGAGACGGCACTGCGGTGCTGCCAGGGCGACAAAGGATCGTGACCACTCAGGTCCAAGGTCACTTGGGTCGATTGCCCGCTGTATTTGGTCACCGTTTGGTTCAGCACATCGTTGCGGTACTGTTTGATTTCACTCGCCAGGTTCAGGCTCATGGTCTGAACCTGGGTGCGCGCCAACGGCAGGCTCAGTGCCAAGCCAAGCGTGGAGGAGGGCCCTTCGGCCTGCAAGGCGGCAAAGTCCGCGCTGACCAACTGGTAATGCATGGCCGAGGCATAGGAAGCCAAGCGCCAGCCATTGCCCTCGAGCGGCAGGCTGTACATCAAGCGACCGTACTTCACCCCTTGGCTGTTGAGCAAGTTCACCGCGATTTGGTCACCCCGCTGGCCCGGGTTGTTCAAATTGAAGGCCAGCGACTGTCGAAACAAACCCACGGCCCGTGAGCCATGGTTGTCCAATTCCACTTGCGTTTGCTGTTCTTTGTGGCGCGTCACCTGAACCAGCGCCACCGATTCGCCGGCATGGCTGCCCGGTTGCAAGCTGACTTGGGTTTTCACACCAGGTATCTCGGCTGCCAATAAGGAGGCGGTTTCCAGGGTTTTGAGGTTGATGGCTTTGCCCACAGGCTGATGTCGCTCAATCAGCTTGACCAAATGGTCCGAGGCTTTCAAGGCGCCACTCGGGTCGTTGATCACCGCGCCACCGAATCGGGCCTCGGTGATGTTGACCCGCAAAATGCCGCCACTCAGTTCTTGCTGCGGCAAATCCGCACGCGCCAGCCAGCCGCGTCGGCGGTAATGGCGGGTGACTTCTTCGGTGATTTTTTCAAAATCAGCCATGTTGGTTTTCATGCCCAACTGGGCGGACAAGGCCTGACCCAATTCCTCACTGGTGATGCTTTGGTTACCAACAAACAAAAAGCCCAGCAGCTCGATGCCCACTGCTTCGTCCGCTGGCTTGCTGCTCACGCTGGGCGAGGCCTCGGGTGTTCGGTCGGATGCCGCTGGTGCCGCTGGTGGGGCAGGTGGCGTTGAAGGCGCAGCGGCTGCTTCAGCTGGCTTGGCTTTCTCGGTGGGCTGGGGCGCCACGCTGTCGCGGTCTGCCTGAACGGGTTTGGCCTTGGGCGGAGGGAACTGCACCCAATTGGCGCGGTCGTCAGTCCCTTTCAGTGCCACCAATTCATCGGCGGCCACGTCGGACGCATGCAGCAGCGCAACGGCAAACGTTGTCAGAACAAAGCCAAACACTGCTTTGGCAGCAGGCCATGGCCATGTGGGTGTGCGTGAAAGGGGCAAAAAATCGTTCATCAGATGAAATCCACGATGGGTTATCAACTTTCGGCACCAGCGGAGAAAACTTTAAAAAACGATCGAAATGAATTATTTGGCATTCATATGACGGCGCATTGCCAACTGCGATGGCAAGACCATTTGTCAAAAAACCCGGAAGGTCAATAGATGCCAGGTCAACGCACGCAAGCGGTCAGCTCGCCGTGGACCTGGGGATTAAACCACCGTATGCAGACGAATCACGCTGTAGGTGGGACATTGATAGCGTTCAATGTCGTGGCTGTTGATCGGAAAAGAGCCACAGTTGGAAAACCGGCGCAACGGTGAGTTGTAAATCCCGCAGATGTATTGGTCGGTTCCGGTGGATTCCAGGAAAAAACATTGCCGGTTCAAGCAACAATTACCGCATTGAGAACAATGGCCTTTGATCGGCTCGCTCACCTTGGCATTGAAGAAAAGGATGTTCTGAAAATAATGCTGTAAGGGGCCATCACCGATGGCCCGCACATGGACCTTGATTTTTTTCAAAGACTGCTTGTAATTCAGCAGGTAGGCCTTCTTCCCAAACAACAATGCGGCAACCAAAGGTAATAATGGCGTCATGCAATGCAAGATGAAGTTAACAGCGGTTGCTGCTTTCTCAGAGTTTTTACTTTTCAACACCATGGTTCCCAAAGCATTTTTTAAATTGTCATCTTGCAACATGACAAATTGGTGACCCCATTCGCCGATGACTTTGACCGACCTGTCACCCCCCTCCATGCCGTCCGCCTTTGACCATCGGTACCCGGTCGATCGGGCCCAGCTTCGACATCGCGTCAGCGTCGCGCCGATGATGGACTGGACTGACAGGCACTGCAGGTACTTTCACCGTTTGCTGTCGCGCCACGCGCTGCTCTATACCGAGATGGTGACCACTGGCGCATTGATCCATGGTGATGTGGCACGTCACCTGGACTTCAATCCAGAGGAACAAGCCGTGGCACTGCAACTGGGTGGCAGCGAACCCGCGGATTTGGCCCAGGCCGCCAAGCTCGGCGCGAAGTGGGGCTACCAGGAAATCAACCTCAATTGCGGCTGCCCCTCCGAGCGGGTTCAGCGCGGTGCGTTTGGTGCGTGTTTGATGGCCGAGCCGCAGTTGGTGGCCAATGGGGTCAAAGCCATGCGCGACGCGGTGGACATCCCGGTCACCGTCAAGCACCGCATCGGCATCGACCGAGGTGAAAACTACGACTTTGTGCGCGATTTTGTTGGCATCGTTTCGCAGGCGGGTTGCCAGCATTTCATCGTGCACGCCCGAAACGCTTGGCTGCAAGGCCTGTCACCCAAAGAAAACCGCGACATTCCGCCCTTGAAGCCCGAGTGGGTGTTGCGGCTGAAAAACGACTTTCCCGATTTGACATTCGTCATCAACGGCGGCATCACCACCTCAGCCCAAATCGCGCAGCATTTGGCTCAGGTCGATGGCGTGATGGTCGGACGCGAGGCCTACCACCGGCCTTGGTTTCTCAGCGAATGGGATGCGCTGATGGGTTTTGACGGCTTGCCGTTGAGCGTGGACGAGATAGAAGCACAGATGGTGCGCTACATGGGTGCTCAGGCCAAGCAAGGCGTGGGCTGGTTCGCGGTGTCGCGGCACATGCTGGGCTTGCGTCACGGTCAGGCCGGGGCGCGGCGGTGGCGCCAGGTCTGGAGCGACCACCGTTTGAAAGACCGCCCAGCGCTGGAGGTGGCGAAACTGGCCGAAGCGGCATTGAAACAGCCTGTTGCATGAACACGGCGTCGTCTGTCAGACTGGCTGCCATCGCGATTTGGTGCGTCCCCGCCATGTGGGCCTTCAATTTCATGGTTGCCCGCATGGCGCCTGGCGTGATCGAGCCGCACGGTCTGGCGCTGGGACGCTGGCTGATCGTGACGCTCAGCTTGGGTTGGTGGACAAGGCGGGAACTTTGGCAGCACAGGACGCATGTGCTTGAAGACTGGCGGCGCTACCTTGTGCTGAGTTTGCTGGGTATGTTGATTTGCGGGGCTTGGGTGTATGTCGGGGCGCGGACCTCTTCGGCCATGAACATTTCGCTGATTTATGCCTCTGCGCCAGTGTTCATCTGCTTGGCCGCGCTTGTCTGGTTGAAGGAACGCATGCGCTGGTGGCAAGCCGGGGGGGTCATGCTGGCCTTGGTCGGCGTGGTGCATGTGGTTGTTCAGGGCCAGTGGGCAGCGCTGTCTGCAGTGCAATGGGTTGAGGGCGACGCCTTGATTTTGCTGGCCGCCTGCAGTTGGGCGGCATTTGCTTTGCTGCAAAAACACTGGCCTTCACCCTTGAGCGGTTTGGCGCGTTTGTCGGTGATGGCTTTTTTTGGTTGCCTCGTGGTGCTGCCGTTTGTGCTGTGGGAAGCCAGCCTGCCCACCACCCCGGCGTGGACCGCGCATGCGGCTGTGCTGGTCTTGGTGGTTGGCGTGTTTCCGGGCATCTTGGCCTACAGCGTGTACGCCTGGGGCCAAAACATATTGGGTGCGAGCCGGGTCAGCATGGTGTTGTATTTGGGGCCGCTGTGGGGGGCGGTGGTGTCATGGGGGGTGCTCAATGAACCCTTGGGCTGGCACCATTTGATCGGGGCTTTGCTGATCTTGCCGGGCGTGGCCTTGGCGCAATGGACTTCCGGCGCTGAACAATTGGAATCTGACCCCAATTAACCCCAATTAACCCAGTGTCTCAGCAATACCTGGCACCACCTGGCTGAAGCCACCATCCACGTAGGTGATTTCCGCCGACACGCCAGCGGCCAAATCGGACAACAAGAAGGCAGCCACGTTGCCCACATCTTCGATGGTCACGTTGCGCCGAATCGGTGAGTTGTTGGCCACCACATCCAAGATCTTGCCAAAGCCTTTGATGCCCGATGCCGCCAGGGTTTTGATCGGGCCCGCGCTGATGCCGTTGGCTCGCAGGCCACGTCCTTGGCTACCCAAAGACTCGGCCAAATAGCGCACCGACGCTTCCAAGGAGGCTTTGGCCAAGCCCATGGTGTTGTAGTTGGGGACGTTGCGCAGGGCACCCAGGTAGGAAAGTGTGAGGACCGAGGCCTTGTCGTTGAAGAAGGGCAGCATGGCCTTGGTCATGGCGGGGAAGCTGTAGGCACTGATGTCGTGGGCGATGGCGAAGGCTTCGCGGCTCAAGCCGTCCAAAAAGTCCCCGGCAATCGCTTCCCGTGGGGCAAAGCCAATCGCGTGCACAAACCCGTCAAACTTTGGCCAAACGGCGGTCAAGCCGCTCACCATGGCCGCGATTTGCTCGTCGCTCGACACATCGCAGTCAAACACCAGGCTGGAGCCAAAATCGGCCGCGAATTCGGTGATCCGTTCCTTGAACCGCTCGCCTTGGTAGCTGAAAGCAAGCTCGGCTCCCTGGGCATGACAGGCCTTGGCAATCCCATAAGCGATCGAACGGTTGGACAACACGCCGGTGATCAGTAATTTTTTGCCTGCCAAAAACCCTGTTTTTTGTTGCATTTCGCTGCTCCTGAAAAATCTTGCAGAATTGTCTCATGCGAACTTTCTTACTTGGACTGGCACTTTGCAGCACCTCCGGCGCTTGGGCAGCCCATGCCTACGCCCAGTTTGGCGACATCCAGTACCCACCCGACTTCAAGCATTTCAGTTATGTCAACCCGGTCGCGCCCAAAGGCGGCGAGATCGTGATGGTGGCGCCCAGCCGCGCTTCCAGCTTTGACAAGTACAACCCCTTCACCTTGAAGGGCACACCACCCCCCGCATTGGGCAGCTTGTTGCTCGAAACATTGTTGGTGGGCAACAGCGACGAGCCCACCACGGCCTACGGCTTGTTGGCTGAGGACGTGAGCGTGGCGCCCGACAAGTTGTCGGCCACCTTTCGCTTGCACCCCGAGGCGCGCTTTCACAATGGGGACCCGGTGCTGGCCGCCGATGTGAAGTATTCGTTTGACCGCCTGACCAGCAAGGAAGCCGCCCCTCAGTTTCGTACCTATTTCAGCGAGGTCAAGGCCGCGGTGGTGTTGTCTGCGCGCGAAATCCGTTTTGAGTTCAAGCGGGCCAACGCCGAACTGCCATTGATCGTGGGTGGCATGGGGGTGTTCAGCCAGCAATGGGGTGCTGGCAAAGCCTTTGACCAGGTGGTCACCGATGTGCCGATTGGCTCGGGCCCCTACAAAATCGGCAAGACTGACTTCGGCAAAGACATCCAATACGTGCGCGATCCGAACTACTGGGGCAAAAACCTCAATGTGCGCCGTGGCATGTTCAATTTCGACCGCATCACCTACAAGCTCTACAAAGACACGACCGCCCAGTTTGAAGCCTTCAAGGCGGGTGAGTTTGACTACATCCAAGCTTTTGTGGCGCGTGAATGGGCCCGCGGTTACAAGGGCAAATTGTTTGACAACGGCACGCTGATCAAACAAGAGCTGCAACACGGCAACGCCGGTGATTTCCAAGGCTTCATGTTCAACACCCGCTTGCCCAAGTTCCAGGACAAACGGGTTCGTCAAGCGATTGCACTGGCGATGGATTACGAATGGATGAACCGCCAGCTGTTCTACCAAGCCTATACGCGGGTCCGCGGCTATTTCGTCGGCAGCGATTTCGAGGCCAAGGACCTGCCGGCGCCCGACGAATTGGCTTTGCTCGAACCCTTGCGTCAACAACTCGCGCCCGAAGTGTTCAACGAGAAAGTGCCCCTGCCACCGGTGACCAGCCTGGACCCGGCCAGTGGCCATACCCTGCGAGACCATTTGCGCCAAGCGCGTGACCTGTTGGCCCAAGCTGGGTGGACCTACCGCGACGGTGCTTTGCGCAACGTCAAGGGTGAGGCCTTCACCCTGGAGTTTTTGGACAACTCAGGCTCCATGGGCCGGGTCGTCACCCCTTATGCGAAAAACCTGGAAAAACTGGGTTTCCAAGTGAATTACAAGGTGGTGGATTTCGCGGTGCTGCAAAAGCGCATGGACGTGTTTGATTTCGAGCTGATAAGCAACCGCATTGGCGGCAGCG
Source organism: Bordetella parapertussis (assembly GCA_945890735.1). Classification (GTDB taxonomy): domain Bacteria; phylum Pseudomonadota; class Gammaproteobacteria; order Burkholderiales; family Burkholderiaceae_C; genus Limnohabitans. The sequence goes on along the minus strand of CAMDCZ010000001.1, from coordinate 31,263 downwards.
AAGCCCCAGGCACCGAACTGCTAGAGCGCTTTGGTTCAAAAGCGGCGGACACCGAGGGTTCGAGCAATGTGATTGGCGTGAAAGACCCGGCGGTCGACGCTTTGTTGGACAAGGCCGTGGCCGCGCAAACCCGCCCGCAATTGGTGTCGGCTTTGAAAGCGCTGGACCGGGTGTTGCGCCACGGCCATTACAGCGTCCCGCATTGGTACGGCAGTGTGCACCGGGTGGCTTGGCGTTCTGGCCGGTTTGAGCGGCCTGCGGTGACGCCACGTTACTACCAGCCGGAAACCTGGATCACCTCGACTTGGTGGGCCACCACTGACAACCTGCTGGGAATCCGCTGACATGCTGGTCTACATCCTCAAACGCTTGCTGTTGATGATCCCCACCTTGTTTGGGATTTTGTTGCTGACCTTTGTGGTCATTCAGTTCGTGCCGGGCGGACCAGTCGAGCAAATGGTCTCGCAACTCCAAGGACGCGACACCGGCGGCGAGGGCGCTGCCGTTGCTGGTGCTGGTTACCGTGGCCGCCAAGGGGTGGACGCGGCGCGCATCGAGGAAATCAAGCAACTCTATGGCTTTGACAAACCGCCGCTGGAGCGTTTTGGCCAAATGCTGGGCCAATTCGCCCGCTTTGACTTGGGCAAAAGCTTTTTCTACCCCAAAGATGTTTGGCAACTGATCAAGGAAAAGCTGCCCGTTTCGATCAGTTTGGGGCTGTGGACTTTCTTTTTGAGTTACACCATCTCGGTCCCCTTGGGCATCGCCAAAGCGGTGCGGGCAGGCTCACGTTTTGACCTGCTGACCAGTTTGGTGGTGTTGGTCGGTTATGCGATTCCTGGCTTCGTGCTGGGCGTGGCCTTGTTGGTGGTGTTTGGCGGGCAGTTGCAGTGGTTTCCCCTGCGGGGCCTGACCTCCAGCAACTGGGACACCCTGAGCATGGGTGCCAAGGTGGTGGACTACCTGTGGCACATCGCCATGCCGATCACTGCCAGTGTGCTGGGCGCATTCGCGGTCACCACCATGCTGACGAAAAACGCCTTCCTCGAAGAAATTGGCAAGCAATACGTTTTGACCGCGCGCGCCAAAGGCCTGTCCGAGCGCAGCGTCCTGTGGAAGCACGTCATGCGCAACGCATTGATCCCCTTGGTCACGGGTTTTCCAGCGGCCTTCATCGGTGCTTTCTTCACCGGCTCTTTGCTGATTGAAACCTTGTTTTCCCTCGACGGCCTGGGGCTCTTGAGTTATGAGAGTGTGATGCGCCGTGATTACCCGGTCGTGTTGGGCACCTTGTATTTATTCACCCTGATCGGCCTGGTCACCAAGCTGATCAGCGACCTCTGCTACGTGTGGGTGGATCCGCGCGTGAAGTTCGATTGACCGCCATGACCACCGTTTCTTTGTCTCCTTCTGCGCTGGCGTGGCAACGCTTCAAGCGCAATCGCCTGGGTTTTGTCAGTTTGGTGCTGTTCGTGGTTTTGTTTGTCGTCAGCCTGGCCGCCGAGTTGGTTTGCAACGACAAACCGCTGGTGGCCAGTTACCAAGGCCAGCTGTCTTTCCCGGTTTTCAACAACCCGCCGGAGACCGCGTTTGGCGGCGACTTTGCCACGCCCACCGACTTCTTTGACCCTTTCATTCGCCAGCAGTTTGAGCAACCGGGCAATTGGGCGATTTACCCCTTGAACCCCTACCACCACACCACGCTCAACTACTTTGCCAAAGAACCCAACCCCGCGCCACCCTCGGCGGAGAACTGGATGGGCACTGACGACCGTGGCCGAGATGTTTTGGCCCGCTTGCTCTATGGTTTTCGGGTGTCCGTCTTGTTTGCGCTGGCCTTGACCATCACGGGCACGCTGCTCGGCGTGGTGACGGGTGCGATCCAAGGTTTTTTTGCTGGCAAGACCGATTTGGCCTTTCAACGCTTCATCGAGATTTGGGGCGCCATGCCCGAGCTGTACCTGTTGATCATTTTCTCGGCGGTGTTCGAGCCCAGCGTGGGTCTGCTGCTGCTGTTGCTCAGCTTGTTTGGCTGGATGGGCTTATCCGACTATGTGCGTGCCGAGTTTTTGCGCAACCGCCAACTCGACTACGTGCGAGCGGCCAAAGCCTTGGGACTGTCCAACTGGGCGATCATTTGGCGGCATGTGTTGCCCAACAGCATGACCCCAGTGGTCACGTTTTTGCCGTTTCGCATGAGCGCTGCGATCTTGGCGCTGACCAGCCTCGACTTTTTGGGCTTGGGTGTGCCACCGGGTACCCCCAGCTTGGGTGAGTTGTTGTCGCAGGGCAAAAACAACATCGACGCTTGGTGGATCTCGCTCTCGACCTTTGGCGTTCTGGTGTTGACCTTGTTGCTGCTCACCTTCATGGGTGACGCGCTGCGTGATGCCCTGGACCCCCGCAAACTGCGTCAGGAGCACAAGCCATGAGCGCCCCTTTGCTCAAGGTGCACAACCTGCACATGTCATTTCAGGGACGCGAGGTGGTTCACGGCGTGTCTTTTGAGATGCAAGTCGGTGAAAAGCTGGCGCTGGTGGGCGAGTCAGGTTCCGGTAAAACCGTCACGGCCCTGAGTTTGCTCGGATTGGCTCGCGGGGCTTGGGTGCGCGGCCAGGCTCTGTTTGAAGGCCAAGACCTGTTGCAAATGAACGAAGACCAATGGCGCGGTATCCGCGGCAGCGACATCGCCATGGTCTTTCAAGAGCCCATGACCGCGCTCAATCCCTTGTTCACCATCGGTGACCAAATCGCGGAGGTGCTGACCCTCAAACAAGGCCTGTCCACCCAAGAGGCTTGGCAACGCGCCATCGCCTTGTTGGACGACACCGGTATTCCTGAGCCTGATCGCAGGGTTCACAGTTACCCCCACCAGCTCTCGGGCGGACAGCGGCAACGCGCGATGATCGCCATGGCCTTGGCAGGCGAGCCCCAATTGCTGCTGGCCGATGAGCCCACCACCGCGCTGGACGTGTCGTTGCGCGGGCAAATCCTGGATTTGCTCGACAGCCTGCAGCGCAAGCACGGCATGGCGGTGCTGTTGATCACCCACGACTTGAACATGGTGCGGCGCTTCGCTGACCGGGTGGTGGTCATGGAAAACGGTTGGGTGGTCGAACATGGCGAGGTCAGCCAGGTGCTGAGCCATCCTCAGCATGCCTATACCCGGCGGCTGGTGGAGAGCCAGCCCGAGCGCAATGTGTTCGAGCCGGTCGACAGCGCCCCAGTCTGTTTGCAAGCCCAGGGCTTGCGGGTCAGCTACCCGGTGCCCAGACCTGGCATCCGTGGCTGGTTTCAACGCGGGCAGTTCGTGGCCCTGCAAGGCGCAGACTTTGTGCTGCGGACAGGGCAGACGCTGGGGATCATTGGCGAATCGGGCTCTGGCAAGTCCTCCTTGGCCCTGGCCGCCTTGGGTTTGATTCCGTTTCAGGGTGAATTGCGGATCGAAGGGCAGGCATGGCAGGGCCATGCACAAGCCGATTTGCCATTGCGCCGCGCCCTGCAGGTGGTGTTTCAGGATCCGTTTTCATCCCTGTCGCCTCGGATGAATGTGGCGCAATTGGTGGGCGAGGGTCTGCAGTTGCATGCGCCCGACCTCAACCCGCTGGCCCGCCAAGCCAAGGTGCGCGAGGCTTTGGCCGAGGTGGGCATGGACGAGGACCAGTTTCCAGGCTTGTTGGACCGCTACCCCCACGAGTTTTCAGGGGGGCAGCGCCAACGCTTGGCGATCGCCCGGGCCTTGATCGTGCAGCCGCGCATCCTGGTGCTCGACGAGCCCACCAGCGCCTTGGATGTGTCGATCCAAAAGCAGGTGCTGGACCTGCTGCAGCGTTTGCAGCGCGAGCGCGGCTTGAGCTATTTGCTGATCACCCACGACATCGAGGTGATCCAAGCCATGGCGCACCATGTGCTGGTGCTCAAAGACGGGGAAGTGGTGGATGCCGGCAGTTTGGATCAGGTGCTGCACCACCCGCAGTCGCCCTATACCCACAGCCTGTTGAACGCTTCTTTGGGGTTGAGCGACAGACCGATGCCTGCATGAGCCTGCAAGCCAGGATTGAAAAAAGGCCGTGTTTTACGGGTACAATGCCGACCAAATGAACGATAACGGGCGGACATCCCAACCGCCCGTTTTTTTTGGTCGGGTGAAAAGCGTTGGCATTGCAAGACATCATTGAACAAACAGTCACGGGCTTGGGCTACCAGCTGGTGGAGGTGGAGCGATCCGCCGGCGGCTTGTTGCGCATCACCATCGACTTGCCTTGGGCGCCTGGTGTGCCTGAGCAGTTCGTTCAGGTGGAGGACTGTGAAAAAGTCACCCGCCAACTGCAGTTTGTGTTGGAGGTCGAAGGCACCGAGTACAGCCGTTTGGAAGTCTCGTCGCCTGGCATAGACCGGCCTTTGCGCAGTGAAAACGATTTTTTGCGTTTTGTCGGTGAACTCATCGACCTCACGCTCAAAGCGCCCTTGGGGGCGGCGGCAGGTGGCCTGGTGGCGCCTACCCGCAAGAAGTTTCGGGGTGTGTTGGAAACCACTGACGCCCCCCAGACCTGGCAAATCACCTGGCGTGATGAGCCTGCCAGCAAACCTGGCATGCGACCAGCCAAGGTCAAAAAAGACTTGCCAGTGCAAGCTTTGCAGTTCACGTTGGGTGAATTGCGAGACGCGCGCTTGGCACCGATTGTGAATTTCAAGGGCCGCAGGCCCGCTGAGAACAGGAGTACTGAATCATGAATCGCGAAATGCTCATGTTGGTGGACGCCATATCGCGCGAGAAAAACGTCGAGCGTGACTTGGTGTTTGGCGCGGTCGAGTCTGCGTTGGCCCAAGCCACCAAAAAACTGTTGCAAGCCGACAAGGCCAACCCGGTGGAAGACGCGGACATCCGCGTCGCCATGGACCGTGACTCTGGCGAGTACGAAACCTTCCGCCGTTGGTTGGTGGTGCCGGACGAAGCCGGTTTGCAAAACCCGGACGCCGAAGAAATGCTGATGGACGCCAAGGAACGCTTGTCGGACATCGAGGTGGGCGAATACATCGAAGAAAGCATCGAGTCGCTGCCGATTGGCCGCATCGGTGCCATGGCCGCCAAGCAAGTCATCTTGCAAAAAATCCGCGATGCCGAACGTGAAATGCTGTTGTCCGACTTCTTGGCCCGTGGCGACAAGATATTTGTCGGCTCGGTCAAGCGCATGGACAAGGGCGACATCATTGTCGAGAGCGGTCGCGTTGAAGGCCGTTTGCGCCGTGGTGACATGATCCCCAAAGAAAACCTGCGCAGCGCCGACCGGGTGCGCGCCATGATCATGGAAGTCGACACCACCTTGCGTGGTGCGCCCATCATCTTGTCTCGCTCAGCCCCCGAGTTCATGATCGAGCTGTTTCGTCAAGAAGTGCCTGAGATCGAACAAGGCCTGCTCGAGATCAAATCTTGCGCACGTGACCCTGGCTCACGCGCCAAGATCGCCGTGATTTCCCACGACAAACGTGTCGACCCCATCGGCACCTGTGTCGGTGTGCGCGGCACCCGCGTCAACGCGGTGACCAACGAATTGGCCGGTGAGCGAGTCGATATCGTGCTGTGGAGCGAGGACCCCGCCCAGTTTGTGATCGGTGCCTTGGCCCCTGCCAATGTTTCTTCGATCGTGGTGGACGAAGAAAAGCACGCCATGGACGTGGTGGTGGACGATGAAAACCTGGCCATGGCGATTGGCCGTGGCGGCCAAAACGTCCGCTTGGCTTCAGACCTCACGGGTTGGAAGATCAACATCATGGACGCGGCCGAATCGGCGCAAAAAGTCGCCAACGAAACCGAAGGCTTGCGCGCCTTGTTCGTGGAAAAACTCGATGTCGACCAAGAGGTGGCGGACATCTTGATTGAAGAAGGTTTCACCAGCCTGGAAGAGGTGGCTTATGTGCCACTGCAAGAAATGCTGGAGATCGAAAGCTTTGACGAAGACACCGTGAACGAACTGCGGGCTCGCGCCAAAGATGCTTTGTTGACCATGGAAATTGCCCATGAGGAAAGTGTTGAAGAAGTCTCGCAAAACCTGCGTGATCTCGACGGCCTGGATGCCGAGTTGATTGCCAAATTGGCCACTGGGGGTATCCACACCCGTGACGATTTGGCCGATTTGGCGGTGGACGAGTTGGTGGACATCACCGGCCAGTCTGAAGATGATGCAAAAACTTTGATCCTGAAGGCGCGTGAACATTGGTTCACGGGTCAAGCGTAACGGTCATGAAGAGGAACACCACAGATGACCATCACAACGGTTGCCGAGTTTGCCAAGGAACTCAAAAAATCTCCCGCCACGCTGCTTGAGCAGCTCAAGTCTGCAGGCGTAGTCAAATCCGCTGCGTCTGACGAGTTGACCGATGCGGACAAGCAAAAATTGCTGGGCTTTTTGAAAGCCAGCCATGGCACTGATTCGCCTGAGCGGAAAAAAATCACCTTGGTGAAAAAATCCACCTCAGAGATCAAGCAAGCTGACGCCACAGGCAAAGCCCGCACGATTCAGGTGGAGGTGCGTAAAAAACGCACTTTCGTCAAACGCGATGACGAGGTGACTGAAGCCCCCGCTGAGCACGAAGCCGCGCCTTCCGCGGCTTCAACGGCTCAGCAGCCCATCTTGGACCAAGCCGAACTGGCCCGCCGCGAGGAAGAGGCCCGTCGCCAAGCCGAATTCATCCGCCGCCAAGAAGAAGAATTGGCTGAAAAGCGCCGCTTGCGCGAGGCCCAAGAAGCCAAAGACCGCGAAGCCTTGGCTGCCAAAGCCGCCCCCGCGGTGGACCAAGACGCTGCCAAAGCCGCTGCAGATTTGGCCCAAGCCCAGGCCCAGGCTGCTGAGCGCGAGGCCACTGCCAAAGCCAGCGCAGAGGAAGATGCCGCGCGTGCCAAAGATTTGGACAGTCGCCGTCGCACCGCTTTGGCCGAAGCCGAAGCCATCCGCACCATGATGAATGCGCCCAAGAAAGTCTTGGTCGCCAAAAAACCCGAGCCCGAAAAGCCTGCTGCCGATCCCAAAACCATCAAGGGTACCTTGCACAAGCCCGCCGCTGGCAGCACCGCGCCCGGTGCGCGTCCGGCCGGTAGCGCTGTCACCAAAGACGGCCAAAAAGAAGTCAAGAGCGCCAAGCTGTCCTCCAGCTGGGCTGACGAGCAGGCCAAGAAGAAAGAAATCAAAACCCGTGGCGACGCCAGCGGTGGTGTGGGCCGCAACAGTTGGCGTGGCGGCCCACGTGGTCGCCGTGACCGTGACCGCGATGACACGCCGGTGCAAAGCGCGCCTGTCGAAGCACGCGTCATTGAAGTGCATGTGCCCGAAACCATCACCGTGGCTGAGTTGGCCCACAAAATGGCGATCAAAGCCTCTGAGGTCATCAAGCACCTGATGAAACTGGGTCAGATGGCCACCATCAACCAGCCGTTGGACCAAGACACTGCCATGATCGTGGTGGAGGAAATGGGTCACAAGGCCGTGGTTGCTGCTTTGGACGATCCTGAGGCGTTCACTGAAGAAGAAGCCTCTGGTCACCATGCTGAATCCGTGACCCGCGCCCCAGTGGTGACCGTGATGGGTCACGTGGACCACGGCAAGACCTCTTTGCTCGACTACATTCGCCGTGCCAAAGTGGCCTCTGGCGAGGCAGGTGGCATCACACAACACATCGGTGCCTACCATGTGGAAACGCCGCGCGGCATGGTGTCGTTCCTGGACACCCCTGGCCACGAGGCGTTCACCGCCATGCGTGCCCGTGGCGCGCAAGCCACTGACATCGTGATCTTGGTGGTGGCGGCCGATGACGGCGTCATGCCGCAAACCAAAGAAGCGATCAAACACGCCAAAGCCGCCGGTGTCCCCATCGTGGTGGCGATCAACAAGATCGACAAACCCGATGCCAACCCCGACCGCGTGAAAAACGAACTGGTGGCCGAAGAAGTCGTGCCCGAAGAGTTCGGCGGCGACTCGCCTTTTGTCTCCGTCTCGGCCAAAACCGGGCAAGGCATCGACGACTTGCTCGAACAAGTGCTGTTGCAAGCCGAGGTCTTGGAGCTCAAAGCACCGATCGATGCCATGGCCAAAGGCCTGGTGATCGAAGCCAGCTTGGACAAGGGTCGCGGCCCGGTGGCCACGATCTTGGTGCAGTCCGGCACCTTGAAAACCGGCGATGTGGTGTTGGCGGGCCAAACCTATGGCCGTGTTCGCGCCATGCTCGACGAGAACGGCAAATCCATCAAGTCAGCTGGCCCATCCATTCCGGTGGAAATCCAAGGCCTCACTGAAGTCCCACAAGCCGGTGACGAATTCATGGTGCTGTCGGATGAACGCCGCGCCCGTGAAATTGCCACCTACCGCGCAGGCAAATTCCGCAACACCAAACTGGCCAAGCAACAAGCTGCCAAGCTGGAAAACATGTTCACCGACATGGCCTCTGGCGAGATCAAAAATCTGCCCATCATCATCAAAGCCGATGTGCAGGGCTCGCAAGAAGCCTTGGCTTCCTCCTTGCTCAAGCTCACCAACGAAGAAGTGCGTGTCCAGCTGGTCTATGCCGCCGTGGGTGGCATCAGCGAGTCCGACATCAACTTGGCGATCGCGTCCAAGGCGGTGGTCATTGGCTTTAACGTGCGAGCCGATGCCGGTGCGCGCAAGTTGGCCGAAGGCAATGGCGTGGACATCCATTACTACAACATCATTTACGACGCGGTCGATGAATTGAAAGCCGCCATGTCGGGCATGTTGACGCCTGACAAGAAGGAAGAAATCATTGGCATGGCCGAGATTCGCCAAGTCTTCCGCATCAGCAAAATCGGTGCGATCGCGGGCTGTATGGTCACGACCGGCATCGTTCGCCGCAACGCGCGTTTGCGTTTGCTGCGCGACAACGTGGTCATCTTCACCGGCGAGCTCGAGAGCTTGAAGCGTTTCAAGGACGATGTGCGTGAAGTCAAAGAAAACTTCGAGTGCGGCTTGAACCTCAAGGGCTACAACGACATCCAAGAAGGCGATCAACTCGAGTTCTTCGAAATCAAGGAAGTCGCTCGCACGATCTGACGCCACTGCATGCCCGCCAAGAAGTCTTCCACAGCCCACCGCGGTTTTCGCGTTGCCGACCAAATCCAACGGGATTTGGCCGAGCTGATCCGCGAACTGAAAGACCCACGGTTGGGCATGGTGACGATCCAGTCGGTGGAGGTCACGCCTGATTACGCGCATGCCAAGGTGTTTTTCAGTGTGTTGGTGGGCGACGCAGAGGCCTGTGCCGAGGGCCTGAACCAAGCCGCGGGTTTTTTGCGCAATGGCTTGTTCAAGCGCCTGCACATCCACACCGTGCCCACGCTGCATTTCCAATACGACCGCACCCCCGAACGCGCCGCTGACATGAACGCGCTGATCGCGCGTGCGGTGGCTTCCCGCGCCAAAGACGCCGAGTAACAGCATGAACACGCCACGCACACGGGTGCAACGGCGCCCCGTGCATGGGGTGTTGCTGTTGGACAAACCCCTTGGACTCTCCAGCAACCAGGCTTTGCAAAAGGCCAAGTGGTTGCTGCGTGCCGAAAAAGCCGGGCACACCGGCACCTTGGACCCGCGTGCCACTGGCGTCTTGCCCTTGTGTTTTGGGGCGGCCACCAAGTTCAGTCAACTGCATTTGGACGCCGACAAAACCTATGAAGCCGTATTGCGTTTGGGCCAGCGCACCAGCACCGCAGATGCCGAGGGCGAAGTCATTGCCGAGGCGCCAGTTGACTTCACGCCGGAGCAATTGATGCAAGTGCAAGCCTTGTTCACCGGCGAGTTGATGCAAGTCCCGCCAATGCACAGCGCTTTGAAGAAAGACGGCAAGGCCTTGTACGAATACGCCCGTGAGGGTGTGGACATCGAACGGGCCCCGCGCCGTGTCAGCATCCATGCATTGCAATTGAAAGAACTGCCAGTGCAAGACGGTGTGCGCAGTGTGTGGCTCAAAGCCCATTGCTCCAAAGGCACCTACATCCGCACCTTGGGCGAAGACATCGGCATTGCTTTGGGTTGTGGGGCGTACTTGAGCGCTTTGCGCCGGGTGAGGAGCGGTCGTTTCGAGGTCGATGCGTGCATCACGCTTGAGGCGCTGGAAGCCCTGCCTGAAGTCGATCGCCAAAGACAGTTGCGTGCCGTTGACAGTTTGCTCGACAGTCATCACCCGATCACATTGCAAGCCGATGATGCAGGTCGCTTTCTCAGCGGTTTGCGCCGTCGAGGCGATTGGCCAGACCTTGACCAAGTCGCTGTGTACGGTGCCCATCCCCATGCCTTGCTTGGCACGGCCCATGTTCGCGCTGGGGAGTTGATCCCTGAGCGTTTGTTGAATCCCCAAGAAATCCAATCTTTACTCGAGAGTGCAGCATGACCTTACAAATTCGAAACATCGCCATCATTGCCCACGTTGACCATGGCAAAACCACCATGGTGGACCAACTCCTGCGCCAGTCCGGCACCTTTGCCGAGCACGAAAAAGTGGTCGACACCGTGATGGACAACAACGCCATCGAGCGTGAGCGCGGCATCACCATCTTGGCCAAGAACTGTGCGGTCAGCTGGAAAGGCACCCACATCAACATCGTGGACACCCCTGGACACGCGGACTTTGGCGGCGAAGTCGAACGCGCTTTGTCGATGGTCGATGGCGTCGTGCTGTTGATCGACGCGCAAGAAGGCCCCATGCCCCAGACCCGTTTCGTCACCAAAAAAGCCTTGGCCTTGGGCTTGAAGCCCATCGTGGTGGTCAACAAAGTCGACAAGCCCGGTGCCGATTGCGGCAAGGTGATCAACGCGGCTTTCGATTTGTTCGACAAGCTCGGTGCCAATGACGAACAACTCGATTTCCCTGTGGTGTATGCCTCGGGCATCAACGGTTGGTCCTCACTCGAAGAAGGTCCTCAAGGCGAGCAGTGGGGCCCCGACATGTCGGCCTTGTTTGACACTGTGTTGAAGCACGTGCCGGCTCAGCAAGGTGACCCTGCAGCGCCTTTGCAGCTGCAAATTTCAGCCTTGGACTTTTCTACTTTCGTCGGTCGCATTGGCGTGGGCCGCATCAGTGCGGGCACGATCAAGCCTGGCATGGATGTGGTGGTCATGGAAGGACCTGAGGGTGCAGCCGTCAAAGGACGCATCAACCAGGTGTTGAAGTTCCAGGGCCTGGACCGCATCCAAGCCACCGAAGCCGGTCCTGGCGACATCGTGTTGATCAACGGTATCGACGAGATCGGCATTGGCGTGACTGTCACCGACCCCATGAATCCCTCACCGTTGCCGATGTTGAAGGTGGACGAACCCACCCTGATCATGAATTTCTGCGTCAACACCAGCCCCTTGGCCGGTCGCGAAGGCAAGTACGTGACCAGCCGTCAAATCTGGGACCGTTTGCAAAAAGAGCTGCAACACAATGTGGCGCTGCGGGTCAAAGAAACCGATGAAGACGGTATTTTTGAAGTCGCGGGTCGCGGTGAATTGCACCTGACCATCTTGCTCGAGAACATGCGCCGCGAGGGCTACGAGATGGCTGTGTCCAAGCCCCGTGTGGTTTTCCGGGAAATCGATGGCGAGAAGTGCGAGCCGATCGAATTGGTGACCGCCGACATCGAAGAGCAACACCAAGGCGGCGTGATGCAAGCCCTGGGCGAGCGCAAAGGCGAATTGGCCAACATGGAACCCGATGGCCGTGGCCGTGTGCGTTTGGAATACCGAATTCCGGCGCGTGGCCTGATTGGTTTCACCACCGAGTTTTTGAACTTGACGCGTGGCTCCGGTTTGATCTCCAACATCTTTGACAAGTACGAGCCGCACAAGGGCGAGATCGGTGGCCGCAAAAACGGCGTGCTGATCTCCATGGACGACGGCGAAATCTTCACCTATGCCTTGGGCAAGCTGGATGACCGTGGCCGCATGTTTGTCAAACCCAACGACCCGGTGTATGAGGGCATGATCGTGGGCATCCACAGCCGTGACAACGATTTGGTGGTGAACGCTACCCGCACCAAGCAGCTGACCAACTTCCGTGTGTCTGGCAAAGAAGACGCGATCAAGATCACGCCGCCGATCCAACTCACCTTGGAGTACGGTGTGCAGTTCATTGAAGACGACGAGCTGGTGGAGATCACACCCAAGAGCGTTCGCTTGCGCAAGCGCCACTTGAAAGAGCACGAGCGTAAGCGCGCCAGCCGCGAAGGCTGACCAGTCCCGCGATGCCCAAGACACTCAGCCACTCACAAGCCTTGGGGCTGATGGTGCTGGCCACTTTGCTGTGGTCCACCGCCGGCGTGGTGTCGCGTCAAATGACGCATGCCCAAGGCTTTGAGCTCACGTTTTGGCGCAGTTTCTTCACCGCAGTGTCCTTGTCGCTGTTGTTGCCTTTGCTCAAGAAGCGCGCTTTGTGGGCACAACTGCCTTGGCGTGACAAAACATTCTGGCTCTCAGGTGTGTGCTGGTCGGTGATGTTCACCGCATTCATGCAAGCCCTGACCATGACCACGGTGGCCAATGTGTTGATCACCATGGCTTTGGGGCCGGTGTTCACCGCCTTGTTGTCGTGGTTCGTCATGAAAAAACCATTGACACGCGCTGCTTGGTGGACGGTTGCATGGGCTGGTATCGGCATGGCCTTGATGTTCATCACCCAGGTGCATCTCGATGCGGGTCAGCACCTGCAAGGCATGGCCGTGGCTGTATGCGTGCCCTTGGCCGGTGCGGTTCAATGGACCTTGGCTCAGCGCCAACAGTCAGCCGAGCAAGCACCAGACTTCATGCCCGCTGTCTGGGTGGGTGCCGTCTTGTCCAGTCTGTACACCGCACCCCTGGCTTGGCCAGCCATCGCCAGTGCCACTGACCTGGCATGGTTGGCCAGTTTGGGCTTGTTTCAACTGGCATTGCCATGTTTACTGGCCGTGCGGGCCGCTCAAGTGCTGCCATCGCATGAAGTGGCTTTGTTGGCATTGCTGGAGGTGTTGTTTGGCATCGCCTGGGCTTGGTGGGGCGCGGGCGAACAACCCGCCCTGAATGTGTTGATTGGCGGCGGCCTGGTGCTGGGTGCCTTGGCGTGGAATGAATCGCGAAACAGGAGAACGCAACATGGATGAGCCTTTCTCAATTCACCACGGTGATGTGTTGGCCGCGGTGCAAGGCTCGGTGGGCCTGATCACCTTGAACCGTGCCAAGGCTTTGAATGCCCTGTCTTTGGACATGGTGCGCAACCTCAACCACGTCTTGTTGGCGTGGGCGCAAGACGACCGTGTGCAAGCTGTGGCCATGCGCGGCATGGGCAAAGAGGGCGCGTTTGGGGCCTTTTGCGCTGGGGGTGATATTCGCTTTTTCCACACAGCGGCATTGGCAGGGGACGCGGCCTTGGCGGATTTCTTCACCGAAGAATACCGCCTCAACCATTTGATTCACCATTACGCCAAACCCTGCATCGTCTTCATGGATGGTGTGGTCATGGGCGGCGGCATGGGTTTGGCGCAGGGCGCCGCATTGCGTATCGCCACCGAGCGCACCAAGATGGCCATGCCCGAAACCATGATCGGCTTGTTCCCCGATGTGGGCGGCGGTTACTTTTTAAGCCGTTGCCAAGGTGCACTCGGTGAATACCTTGGCCTGACCGGGCAAATGCTCAACGGTGCAGAGGCGGTGTTTGCCGGCTTGGCCGATGTGTTGGTCGACAGTGCCTCCCTGGATGCGCTTTGGGCAGAACTGCCCGCACACCATTGGTCACAGCCCGATGCCTTGGAAACTTTCAGCGCCGCCTTCAAAGCAGCCACGCATCAAGCGCAAGCCACCACGCCCGCTTGGTGGAACGACAGCTTGAACCAAGCTTTCAGTGCAGCCGATGTGCAAGCCATTGCGCAAGCATTGGATGCCTCTGGCAATGCGCATGCTTTGCAAGCCTTGCACAAACGCTCGCCCTTGATGCTGGCGGTCAGCCTCGAACAGATTCGCCGTGCGCGACACATGAACCTGAGTGACGAGTTGCGCATGGAGCGCGACATGGTGCACCACAGTTTTGCCCCCCGACATTTGCATCGCACCCCCGCGCAAAGCGACACGGTCGAGGGCATCCGCGCCTTGGCCGTGGACAAAGACCATGCCCCACGCTGGTCACCGGCGCATATCCACGACGTCACCCCAGACATGGTGACGCCCTTTTTCCACAGCCCTTGGCCTGCTGCTGCCCACCCCCTGCGGGATTTGCAAGCGCCAACGGTTTGACCTCTGGGAACGCCATGAACAGCCCCATCAAAGTTTTGTTTGGTTTTCACGCCGTGGGGGTGCGGCTGAAAACCACGCCTGCCTCCGTCATCGAGGTGTTCATCGACCCAAGCCGGCGCGACGCACGCATGCGCCAGTTTCAAGAACGCGCCAAAGAGGCCAAGGTCAAATTGGTGGAGGCAGACGGCCCACGCTTGGCGCAACTCGCAGGCAGCCACGGACACCAAGGTGTGGTGGCGAGGGTGTATGCGATTGACATCGCCAAATCGCTCGATGAATGTTTGGAAGCCTTGCCCTCAGGTGTGCCTGCCTTGATTTTGGTGCTCGACGGCATCACCGACCCACACAACCTGGGTGCGTGTTTGCGTGTGGCCGATGGCGCGGGGGTGCACGCGGTCATCGCGCCGAAAGACCATGCCGTTGGCATCAACGCTACCGTGGCCAAGGTGGCCAGCGGTGCGGCGGAGACCGTGCCTTATTTCATGGTGACCAACTTGGCCCGGACCCTGAACGAACTCAAGGAACGCAACATCTGGATCACCGGCACCAGCGACGATGCGCCGCAAACGCTTTACGACGTGGACCTGAAGGTTTCAACGGCGTGGGTCTTGGGTGCCGAGGGCGATGGCATGCGTCAATTGACGCGCAAAACCTGCGATCAACTCGTTCGCATTCCCATGGCCGGGGGTGTCGAGAGTTTGAATGTGTCGGTGGCCAGTGGTATCTGCTTGTACGAGACCGTGCGTCAAAGATCGGTGCCTTGAAACCGTTGATTGCTATGCACAACGGATGTGACTGCGGTGCGATGGACGTCACAAACCCAGCAAGGCACCCAACACGGCACCTCCCAACATCAGCCACAGCAGGTGCACGCGGGTTTTCAACACCAACACCATGCTGAGGCCGCAGATCAGCAACAAGCGCCAATCTGTTGGCGGATTGCTCGCCGTTTGCAACAACCATCCCGCTGACAGCATCAGGCCCATCACCAAGGGGACCATGCCGGCTTTGAAGGCCCGCACACCGCGTGCATGTTGGTGAACTTGCAACCACTTCACCATGAAATAGCTCAGCAGCGAGGAGGGCAGTACCGCAGAGGCCAGCAAGCTCAGTGCCATGAACAAGCCAAATGCAATGGCCGCCACACCGGCTTCCAACCCACCGGCGGCTTGCGATCCGATGTTCCAACCCATGACAGCGACCAACAAAATGTTCGGTCCCGGGGCAATTTGCGACAGCGTGACTGATTGGCTGAACGCGGTTTCGCTCATGAGTTGCAAGTCGCTCACCAAATAGCGGTGCATCTCGGGAATGATGGCCAAGGCACCACCCACCGCCAGCAGCGACAACATGCAGAAATGCAAATGCAGATCGAGCCAGAGTTGCCAAGTCATGCTGCCACTTTCTGTGTGAAGCACAAGGACCAACTCATGACGCGTCCTTTGGAACCAAGCGCCACCAGGTGAGGCCACACGACACACTGCCCACCAAGGCAATCACATGCGCCAAGGGCCAATGCACCAAAGCCGCCAGCGCAAAACTCAGGGCTGCCAAACCCAGCGCCAACGGAAACCCGATGGGGTGCTGACGCAAGGTGGGCATGAAGCGCCAACCCGCCGCCATCACCATGCCTGCTGCTGCCACGCCCATGCCATGCAGGGCCGATGCCACCCAGGGCACATCGGCAAAGGCTTGGAAGGTGAAGACGATGGCCAACATCAACAGGCCAGGAAAGAACAGCAAACCGCTGAGTGCGGCAAAGGCACCGCTGGGGCCAAAGTGTTTGCCGCCAAACATGACCGACAGGTTGACCACGTTGGGGCCGGGCAGGGTTTGCGCCAGCGCCCATTCTTCGGCGAATTCCGACAAGCTCATCCATTGTTTGCGGTCGACGATTTCGCGTTGCACCACCGCCAACACACCGCCAAAGCCTTGCAGGCCCAGCCAGGTGAAGGACAAAAACAAGTCGGTGCGGGAGCGGGGCAGGTTGGTCATTGTCAGATTTCAATTGAAAAAATCATTTGATGGTTATAACGGATGTTATACACTTCGCAAAATACCAAGGAACACACATGATCAACACCTTGAAACTTACCAACATTGGCAATTCGGTTGGCGTGGTCTTGCCCAAAGACATCTTAAGCAAACTCAGGGTGGAGAAGGGCGACACGCTGTATGTGGTGGAGACGCCTGATGGCATTGAACTCACGTCTTATCGGCCTGATTTCGCAGCACAAATGGATGCAGCGGAGGACATCATGCGTCTCAACCGCGATGTGTTGAAAAAACTGGCCGAGTAAGCGATGCAACCTCAATGGGTGCGGCCTGACGTGGTGCAAGCCATTCACAAACGGCAACTGGCTGAGCACGGCGGCGGCATGGGCATGCGCGATGCAGGACTATTGGCCTCGGCCTTGGCTAAACCGCTGCATTTGTTCACCTACAGCAAAGGGGCTGCCACTTTGCCTGAGTTGGCAGCCAGTTATGCCTTTGGCATTGCCAGAAACCATCCTTTCGTGGATGGCAACAAGCGCACGGCCTTTGTGGTGAGCATGCTGTTTTTGTCTTTGAATGGGTGCCGCGTGACGGCCACACCTGACAACCTGTACCAAACTTTCATGGCCTTGGCCGATGGGCGTCTGTCAGAGGTAGCGCTTGCAGAGTGGTTTGAAGCCGTGGTGGTTCAGGCTTGAAATCATCATGGCGCTCCTTGTTGCGGCAACCATGTTTGTTGTAACAAGCTCCTGCGGATATCACGCCTTTGGCGCAGCATGCCCAGGCAGTGCAAGGCCATTTTCCTTGTCAGTCCTTCAAAGCAGGCCCGCCAACTAGAATCGAGGGCTGATGAATGCCCCCCTGGACGTCTCCTTTTTTCAACGCGCCGCCAAGCCCCTGACCAGTTACCGCAAATACTGGGCGGCACGTTTTGGCACGGCACCCTTTTTGCCGATGAGCCGCGCCGAAATGACGCAGCTGGGCTGGGACAGTTGCGACATCATTTTGGTCACTGGCGACGCCTATGTCGACCACCCCAGTTTTGGCATGGCCGTGATTGGGCGCATGTTGGAAGCCCAAGGTTTTCGCGTGGGCATCATCGCCCAGCCCGAATGGCACAGCGCAGAGCCCTTTGAGGCTTTGGGCAAACCCAATTTGTTTTTCGGTGTGACCGCGGGCAACATGGACTCCATGATCAACCGCTACACCGCGGACCGCAAAATCCGCAGCGATGATGCCTATACGCCAGGCGGTGTGGGCGGCAAGCGGCCCGACCGCAGTGTGTTGGTCTACAGCCAACGTTGCCGCGAGGCTTACCCTGAAGTGCCGATCATCATTGGCGGCATCGAAGCATCGTTGCGCCGCATTGCGCATTACGACTATTGGCAAGACAAGGTGCGCCGCGCCATCCTGATTGACGCCAAAGCGGATTTGCTGTTGTATGGCAACGCCGAACGTGCGCTGGTGGAAGTGGCACACCGCATCGCCGCCAAAGAACCCATCGCCGAGATCACCGATGTGCGCGGCACCGCGTTCATGGTGCGTCAAACCCCTGAGGATTGGTTTGAGATTGACAGCACCGAGGTGGACACGCCCGGGCGGATTGAAGCCCATGTGAATCCCTACCTGATGGTGAGCGACCAGGCCAAAGCGCAAGGCGAAACCTGTGCGCGTGAAGACGAAGCACAAGCCGTGGCGGATGCGGCCAACTTCACCACATCACCGCTGACATTTGTGCCCAACCCCGCGCTGCGCCTGGGCAAGCTGAAAGTGCCACCGCGCGACCGCTCGGTCATCCGTTTGCCCAGCTACGAGCAGGTCAAGAGCGACCCGGTGCTCTACGCCCACGCCAACCGTGTGCTGCACTTGGAGACCAACCCGGGCAACGCCCGCGCCTTGGTGCAAGCGCATGGCGAAGGGCGGACGGCTCGCGATGTCTGGATCAACCCGCCGCCCATTCCGCTCACCACGGCTGAAATGGACCATGTGTTCGATCTGCCGTATGCCCGTAGCCCGCATCCGAGTTATGCGGATGCGCAAGGCGGTCACGATGGTGAGACCAAAATCCCTGCCTGGGAGATGATCCGCTTCAGCGTCAACATCATGCGCGGCTGCTTTGGTGGGTGCACGTTTTGCTCGATCACCGAACACGAAGGCCGCATCATCCAAAGCCGCAGCGAAGCATCCATCCTGCGCGAGATTGAAGACATCCGCGACAAGGTCCCTGGCTTCACCGGTGTGGTGAGTGACTTGGGCGGTCCGACAGCCAACATGTACCGCATCGGCTGCAAAACGCCTGAGATTGAAGCCGCGTGTCGCAAACCCAGTTGTGTGTTCCCCGGCATTTGCCAAAACCTCAACACCAGCCATGCGCCGCTGATCCAGCTCTACCGCAAAGCGCGTGCCTTGCGTGGCGTGAAAAAAATCTTGATCGGTTCAGGCCTGCGTTATGACCTGGCGGTGGAAAGCCCCGAGTATGTGAAAGAGTTGGTGCAGCACCATGTGGGCGGCTATTTGAAAATCGCGCCCGAGCACACCGAAGGCAGCCCGCTGTCGATGATGATGAAGCCAGGCATTGGCAGCTACGACCGCTTCAAGCAGATGTTTGACAAGTACAGCGCCGAAGCGGGCAAAAAGCAATACCTGATTCCCTACTTCATCGCAGCGCACCCCGGCACCCGCGATGAGGACATGATGCATCTGGCGGTTTGGTTAAAGAAGAACGGTTTTCGCGCCGACCAGGTGCAGACGTTTTATCCGAGCCCCATGGCCACGGCCACGGCGATGTATCACTCTGGCAAGAACCCTTTGAAGCGGGTCGGGCGCGAGAGTGAGGCGGTCGATATCGTGCGTGGCGAAAAGCGTCGTCGATTGCACAAGGCGTTTTTGCGCTACCACGACCCGAACAACTGGCCGCTGTTGCGCGAGGCCTTGAAAGCCATGGGACACGCGGACCTGATTGGCAACGGCAAACAGCATTTGATCCCGCGATTTCAGCCGCTCAACACCGAGGGCTACACCAGCAGTCGTCGCAAAAACAGCACCTCCGCCGCCGCAAAAACCTCTCCGGTGACACAAGGGCGGGTGAAGGCTGCGCCCGGCAAAATCCTGACCCAACACACCGGTTTGCCGCCTAAAAAGACCCGCTGATGGACTGCGTCGCTTGCGTGTCAGCCATGCAAGCGGCGGTCAAACAGCTTGTTGGCTTTAAGCGTAAGCAGCGGTCGTGCTCGATAAGTGGTCTGCATAGCAGTGGATCACCTGGTCGTAGGCTTGTGAGGCTTCTTCTTGCAGGTTTTGTTTTTGCAGCAACCAGCCGTAGTTGAACCAGACCGAGTATTTGTTGTGGCTGCGGTCGTGCTTCAACCAGTGGCGGTACAACTCCAGGGCTTCATGGGTTTGGCCAGCATGGTCGAGTTGCTCGGCTTTGGCGATCAGCTCTTGGGGAGACATGGTGGTGTTGTAGATAACCAATGAGGTGTGGGGTGTCATGCTGTATTCCTTGAAATGAAATTTTTCAGGAAAAGCAATAAAGATGCCAGTCAAATTGACACCTTCGTCATGACGCTGGTCACACCAACCCTGTTTCAGGCAGGCAGGCTCATCAAAGGCAAGTCATGTTGGACAGCCAGTTTGTCCAACTGCTTGCGTGTCAGGCCAGCAAAATACACGGCCAGCTTGGCTCGGGTGGCCGGCAGCAACATCGGGTCGCGGCGCTTGGAAGCATGGGGTACCGCAGGTTTTTTCACAGAAGCCAGGCCTGCAACCTCGAGCAACTTGGCGGCAAAGTGTGGTTCAAGCGCGGCCACTGCAACCCGGCCATTGGCGCATGGATACACCTGGTACCCGGCATGGACACCGCCGACAGAACCCTTGGGCGCGGTCAAGCCCCAGTGCCTGGGCAGGGCCAAATAGCCCGCCGCGTCTTCCAAAGCCACTTCGTGAAACACGCCTTTGCCTTGGCTGCGGCCAGGTTTTGCCCGTTGCCAAAGCGCTTTGAGTACCGCCTCGCTGGCTTGAAGCGATCCCGCCATGTCGGCGAACAAGGTGGCGGGCAGAGCCAGGCCGCTCACCAAACCGTTGGCGGCCAGGTAGGTCAGGTCATGCCCTGGGATTTCAGCCCCAGCACCAGGGGAGCCGACGATGCTCACCATGTTCAGGGCTGGAAACTGGGCGTGCAAGTCAGGCCAAGCCATGCCCAGCTTTTTGAGGGCTGAAGGGCGAAACGAGGTCAGCAGCACATCGGTATTGGCCAAGCGTTTGACCAGTTGGGCTTGGCCTTTGTCGGTTTTCAAGTCTGCCTGGACCACTGTGACCCTGCTGTGCAGTTCGGTGTAGGCATGGGGGGCATACAAACCCATGGGATCGGATGGGCTGCCTTTGGGCATGTCCTTGGGTGGCAAGGGTTCGAGCTTGGTGCACTTGGCGCCCATGTCGGCCAGGCGCATCAAGGCGGCGGGGCCGGGCAGGTTGAGCGCCACGCTCAGGATGCGAACGCCAGACAGGGTTTTGTCGGTGGCTTGGACAGGGGGTTTTCCTTGGGACATTTTTTCTGCTCTATATATATAAGGCCGATCCCGGTCAGCCAGCAAAGTCCAAGGGCAGCCCGACATAGTTTTCAGCCAACGAGGTAGACAAGGCCTGGCTGTGCACCAGGTAGTCCAACTCTGCCTCTTGCATTTTTTGCCCAAAGCCTGCGCTGTCTGGGAAGCGGTGCATCAAGGTGGTGAGCCACCAGGAAAAACGCTCGGCACGCCAAATACGGGCCAAGGCTCGCTGGGAATAGTGATCAATGCCAGCATCGCTTTTCTCGATGAAATGTTCTATCAAGGCGCTGCTGAGGTATTTCACATCACTGGCAGCCAAGTTCAACCCCTTGGCGCCGGTGGGCGGCACGATGTGGGCCGCGTCCCCCGCCAAAAACAATCGCCCAAAGCGCATCGGTTCGGCGACAAAGCTGCGCAGCGGGGCAATGCTTTTCTCAATCGAAGGGCCAATCACCATGCGCTCGGCCATCTCGGGGTCCAGTCGCTTGCGCAGTTCATCCCAAAAGCGTTGGTCAGACCAATCCTCCACCTTGTCAGTCAGAGGGCACTGCACGTAGTAACGACTGCGGGTCATACTGCGCATCGAGCAAAGCGCAAAGCCTCGGTCGCTGTTGGCGTACACAATCGCATGGCTGGAAACAGGCGGCACATCTGCCAACACGCCCAACCAGCCGAAGGGGTAGACCTTTTCATACTCGGTGATCGCGCTTGGGGGCACACTGGCCCTGGCCACACCATGAAAGCCGTCGCAACCAGCGATGAATTCACAGTGCAAGACGTGTGACACACCGTCTTGTTGGTAATGGACCGCAGGCGTCGTGCCATCAAAACCTTCCAGGCGGACGTCTTGCGCCTCGTACACGGTCTGCAAGCCCAAGTGGGTGCGCTGTTGCATCAAGTCGTTTGTGACCTCGGTTTGCCCATAAGCCGTCACCACTTTGCCGCCCGTGAGCTGGGTGACTTCGATCGGATGACGTGTGTTTTTGAACACCAGCTCGATGCTGTGGTGAACCGTGCCGCCATGGGCGACACCAGCACCCACACCTGCTTCGTGCAGGAGATCCACGGTCACTTGTTCCAAGATGCCTGCGCGGATGCGGCCCAACACATATGCCGGGCTTTGTCTTTCAATGATCACGTGGTCGATGCCCGCTTTGTGCAGCAAGGCACCTAACAACAGGCCCGATGGGCCTGCGCCGATGATGGCGACTTGGGTGCGGCTGTTGGACATGCTCAAACGCCGAGGTGTTGATTCAAGACATCAGGCTGGCTCAGCAGGTCGGCGCTGGAACCTTGGAAAACGACTTCGCCCTTGACCAAAATCACGTTGTGTTGGGTGATTTGGGTCACGTGCTGCCAGTTTTTATCGACGATCACGGTGCTGATGCCTGACTTGGCAATGAGTGCGCAAATGCGCCAAATATCCATGGCGATCAAAGGTGCCAGACCTTCCGTGGCTTCATCCAACAGCAGCAAATCAGGGTTGGTCATCAAGGCACGACCGATGCTGAGCATTTGCTGCTCGCCGCCACTGAGTTGCTGGCCGCCATGGCTCAGGCGCTCGCCCAAGCGAGGGAAGGTGTCCAAGACCCGTTGGTAGGTCCAGTCTTGTTGACCACGCACACCAGCGCGTGCGGCCATCACCAGGTTTTCATGCACGCTCAGGTTGCCAAAAATACCGCGCCCTTCAGGCACATAGGCCATGCCTTGGTTGGCGATGTCGTACGGCGTTTGGCCTCGAATCGCCCGCGCCTGGAAGCTGATGTCACCACTTTGGGCTTTGACCAAGCCAGTGATGCTTTTGAGCAAGGTTGACTTGCCCATGCCGTTGCGGCCCATGAGGCCAACGGTTTGTCCGCGCTCGACCTTGAAGTCCAGGTTGCGCAGCACGTGGCTGGCACCGTAGTAGGTGTTGAGGCCATGAACCTCGAGCAGGCTGTTGCTCATGGTGTAGCCTCTCCCAAGTAGGCCGCTTGTACTTTGGCATCGCTTCGGATGGCCTCGGGCGTGCCACTGGCAATCACGGTGCCGTTCACCATCACCGTCAGGACATCGGCCAGCGCGAACACCGCGTCCATGTCATGCTCGACCAACAACATGGCGTGGTCTTTTTTCAAGGCCTGCAACAGTTCCACCATGGTTTCGGCTTCAGCCGCACCCATGCCTGCCAGTGGTTCGTCGAGCAACAACACATCGGGTTCGGTTGCAAGCACCATCGCAATTTCCAGTTGGCGTTGAATCCCGTGACTCAAGATGGCCGCTGTTTTGTCGCGTACCAAGGCCAAGCCAGAAAGGTGCAAGGCGCGGTCTGCTCGGGCCACCACGGCTTGGTTGTGGTCTGCACGTTTGAACCAGGCCAGCGGATTGAAAGGCGCATGGGCATTACGTGCCTGGGCTGCCAGCATCAGGTTTTCCCAGACAGTCAGCGGCAAGAAGACATTGGTTTTTTGATAGCTGCGACCCAAGCCGTGCAAAGACAGGCGGTGGTGCGGCCAACCGCTCACCGATTGGCCTTTGAGCCAAAGCTCACCGCTGGTGGCGGGAATGTCACCGCTCAGCAAATGGGTGAGAGTGGTTTTGCCAGCACCGTTGGGGCCGATCACCGCGTGCAACTGGTCTTTGTGCAATGACAAAGACACACCATTGACCGCCAGCAAACCGCCAAATCGTTTGCTCAGTTGCTTGGCTTCTAACAAGGGTTCAGTCATCTTTGCTCCTGGGGCGCAGCAAGCCCATCAGGCCTTGGGGTGCAACGATGACCACCAACACGATCAGCGAGCCCATCCAGAGTTGCCAGTGTTTGCCCAGATCAAAATCACCGACCTTGGGCAAGTCTTTGAACAAGTGCAAGAACAACTCAAAGCCAAACGCGCCGATCAAAGCACCAGCCACATTGCCCATACCGCCCAAAATCACCATCATGATCGCGTGCGCGCTCATGTGAAACCCCATCAACTCTGGGTTGACATAGCCCGTTTGCGCGGCCCACAGGTAGCCCGCCAACCCGGCCAGTGCGCCAGCCAAAGTGAAGGCGGTGAGCTTGTAGGAAAAACTGTCATAGCCAAGGGCTTGGGTACGGTGTTCGTTGAGCCGGATACCGTTCAAGGTGCGGCCAAACGGGCTCCACAACAAGCGACGTAAAAACTGATAAGTGACGCACAAACAGGCCAAGGTGAAGTAATACAACACCAGTTTGTTTTCCAGGTCCAAGCCGAGCGCGGCTGGACGCACATTGATGTACATGCCATCAGAGCCGCCCAAGCCTTTGTTGTCAAAAAACAGGTAATACATCATTTGCGCAAAAGCCATGGTCACCATGATGAAGTAAATCCCTTGGGTGCGCACCACAAAGAAGCCGATCACCAAAGCGGCCAAGCCCGAGCCCAGCATGGCCAAGGGCAGGGTGGTGAGCCAACTGGCACCGGCATCGGCTGGCGACATGAATGCCAAGACATAGCCTGCCAAACCAAAATAAGCCGCGTGCCCCAAAGACACCAAGCCGGTGATGCCTTGCAGCAAATCCAAGCTCATGGCGAAGATGGCCAGGATCATCATCCTGGTGACCATCTGGGTGTAGAAGTCTTGACCAGCAAATGGGAAAGCCACCAGGGCGATCAGCCCCAGGACCATCAACAGCTGAACGCTGCGTGGCAAAGATTCGAGATGGGCTTGGGGTGCGCTCATTGTTTGAACAGGCCTTCGGGTTTGTACAGCAGCACCAGTGCCATCAGGACATAGACCAGCATGCTGGCGAACTGCGGCAACAAGACCTTGCCAAAAGTGTCCACCAAGCCCACCAGCAAGGCAGCGGTCAGCGCACCGCGCACGGAACCAATCCCACCGATCACGACCACCACAAAGCACATGATCAAGACTTGGGAGCCCATGTGGGGGTAGACGCTGGACAAGGGGGCGATCAACATGCCACCCAGCGCGGCCAAGGCGACACCCATCGCGAAAACCAAGGCATGCAAGCGCACGATGTTGATACCCAAGGCTTGCGCCATGTCGCTGTTGAACGCGCCCGCGCGGATTTTCATGCCAAGCTTGGTTTTGCTGATGAGCAACCACAAGCCCAGCGCCAGCAAGGTACAGATCGCGAGCATGAACAAACGGTAGGCAGGGTAAGACAAGGTGTCGGTGAGCGCGATAGACCAGTTCAGGGCTTCAGGCACACCCACGCTGTGAACATCATCACCCCACAGCATGGAGCGCAGTTCTTCAAAGATGTAGATCAAGCCAAAGGTGAGCAAGACCTGGTCCAGGTGAGGTCGGTGGTAGAAATGGCGAAACAGCAGTTTCTCCAAGCCCCAGCCCAAGGCAATGCTGATCAGGGTGCCCACCACCACGGCCAAAGCCAAGCTGTCCCAAGCACCCGTCAGGGCATAGGCCAAATACGCGCCAATCATGTAAAAACTGCCATGGGCCAAATTGACCACACCCATGATGCCAAAGATCAGGGTTAGACCTGCAGCCAGCAGGAACAAGAGCAATCCGTACTGAACGCCGTTGAGCAGTTGGATGGAGAAATTAGCGAAATCCATCAGAGCATTTTGCAGCCAGCACCCGAGTCAGACAAAGCTTTGGCAGCCACACCCAGCACCACGTTTTCCTTGCCTTTGACTTCACGCAGGTACATGTCTTGCACTGGGTTGTGTGCTTTGCTCATGGTGAATTTGCCACGCGGGCTGTCAATCACGGCTGCTTCCAAAGCGGCATGCAAGGCTTTTTTGTTGGAGAAGTCTCCCTTGACTGCATCTGCGCCTTGGACCAGCAATTGCCCAGCGTCGTAGCCTTGTACCGCGTAGACGTCCGGTTGCATCTTGAATTTTTTGGCATAGGCCAGGCGAAACGCATCGTTGCGTTTGGTGGCCAATGAGGTGCTGTAGTGCAGGGTGGTCATGATGCCTTGCGCAGAAGGTGCCAGGTCATCATCGAGCAGGCCCTCGGTCAAGAAGCCAGAGCCATAAAGAGGAATTTTGCCTTTCAGGCCAGCGGCTGCGTAGTCGCGAATGAACTTAGAGGCGCCGCCGCCGGAGAAGAAGCAAGCAACCGCGTCGGGTTTGATCGATGCAATTTCAGTCAAAAGGGCTTGGAATTCCACGTTTGGAAAAGGCAAACCCAACTCTTTGACAATGGTCCCACCTGATGCCAAGTAGCCTTCTTTGAAGCCTTCGCCCGCCTCGTCACCAGCGGCGTATTTCCAGGTGATCCAAACCGCTTTTTTGTGGCCTTTGGCAACCATGGCCTTGCCCAAGGCCAAGGTGGGTTGGCTGTTGGTGAAGGAGGTTCGAAACACATTGGGTGCACACAAAGCGCGGGTGGCTGCATGCATGCCGGCGTTAGGGATGATGTTGAGGACACCGGTTTCACGCGCGACTTTGTGGATGCCCATTTGCACGCCAGAGTGAACCGTGCCAATCAGCACATCGACTTTGTCACGCTGCACCAATTTGTTGGCGTTTTCCACGCCTTTGGACGGTTCAGACTCATCGTCAACTTTGAAAAATTCGACATCGCGACCACCCAGCTTGTTGCCTTTTTCTTCCAGCGCCATGCGAAACCCGTTGTCACATGCCTGGCCGAGTTGGGCAAAGGTGCCTGTGTAGGGCAACATCAAGCCTATGCGAACCTTGTTGCTTTGGGCATGCACAGGCTGGAGCAAACCAGCGCTGGCAGCGCCCAACAAAGCAGCTGAGCGGGTGAGAACAAGTCGGCGGGTGGTCATGGGGGACTCCATTCAGGGGCAGTATGGTTGTCAGGGTGCAGCTCGCAGTTTAAACCGCTGGATTTTGCCAGTCGCGGTTTTGGGCAATTCGGCAATGAACGCCACCCAACGCGGGTATTTGTAGGGGGCCAGTTGCGATTTCACATGGGCTTTGATGGTGGCTTCGTCCAACTGCGCGCCTGGTTTGAGCACCACATAGGCCTTGGGCTTGATCAAACCATCTTCGTCAGGTGCGCCAATCACCGCAGCCTCGAGCACGCTGGGATGTGTCATCAGAGATGCCTCGACTTCAAAGGGGGAGACGTAAATCCCACCGACTTTCAGCATGTCGTCGCTGCGTCCACCATAGGTGTAGTAACCATCAGCGTCGCGGCTGTATTTGTCGCCGCTGCGTGTCCATTCACCGGCAAAGGTGTGTTTGGTTTTTTCGCGGTTGTTCCAATACATGATCGCCGCTGATGGGCCGCTGATTTGCAGTTCGCCCAGTTCACCATCGGCGCACGGTTGACCTTCGTCATTGACCAAGCGCAGGGCGTAGCCGGGCACGACTTCGCCGGTCGTGCCATAGCGCACACGCCCCGGGCGGTTAGACAAAAAGATATGCAGCATCTCCGTCGAGCCAATGCCATCCAAAATGTCCACACCAAATTCGGCATGCCATTTTTTGCCAATCTCGGCAGGCAAGGCTTCACCAGCGCTGGTGCAGACCCGCAAATTCAATGCTGACTTGCCTGGGCGTTGCTCATCCGCCAGCAAGCTGGCAAACAAGGTGGGTACGCCGTAGAAGACGGTGGGTTGGTATTGGACCAAAAGGGTGAAGACATCCTTGGGCGCGGGTCGCGCACTCAGCAAAACAGTCGTCGCGCCGACCGCCAGCGGAAAGCTCAGGGCGTTCCCCAAGCCATAGGCAAAAAACAACTTGGCTGCGGAGTACACCACGTCATCTTCATTCAGGCCCAACACTGCACGTCCGTAGAGTTCGGCTGTTTGCACCACATGGCTGTGCAAATGCAAGGTGCCTTTGGGTGAGCCAGTTGAGCCGCTGGAGTAAAGCCAAAAACACACATCGTCAGCCAGCGTGGGTGCACATTGCTGCATTGGCGTGGATTGCGCGAGCAGTTGTGCCAATGCAATGCCGGGCATGCCGCTGTCGCCCCCTTCAATGATGACCTGTTTCAACCCCATCACCTGAGGCAAGATGGCATCGAACAAGGGCCACAAGGCCTTGGAGACGATCAAGCCATGGGCACGCGAATCGCGCAACATGAACTGGTAGTCATGAGAAGTGAGCAAGGTATTGACCGCAATCGGCACCACGCCAGCCAAAATGCAGCCCAAAAAAGCCACCGGCCAGTGCAGGTTGTCGTGCATGCACAGCAACACCCTTTGCTCTTGTTCAAAGCCCAGGTCTTGTAAACCCTGTGCAAACCGGTGCGCCTGCTCGTTGAGCTGTGCGTAGGACAATTTTTCACCACTGAGCGCATCGACATAGGCTGTTTTCTGCGATCTGTGTGCGTGCCTCAGCAGCAAGTCAGCTGCGGCGTTGTAGACCTGGGGAATCACCACTGAGGGCGGCACCACGCTGTGGTCTGATTGACTGAGTTGCATCACTTGTAGGGACACCTGGGAACAGAATGAATGCAGATTATTGCGTACGACTGGGTGCAAAAAAGTGCATCTTTTGCGCTTGCCTCCCCAGGCGCGGGTTTGTGCGGGTAGAATCACCGACTTCGGGGCGTAGCGCAGTCTGGTAGCGCATCTGGTTTGGGACCAGAGGGTCGTAGGTTCGAATCCTATCGCCCCGACCAACAAACAGAAAAGGCTCCTCTCGGAGCCTTTTTTCTTTTTTCTGCCCGTAGCTCAGTTGGATAGAGCAACAGCCTTCTAAGCTGTGGGTCGGGGGTTCGATCCCCTCCGGGCAGGCCAATCGGCATCAGTGGCCATGACCATCACCGCTGGGTTTTTCTTTGGCGGCTTTGTCAAAGAAGTGGTACCAACATTCTTCTTTGGCCAAAATATTGCTCTTGTTGTCCAGACAGTAATAGCGGCGTATTTTCTTTTCACTGTCAGTGATGAAATAGCTTCGGTAGAGCGTTTTGTTCAGCACGTACATGATGGCGGTTCGCGATTGCGGGCAACTGTCTCCCAAAATGCACGAACGCATGACATTGGAATTGACATACAGCTCGATCGAGACAATGGGCAGTTTTTTGCCAGAGTTGGTTGCAACCAATCGAACCGCACAGGTTGAACCAGAGACAGTGTTCAGGCCGTCTTTTTCAGCCAGCATATTGGCTTCTTGCGCCAGTAATTGTCGGTACCACTCACCAATCACACCACGACAAATAAAGTATTCTTCTGTATCGGTTTTGTGAAACGGCTCGATATACGGTCGACGCTTGGAGTCGAAATAAAACAAAGGCTCTTGCCCTTCAAATGTGCGCTTTGGGCGATCAGAGGCCGCTGGGGCATCGGCATCGGCCTTCTTTTCTTCCTTGGCAGGCGCGGGCTTGGCGTCTGCCTTCTTTTCTTCTTTGGCCGGGGCTGGCTTGGTAGCGTCAGCCCATGACATGCTTGCGCTGCCAAGGGCCAACAGCAAAATCAACGAACGCAGCATTAGGGTGGATTTTTTCATGGCTTTGGCTCAGGTCGTCTTCAATGATCGGCAGCAATCACCCGGTCTTGAGTCCACCACTAAGGGGTCTCTACCGTGTAACAGGTCTGGTCACGGTGCCATTTACCCGTATCGGAGACACAGTGGTGTTGAATCAGTTGGCGGCTGACATCCGAAAAGAAGTAAGACCGCATGATCGCTGTCCGATTGGGCACAAAGTTCACGGTCCTGAACACCGGGCATTCCTCGTACTTGATACAGCGCTCAAATTGCCTTGCGTTTTCAAACAACTGGATGCCAAGACGGCCAGGCGTCAGGCTTTTCTCCGTGCCCAGGGTCACGATGCAAGTTTTGGGGTCCACAAACGGCAGCTCAGAGAGCTCGTTGAAGTAATTCATTTCCGCAACCACCAGCTCTAAGAACCATGGTGCGACCAGTCCAGTGCATTCGTAATAGTCCAATTTGTCGTTGTGATAAACCACCTCGCCCATGGGCATCAAGTCCTTGGTCAAGCGAATCATCGGGTCTTTGCCTGAATTGGGCGGGCGGGCCTTCGAGGCGCGTGGCGCTTCTTCTTTGCCTTCTGCGCTTTCGATGCCTTCATTGAGCACGGCTTCCACCCTTCGAGAAAAATTCTCTTCACTGGCCTCGCGCTTTTCAGGGATGGGTTTGAACTTGCCTTCAGACACAGGCTTGTCGTCAGAGCATCCTGCAAGGGTCACAACCAATAAAAGAGCGGCCAGCGCATGAGAACGGTGATGGGGCATGTTCATGAAGGTTAATGGCATGGGGGTATTATCGACTCAAGGCAATTGACCTTGAACCGAAACAGTAGATATGACGCCTGCCCACTTTTTGACCACCTTGACACTCTGCGCCGTGGGCTTGATCGCGGGGTGTGGGGGAGGTGGCTCATCTGTGAGTGAGCCCACTGGTCACCCTCACTTGGTCTCGGCTGATGCTGTTATCAATTCACCCAAATTGATGGTTCAGAGTGGTGGACTGATTTATGTCGCCAACCAAAACGGCATTGGCGTCAATGGTGTCTTGAGTATCGATTCGACTGACCAACTCAGAAATGTTGGTTTCAATGGACTAACCAATGCCATTGGTTTGGCTGCATCACCTGCTGGGGTTGTTTATGTGTCAGCTATTCCCTCATCTGGTCTTCCATCCATCACAAGCTTGACGCCCGTCGCTTTGGCTCTGCCGATCGGAAGTCACTATGGATTTGTCTTTGATGCAAACGCCAACTTATATGCTTCTGACGTCAGTACGCTCGGAGGTCGAACGCCCACCATCGGTTTCAGTGCGGCCTCTGCCTATTCGAGTTGGTCTGGCAATGTTTCCAATTCAGGAACACCAAAGGGTTTCGCATATAAAAATGGCTTCATTTACTTCACCACGGATGAGGGTGACATTTACAAAATCACTCAGGGAACAACTTCAGTGACAAAGCTTGTGTTAAGCGGCCTGGCCTTAGAAAAGCCCAATGGCATAGCTTTTGATGGCGAGGATATGTATGTGGTTAATTTTGGAACTGTTGGGGGCGCATCCAGTTGGATTGCAAAAATAACCAACGAATCAGTGGTCACGGAATTCAAACGTGACCCGAATTGGTTGTGCGCAAGCGCTGGCATCGCTGTCCGAAACAACTACATCTATGTCAGTAACGGAACATCAACATCCATCGGTTGCGGCAACATACAAAACACCATCGTCAAATTTTTTCATTGACGCCTGGTCATTTCACCGCTTTTGATACTGCGCCTTGCCAAACAAGGTTTCCATGGCCTTTTGATCGTCTTGCAAGGGTGTTTGCGATGCCGCCAAAACTGCACAGCCTCTTTGGACCGCTGGGCGCTCACGCACTGTGTCAAACCATTCTTTGAGACGAGGGTAGTCGGCCCAATCAATGCCTTGGTTTTTCCAACTGCGCAGCCACGGGAAGATAGCGATGTCTGCAATCGAATAGGTTTTGCCAGCCATGTAAGGGTGCAAGGCCAGTTGCTTGTCCATCACGCCATACAAACGCCGGGCTTCGTTGGTATAGCGGTTGATCGCGTAGGGCACTTTTTCGGGCGCGTAAATACGGAAATGGTGGGCTTGGCCCAACATGGGTCCGACGCCACC